>JBHEMZ010000034.1:0-5220 GCA_046262315.1 Gaiellaceae bacterium
CCGGCCGCGGCGTCCAGCTCCTTCGTATCGAGGGCGACGCCGTCGCGGAGACGCAGCTCTACTTCGACCAGGTCCAGGTCATGACGCAGCTCGGGTTGATGCCCGAACTCGCACAGACCCGCACCTGATAAGCACTCACCGAGGCCTCGCTGGAAGAGGGCACTTGGGGGCCCTCTTCCCGCTTCGGGCACTCTCGCACCCTGCAGCCACATTCCCGCACGCATCCGTTAGTTTGTAGTTGCGACAACGATCGCTTTCCCCCGCACATCCCGTCGCTGATCAGCTCGCTGTGTCTCATCAGCTTGAGCTGCGTGAAGCGGCCGCTGCGATATGCCTCGGCAAATGAGGTGGCCAGGTTAGCTTCGGTGGGCGGGCAAGAAGACGCTTCACGCTACAAACCCTCGCACGCGGCTCCGACGAGCTAGCGGGGTACAGCGACCGCTGGGCGGCCGGGGCGGGACGCGACCAACCGCCGCCTGCAAATCGGCCCACCGACTCCCAGCCGCGAAACGACCTCCGGCCATACGGCCGGCACTCCGCGTTGCGGGAATCACCGGCTACCCCCGGCATCGTGCGGCGATTCCCGTGCGGGATGTGGGCGGGATGAAAAAAGAAGCCGGCGGTCGTTCGCGCCTAGGCAGGGCACAGAACATGCGGGTTTGCAGGATTTTTATCGAAAATTACGGGAGCGACGGGACTCGAACCCGCGACCTCCGGCGTGACAGGCCGGTCATGGTGCTTCCGGCCTGTGCGGGGATAGGCGGGGATTTGCGGCTAGAGCAGGTCTTTCAGCCACCGCCTTGCGGGGATTGCCGGGCACAGGCGGGAGCTTCCGGCGACCTCCTGCGGGATGTGCGCGGGATGCGCAGGTTGTCTCGATGGCAAACGAAACCGTATGGCGGGAACCGGGTTAGCGGAGATGCGGGAGCGCGCGCGTGGCTTCGTCGCGCAGCAGCAATCCGACGAACTGTCCGTCGGACGTCGTTACCGGCAGGTTGGTCAGCTTCTGCCGCTCCATCCGTTCGACGACGGCGCGAAGGCGGGCGCTCGGGCGGATCGTGCTCGGTCCGAGCATCATAGCCTGCTCGGCGGAGACGTCCGCGCGGGTGTGGATCGCTTGTCGACCGAGCCGGCCGAGGACGACGCGCCGTTCGTCGACGACGAAGCAGGTGTCCCAGCCGCTCTCGTCCAGGGTCTGGCAGACCTCGCGCAGCCGGTCGTGCGGGCCGCAGGTCGGCACATCGGTGCGGACGTGCGCGCCCGCGCGCGTTTCGCTTCCCTCTGCGCCTTCGAGCCGAAGGCCCGCGCTTCCCCAGTCGGCCTTGCCCGCGACGTAGTCGTAGACCTGCTCGAAGCCGATGCTCTCGAGCCGCGACGCGGCTCGCGGGCTCATGTCTCACTGGTAGTCGTAGCAGTAGGCGATCACCGGGCGGCCGCGGTCGAGTGCTCGCGTCGTCTCGCGATCGAGCTGCTTCAGGGAGATGTTGATCGCGCCCGGCAGGTGCTCGTCCTCGTATTCGGCGGCGGGCAGCACCTCGAGCAGCCGGGCTTGCTCTTCGGCGAGCAGCCGCTGCACCTCATCGCGATCGATCGCCAGAGGCATTAGCTGTTTGGGAGCACGTCGCCGAAGACGGCTCGCCCGGCGGCGGCAGCTTCTCGCATCGAGGTGACGTTTCCGTGCACGTCCGGGTGGTCGGCGAGCCAGCGCTCGGCCGTCGCCGCGGAGGCGAAGAAGTTCAGCACCGGGCAGCAGCGGCAGCAGGCGTCGTCGCGCTCGCTGCGGGTGGCGCCGGCGACGACGACCGCCGCCTCGGGCGACCACTCGGCGGCCCCGTCGGGCGCGACGCGCGCCCGGATCTCGTCGCCGCTCACGGGGTCGCGCGACTCGATCTCGATCGGCTCGCCGACCATCGGCGCGACGCCGAGCGCATCGATTGCGCACATCGCGTCCACCTCGTGGCCGCCGCGGAAGCGGACGCGGTGGACGGCGGGCCGGCCGGAGAAGGGGTAGGCGACTGCGATCTCGCCGTCCGCGCCGCGGTGGACGAGGTCCTCGCGCGCGAGCGATCCGAGCGCATGCTCGGCGTCGAGCCTGTACCGCTCCGCGGCCGCGCGGATCTCGCCGCTGCTCGGGCGCCCGTCGGTGGCGAACCGGCGCAGAATCCAGAAATACAGCTCCCGCTCCTCGTCGGTCAGCCCCGCTCGGCGGGCGGGCCCGAGCTTTGAGGCCGGAATCTCGGCCGCCGCCAGCGTTGCGGCCACGCCCGTCTCCAGCTCCGTTCGGCTCGCGCCGCTGCTGTCCCCGCTCACTCGGCAGCCTCGGTCAGCGCGTCTAGTACCCAGCGCTCGTCGGGCTGCTCGGAGACGCCGCGCTCGCCGCGGTAGATGCGGCATGAGAGCGCGAAGTCGCGCCGCTCCTGGGCGCCCGGCTCGACGTCGAGGCCGTCGACGCGCACCGTTGGCGAGCCGAGGAAGCCCAGCGCGCCGGCCGCCTCGGGCCCGGCGACCTCGACGAGCTCGATCGCGGGCTCGACTCCGAGCTGCTCGGCCAGCCGCTCGACGAGCGCCCGCGCCGGCTCGTGGTTGGGGCAGCCGTCGAAGTAGAGGATCTCCACGTGCGGCCGCCTCATCGAACCGGCTCCTCGATCCGACAGCAGGCGGCGACATGCTCGGCGTTATCGGCCAGCAGCGACTGCGCCAGCTCCAGCATCGCCTCGACCCGCGCATCGGCGATCCGGTTGTACACCGTTCGGCCCTCTCGCCGGCCTTCGACGAACCCGCACCAACGAAGGCAGACGAGGTGATTGGACACCTGCGGCTGCGGCAGCCCGAGCCGCACCACCAGCGCGCCGACCGCCAGCTCGCCCTCGCGCTGCAAGAGCTCGAGGATCCGAAGCCGGATCGGATCCCCGAGCCCGCGGAAGTACTTCGCGACCAGGTCCGTCTCCAGCGGCGCTGCGGGGAGCCGGAACGGGGAGGCGGTGAGTGGACCGGCCATAGGCACATTTATATCATCCTTTTCTGATATATCTCGCACCTGACGAGGCGAACGAATCCCGCCTGCGAGAGAGCTCGGTGCCGCTCAGATCCGAAGGTGCGATTGATATAGACCGCCATCTATATCCTTCGCATGGGGATGCGTTCGGATCTCCCACTGGTGGAGTGCGTGACGCCGCTTGCGGGCGCGTCGCTCTCGGACGAGGAGGCGGCGGAGCTTGAGCGCTTGCTGCGGACGATCGCCGATCGGACGCGGCTTCGCATCCTGAACATGCTCATCCGAGCCGGCGGCGCGTCCGTCTGCGTCTGCGAGTTCGTGCCACAGCTCGGGCTCACGCAGCCGACCGTCTCGTACCACCTCAAACAGCTGACGCAGGCGGGGCTGCTCGCGCGCGAGAAGCGGGCGGCGTTCGTCTACTACCGGCTGCGGCTGGACGCGCTCGAGCGGGTACAGGAGCTGCTCGCCGGCCCGCCGCGCGCCGAGGCCGCCTGATGAGCGCCGCGCTCGCCCGCTCGCTTGTTGGCGAGGCGCTGGGCACGTTCGCGCTCGTGTTTGCCGGCGCCGGCGCGGTGATGGTCGAGGCGGAGACGCAGGCGCTCGGCCACGTTGGCGTGGCGATCAGCTTCGGCCTCGTGATCATGGTCATGGTCTACGCGCTCGGCCACATCTCGGGCGCGCACTTCAACCCGGCAGTCAGCTTCGCGTTCGCGCTCACCCGCCACTTCCCCTGGCCGCGCGTCGGCGCCTACTGGGCAGCCCAGCTGACAGGGGCGCTGGCGGCCGCCGCGCTGCTGCGCGGCTCGCTCGGCAACGTGGCGGACGTTGGTGCCACGCTCCCCGCCGGATCCCAGGGCCAGTCGTTTCTCTGGGAGATCGTGCTCACCTTCTTTCTGATGTTCATGATCATGGCCGTGGCGACCGACACGCGCGCGGTGGGCGAGGCGGCGGCGATCGCGATCGGCGCGACCGTCGCCCTGGACGCGATGTTCGGCGGGCCCGTGTCGGGCGCTTCGATGAACCCGGCCCGCTCGCTCGGCCCCGCGCTTGTCTCCGGCGAGCT
Organism: Gaiellaceae bacterium; assembly: GCA_046262315.1. Taxonomy (GTDB): domain Bacteria; phylum Actinomycetota; class Thermoleophilia; order Gaiellales; family Gaiellaceae; genus JACVRM01. The sequence goes on from JBHEMZ010000034.1 coordinate 4,059, forward strand.
GCACGCGCTCTGGCTCTACCTGCTCGCGCCGCTCGTCGGCGCCGCGGTCGGCGCGCTGGCCTATCAGCTCGTCCGCGGCGAGCCGACACGAACGGCGGACCTCGGTGGCGATCGCAAGGAGCAACCCGCATGAGCCGCGTGCTCTTCGTCTGCCTGCACAACGCCGGCCGCTCCCAGATCTCCGAGGCGCTCTTTGAGCGCGCTGCGCACGGCCGCCACGAGGCTCGCTCCGCGGGCACGGAGCCGGCCGCGCGCGTCCATCCGCCGGTCGTCGAGACGATGCGCGAGCTCGGCGTCGACCTCTCCGGGCGCGTTCCGCGCAAGCTCGAGCGCGAGGACGCCGAGTGGGCCGACGTCGTCGTCACGATGGGCTGCGGCGACGCCTGCCCCTACATCCCCGGCAAGCGCTACCTCGACTGGGACCTGCCTGACCCCGCCGGCCGGCCGCCCCCAGAGGTGCGTGCGATCCGCGACGAGATCGCCGAGCGCGTCGAGAAGCTGCTCGCCGAGCTCGATGACGAGGCGGCCCGAGCATGAGCGGGCGCATCGCCGTCATCACCGATGTCCACGGCAACGTACCGGCGCTGGAAGCGGCGCTCGCGCGGATCGAAGAACTCGACGTCGACGGGCTCTACTGCGGCGGCGACCTCGTCGGCTACGGACCCTGGCCGAACGAGATCTGCCGCATGATCGAGGAGCGCGCGATTCCGACGATCTACGGCAACTACGACTACGCGATCGCGCGCGACCTCGAAGACTGCGGCTGCTTCTACCCGACGCCCAAGGACCGCGAGATCGGCGAAGCCTCAGTCGCATGGACGCTCGCGCACACCGACGACCGCTCGAAGCGGTTCATGCACGAGCTGCCCTTCGACCTTCGCTTCCAACTCGGCAGGAAGCGAGTGCGCCTCGTGCACGGCTCGCCTCGCAAGGTGAACGAGTACCTGCTCGAAGATAGACGGGCGAGCACCTTCGAGCGGATCGCCCAGGCTGGCGGAGTGTGATCTCCTCGTCTTCGGGCACACGCACAAGCCGTGGGTCGGATCTTCGGGGGCGCGAAAATCCCGCTAACTGAAGGGATCGGCCAAGAACGAGTGACCGCGCGTGGACGCGCGTGGACGCGCGTGCGCGAGCTTGTGTTCCCTCAGGGTTCCCTTGATCC
>JBHEMZ010000035.1:0-11816 GCA_046262315.1 Gaiellaceae bacterium
ATCGCGATCTCCCTGCTCCTCGCGGCCGTCGCGGTCGCAGCCGCGCTCGTCTGGCTCGCGCGCTTCCTGCGCGCCGAGCGCGGCGCCCTGCGCGCCGACTCGTCAGCGCAGCTGACGTCGCTCAAGGCCGAGTCGAACGCACAGCTCGCCGAGCGCAGTGCCCAGATCGACCGCCGGCTCGGCGGTGTCACCGAGACGATGGACCGGCGCCTCTCGGAGCTCGACGGCAAGGTCGACCGCCGCCTCGCGAGCGCCGCGCAGACGACGAGCCAGATCCACGAGGGGCTCGGGAAGGCGAACGAGGCGACGGCGCAGATGCTCGAGCGCGCGAAGGATCTCGCCCGCCTGGAGCAGGCGCTGCGCCCACCGAAGGCGCGGGGCGGCTTCGGCGAGCTGCTGCTCGGCAACCTGCTCGCCGACCGGCTGCCGCCGCACGCCTACGACCTCCAGCACACCTTCGCGAGCGGGGAGCGCGTCGACGCGGTGATCAAGGTCGACCGGCTCGTCCCGGTGGATGCCAAGTTCCCGCTGGACAACTTCCACCGCTTCTGCGAGGCGGCGAACGATGGCGAGCGCCAGCTCTCCGAGAAGGCGTTCTCGCGCGACCTCAAGGGCCACGTCGACGCGATCGCCCAGAAGTACATCCGCCCGGCCGAGGGCACCTACGACTTCGCGCTGATGTACCTGCCGTCGGAAGGGGTCTACTACGAGCTCGTTTGCGGACGAACGGGCGCGATGCTCACGTACGCGCACGAGAAGCGAGTCTTCCCCGTTTCTCCCACGACGCTGACGGCACAGCTCCAGGTCATCGCGCTCGGACTCAAGGGCCTCCAGATCGAGCAGCACGCGCACGAGGTGATGGCGTACTGCGCCGCGCTCCAGAAGGACTTCGCGCGCTTCAAGGACGACTTCGAGGTGGTAGGCAAGCACCTCGGGCATGCCCGATCGAAGTACTCCGACGCCGAGCGCCGTCTGGATCGCTTCGACGGGCGGCTGCAGCAGGCGATCGACCACGAGCCGATCGAGACGATCGAGGCGGAGACGATCGAGCTTGCACTGCCGCGCGCCGCCGACGCGGCGTAAACGAACATCTGCGCTAGGGCAGCCTGCTCGAGATGTTCAACGAGCGCTGTCCCAACGCCGCGCGACGGGGCCTCTGGCTCCACGTGCGCCGCCCACAAGAACGCCGCCTCACGGCGCGGGTAGCGGACGAAGTCGAGGCCGGCACGGCCGGCCTTCCTGCTCGACCACTTCACGTACACCTCGTCGCGGTCTCTTGCCGCTGGAGCCAGGCTTCGCCGAAGGAGCGCGAAAGAGGACCGAAAATCCGAGTCAGGTCATCCGGGCGAGCGGGCGGATGACCAGAGCCCGCTCGTCAGGCGACACGGTGTCAGTAGCGCAGCACCGCTCCGACGCCCTCGACAGGATCGAGGTCGCCACGGTGCCGCAGAGCCCACACCGAGCCGCCGTGCACGAGCGTCTGGTGGACGGCCAGGTCGAGGCCGTCGGAGCGCTCCTCCATCTCCGTGCCGTCCAGCGGACAGCGCCCGCCCGAGGCGCCCACCCGGCCGCAGGCGGGGCACTGCCACGCGTCGTGGGAGACGCCTTCCGTGAAGAGCAGCACGTCCACGCGACCGTCGGACGCGGCCTCGAGCGTCTCCTCCCACCCAGAGGCGGCGCGGCCGTTGCGTCCGGCCTCCTCCCGCCAGCGCTCGACGGCCCCAGTTTCCTCGCGCTCTCGTGCCGCCTCGAGCGGCGGTGACGCCACCTCCAGCAGCTCAGCCGGGGTCGCGTGCGCCTCGGCCTGCGCCCACCCGACGATCGCGGCGCGCACCTCCTTCGGCAGCATCGCCTCGAACCCGCTGCGCATCTCCTCGGCGCAGACGACGACGACGCGCGCCGACCGCAGCCGGCGAACGTGCTGCGCCAGCTCCTCCGCGACCGCCTTCAAGTGCTCCTCGACCAGCTTCTCGATGTGGCGCCGGAAGCGCGCCTGCGACCAGCCGCCCTGGTCGTGCTGGCCCGGCTGCTCGTCGAAGCGGTCGGCTAGATCCTCCAGCCGGCCCCCGCGCAGCTGGTACAGCCGTCCCTGCTCCCGCGAGACCATCGCCACCAGCGCACCCTCGCCGCGACCGACGAGTGGCACGAGCGGCGTGAGGTACAGCTCCCGGCCGACGTGCACCTCGTCGGCGACCGACCCCACGAGCGGCAGAGGACGCCAGAGGTTGTCGAGCGCCGAGGTGAACAGAGCCAACCCCTGGACGCCGTCGCGGTCGAACTCGTCCTCGAAGTAGCGGCGAATGCGCTCGAAGTCTTCGCGCAGAGCCTGACGCTGGTCGTGGGTGGACTCGCCGCGCCGCGCGCCGTCGCTCTTGCCGGCCCCGTCGAGGAGCGAGCGCGCCCGCGTTTGCACATCGCCGGCCGTGGGCGCGTTGCTCGGATCGAGATCGAGGTAGAGGCTCACGGCGCAGCCCTTCACGGCGCGAAACGCCGCCAGCTGACGCAGGTTGTCCCAGCTGATGGTGGCCGCCACCCGACTCCTTTCCGCACACCCCTTTGCCCCGGACGCGCGATTGTAATTCGCCGGTTCGGTCGGACGGACCGTACCCTCCGGCCATGCGCGTCTTCACCATCGGCCACGGCACGCGCCCCCTCGCCGAGCTCGTGATGTGCCTGTCGCACGCCGGAGTTCAAACGGTTGTCGACGTGCGCCGCTTCCCCGGCTCGCGGCGCAATCCGCAGTTCAACCGAGCTGCCCTCGCCGCCGGGGTCGAGGCCGCCGACGTCGCCTACCGTCACGAGCTCGACCTCGGCGGCCGGCGAAGCGGCGAGCCGGGCGAGGAGCGCTTCTCGTGCCTTGGCGCCTTTCGCGGCTACGCGGCTCGCATGGGCACGCCGCCGTGGCAGCGCGCACTCGAGCGCGCCCTCGCGGAGCCAACCCCGTGCTTCCTGTGCGCGGAGACACTCCCCGAGCGCTGTCACCGCCGCCTGATCGCCGAGCTACTTGCGGCGCGCGGTCACGACGTCGTCCACCTCATCCGTCCGGGCGAAGCCGCGAGGCACCGGCCAGCCCGGAGCGCGGAGGTACGCGACGGCCGGCTCTACCTGTGCGGCGAGCCGGTTGCATGATCGTCTGGACGGCCACATGGGAAGCCTCGTACCGTCCGTATCGTTGAATACGGTGACGGCCGTTCCGGAGCGGCCGAGCGGGGAAAGAGGGAGCATCGTGAGCCAGACAGACGGGGTGCGCGACCTGATCGTCATCGGCGGCGGCCCCGCCGGATATACCGCTGCGCTCTACAGCGCCCGCGCCAACCTGCGACCGCTCGTCATCGAAGGCTTCGCCTGGGGCGGTCAGCTCATGATCACGAGCGACGTCGAGAACTATCCGGGCTACCCGGACGGGATCATGGGCCCGAAGATGATGGAAGACTTCCGGCGCCAGGCCGAGCGCTTCGGCACCGAGTTCCTGACCGACGACGTGACGCGCGTCGACTTCTCGCAGCAGCCGTTCAGCGTGTGGGTAGGCGACGACGAGTACCGTGCCCGCGCGGTCATCGTGGCCACAGGCGCCAGCGCCAGACAACTCGGCCTCGAGTCAGAGCGCGAGCTCCAGGGTCGCGGCGTCTCGTACTGCGCCGTCTGCGACGCGGCCTTCTTCGGTGACAAGAAGGTGGTCGTGGCCGGCGGCGGCGACTCGGCGATGGAAGAGGCCGTCTACCTGACGAAGTTCGCCTCCAACGTCACGATCGTGCACCGCCGCGACGAGTTCCGGGCCTCGCCGATCATGCTCGACCGCGCGAAGGCGAACGAAAAGATCCGCTTCGTGACGAACGCCGTCGTCGACGAGGTCATCGGCGAGGACGGCCGCGTCGCCGGCGTGCGACTGCGCGACGTTCGTACCGGCGAGCCGACCGAGCTCGCAGCGGACGGGCTGTTCGTCGCCATCGGTCACGACCCGAATACCGCGCTTTTCCTCGATCAGCTCGACCACGACGAGGCCGGCTACCTCCTCACACAGCCCGGCTCGACGGCGACCAACGTGCCGGGCGTATTCGCGACCGGCGATGTCGTCGACCACGTCTACCGCCAAGCGATCACCGCGGCCGGCACGGGCTGCATGGGGGCGCTCGACGCCGAGCGCTGGCTCGCGACCGAGCGAGGGCACGAGGGTGAGGCGCTGACGGCGCCGCGCGAGCCCGCCGGCGTCTGACCCAAGACATGCCGTTCTTCATCTGTCCGAACTGCAAGGAGCGGTCGATCGACCACGACGCGCGCGAGGGCCTCACTCAGCAGGCGGTCTCGTGCGCACGCTGCGGCTTCGGGTTCCTGTTCGAGCTCCTCGACGACTACTACCCGGCGCCGACGACCGGCTTCGTCGTCTGCGACCGGGGCGCGCGCATCCTCGCCATCGGCCGCGGCGTCTTCGAGCTGTCGGGATACCGTGAGGGCGACCTGCTCGGCCGCGACCTGATCGAGAGCCTCGACCTGTCCGGCTTCGACCCCGGGCGCAATCCCGTCGAGCTCTCGCTCGAATGGGGCGTGCGCCGCCTCGGCGAGGAGCTCGAGCTCCGCACCCGCATGGGGTCGCGCAAGCGGGTGAACGCCGACTTCTTCCCGGCCTACGACGCCGACGGCGGCCTGCTCGTAGCTCTCACCCCGGGGTGAGCCCGCTGCCCGAGCGCACGGACGTCGTGATCGTCGGCGGCGGCATCACGGGGACGGCCCTCGCCTATTACCTCTCCGGCGACCTCGAGGTCCTCCTGCTGGAGCGGCACACCGTTGCGTCGGGGCCCACGGGTCATTCGACGGCGATCGTGAGGGCGCACTACTCGCAGCGACTGCTGGTCGAGATGGCTGTCCTCGGGCTTGCGGTGTACGGCGACTTTGCGCACCAGGTCGGCGGCTCCTGCGGCTTCGTGCGAAGCGGCGTTCTGTGGCTCGTCGGGGACGAGGATCGCGCAGCGCTCGAGGACAACGTGGCCCTCGGCGCGCGCGCCGGCGCAGCGGTGCGTCTGCTCGAGCCGAAGGACCTGCGCGCGATCGACGGCCGCATCGCCCTCGACGGCCTCGCAGGCGCGTGCTGGGAGCCCGAGGGCGGCTACTGCGATCCGTACCTGGCCGCCGCAGGCTTCGCGCAGGCAGCGCGGCAACGCGGCGCGATCGTCCATGAACAGACGCCCGTCCTGGTGGTCGAGTCCGGTGCCGTCGAGACCGCCGCGGGCGAGGTTCGCGCCGACGCCGTGGTCGTGGCCGCCGGGCCATGGACGCCGGCGCTGCTCGAGCCCCTCGGCTATCGACTACCGATCACGCCCGCGCGCGCCGAGGTCGGGCGCTACCGCATACCGACCGCCTTCGGGCCTCCGCCACCGGTGCTTGCGGAGATGGGAGGCGCACGCTTCTACACAAAGCCGGGGGAGGCCGGGTTCATCGAGGTCGGGACGCTCGATCCGGCGCACGCCCACCAACCGATCGACCCTGACCGCTGCCCGGAGGGCGCGGAGCCCGCGACGCTGGTGGGGTTAGAGCGGGCGTTGACGGCTCGGATCCCCACCCTCGCAGGCGGCCACTGGCGCGGCGCCTGGTCAGGCGTCTACGACGTCACGCCGGACTGGCAGCCGGCGATCGGGCCCATCCAGAAGGCCAACGGAGTCTACGTCGCTGCCGGTTTTTCCGGCCACGGCTTCAAGCTTGCCCCCGCAGTAGGGAGGTCCCTCGCGACTCATATCCGCGAGCGGCGCTGGGACCCATTCGATCTCTCGCTCCTCGACCCGTCCCGCTTCGACCGCGGCGAGCTGATCGAGTCGCGGTACGGGTTTTCCGTCGTCGGCTGAGGCTCGCTTGACAACGTGGATGGCGCGCGCAAGAGTCGCCACGGCACATTCGCTACGAGGGGGTGGGAATGCATCGCTCGAGGATCACGCTGCTCTGCGCGGCGGCGACCTCCACGCTCGTTCTTGCCGGTACGGCCTCTGCGGCCGGCGGGGGCGGCCTGTTTTCGCATGACGCGCTGTCACAGGGGGCCGCCGCTCTCAGCCAGCAGGTAGCGCTCAACGCGGGCGGCCGCGCGGTCAACTTCGACGTGCTTGGTCACGAGGACTTCGGCGCCGGCGGCTTCAACGCCGACGTCTGGGGTCACAAAGGGTTCGCCTACGTCGGCGTCTGGGGCGCAGGGCCCGACGCGTGTCCGGCCACCGGCGTCAAGGTCGCTGACATCCGCAACCCGGCAGCCCCCGCCTGGGTCAGCTCGCTGGACATTCCCGACGGCACCACCGGCGAGGACGTGGTCGTCCGCTCGGTGCGGGCCGCGCGCCCCGGCCAGTGGTCGGGCGATCTCGCCGTCGTCGGGATCCAAGCCTGCGACATCTTCGCGGACGTTCCGCGCGGGCTGATGTTCTTCGACGTCACTAACCCGGCGAGCCCGGTCACGCTCGGCTTCTGGGATGCGCCGTTTCCCGATCTGGGCTGCCACGAGGTCGATCTCGTCCAGGCTGTCGGCGGGCGCGTGCTCGCGGCGTGCGCGAACCCGTTCTCGACGTTCCTGAGCGGCGCGCCCGAGGTGAGCATCGTCGACGCGACCAATCCGAACTCGCCGGTCACGCTGGGCACCTGGACCTACGATACGTTCGTCGAAATCGGCTGCTTCGGGGCCACATTTGCGCATAGCGTGCGCTTCTTCGACGGCGGCCGGATCCTGTTCGCCTCGATGTGGGACGCGGGCACGTTCGAGCTCGGCCTCGCGAACCCCGCGCAGCCGCGCGTACGCGGCGTGGCCCGCATCGCGCCGCCCGACGAGGACGGAGACAACCATTCGATGACCCCAGCGGGGCCATCCGGAGAGCTCGAGATCATCAACCCGGAGGATTTCTCCCCGTTCGACGAGGGGGTCTTCTGCGAGGGGGACTTCAACGGCTGGGGCGACGCCTGGATCGTCGACCGCTCCAGTCCTCGGCGGCCACACGTGCTCGGGCACTTCGCCACGCCGAACGCCGCGTCCAAGCGGACAGACGGCGTCTACTCCGTCCACAACACGGAGATGGTCGGCTCGTACGACGCGTTCTCGTCCTGGTACTCCGACGGGATCGTCTGGTGGAACCTCCAGAACCCGGCCGCCCCCGCGCTGCGCGGGCAGTTCGTGCCGCCGGCCGCGGAAGACCCGTTCGGATTCTTCCCGCCCGTGCCGCTCGTGTGGGGCGTCTTGCCGTACGGCGCTGAGGCAGGCACGCCGCTGATCCTGGCCAGCGACATCAACAGCGGGCTTTGGATCGTGCGGCCGCATATGACGCCCTGAAATCGGAGGAGCCGGCCCGGCGCCACGGATGGCCGGGCCGGCTCCTCGCAACTCGCAGGAGCGATCAGCAGGCCGTATCTCGCTGCCGCGCCCCGCGCCCCGCGCCCCGCCCGAACCCGGTCCCGCTTACCCACCCCCCACCCCCAAGGGGCCTCGAGGGTAGCCGGCGAAAGCTCACGTAACCGCGCCGTCTCTGTGGCGAATGGCGGGCGGGACGTCGACGCGGCTGGAAGGGCACAGTTCGTTCAAGGCGCACTCGGCGCACCGTGGCGATCGGGCTACGCACACCCGGCGGCCGTGCCAGATCAGGAGATGCGGGAAGCGGCCCCAGTCGGCCCGCGCAACTATCCGCTGGAGATCGCGCTCGATCCTCACGGGATCGTCGTGCCGCGTCAGGCCGAGCCGCTGCGACAGGCGCCGCACATGAGTGTCCACGACGATGCCCTGTGCTTCGCCGAGCTCGGCCGCGACGACGTTCGCCGTCTTGCGCGCGACGCCGGGAAGCTGCACGAGCTCCTCGATCCGGCGTGGCACCTCCCCGCCGTGCTCTTCGAGTAGGAGTCTCATGGTTCCACGCAGCGATCGCGCTTTCTGCCGGAAGAAGCCGGTGGCGAAGATGTCGCGCTCCAGCTCTTCCGCCGGCACGGCGAGGTAGTCCTCGGGACTCCGGTACCTGCGAAAGAGCCGCTCGGTGACGCGGTTGACGTTCACGTCGGTTGTCTGGGCGGACAGCATCACGGCAACGAGCAGCTCGAGCGGAGAGGAAAAGCGAAGTGCGATCGTGGCGTCCGAATGCTCGGCAGCCAAGCGCTCGACGATCGGCTTGATGCGCGCCCGGCGCGGGCCCACCCGCCGGCGCGCCTCCCGGACGTAGCTAGATGCCACGCCCGGCGAACTCGGGCCGCTCGAGCGCCAGGCGCTCGAAGAACTCGGTCGCCTCGGCCGCGGTCGCAGGCTCGAGCAGCGTCTCGCGTGCGAACTCGTCGGCGTCCGGATAGCCGCTCGCGCGATAGGCGGCGACGGCCGCGTCCACGTCGTACTCGGTGCGCCGGTGCTCGATCCCCGGCCCAAGCAGCGCCCAGAACGCGCCTGGCCGACCCTCGTACGGCATCCCGACGCTGCCGGCGTTCAGCACGGTCAGGCCGTCGACGATCCGGCGCCACTGCGCGTGCGTGTGACCGCACACGACAAGGTCGGCCCCGGCGCCCGCCACGGCGTCGCGCAACCGCTCTTCCGGCGTCGCGTCGGTGAGCATCTCGAGGTCGCCACGCGGCGAGCCGTGACAGAACAGAACGTCGCCGAGCGGCTCGATTCGCAGTCTCACCGTCTCGGGCAGCGAGCGCAGGAAGGCGAGCCGCTCGTCGCCGAGTTCCTGGCGCGTGAAGACGACTCGCTCCCGACTCAGCTCGCCCTCCGGCTGCCACTCGAGGTCGGCGAGCTCGCGCTCGGCGTTGCCGCTCAAGAACAACACGCGCTCGCCGAGGCCGCGCAGGCGGTCGACCGTCTCCTCGGCCTGTGGCCCCGCCGAGAAGTCCCCGCCGAGCACGATTGCGTCGACGCGCTCGCCCGCAACCTCTGCGAGCACTGCGTCGAGCGCGGCGAGGTTCCCGTGGACGTCGTAGAGAGCCGCGACGCGCATACCGGGACGCTAGGCCGCGACGGTCGCCCGCTCGGATTCGGCGGCGATGCGGAGGCGCGGGCCCGCGCAGACGATGTCTAGGGCCGGACAGCCGGCGCACACGCGCTCGCCGGGCGTTGGCTTGAACGCGCCCGCGGCGATGGCTGCGATCGCCGCCGAGAGCGCGCGCTCGAGCTCTGGGACGTCGTCCCGGGCGAACGTGTCCGAGACGAGGTCGTCCGGCCGCTCGAGGAACTGGTAGACGACCTCCACGCTCCGGGCGCCGGCGCGCAGGCAGGCGAGCGCGTACACGAGACGCTGGAGCCGGTACTCGGACTCGACGATCTCCGCGGGGTCGGCGTCGCCGAACGCGTTCGTCTTGTAGTCGACGACGAGCGCAGAGTCGCCGTCGCGGTGCACGACGTCGAGGTATCCGTGCAGCAGCACGCCCTCGTGCTCGAAGGTGAAGTGCGGCTCCCGGCGGACGCCCTCGACGGATCCGAGCCGCTCTGCCAGCTGCGAGCCGCAGTACGCGTCGACCAGACGCCGCACGGCCGCTACGTCGTCCGGTGTCGCCGCGGAATACTCAGCGCACAGCCACGCCTCGAGGTCGTCCGGCGGGCGCGGCTCCCGCAGGTCGACCTGCTCGAGCAGCGCGTGCACCGCGCTTCCCAGCTCCATCGCGCCGAGCCCCACCTGGCCGGACAGCGACCCGCCGGTGTCCGCCGGACGCATGCCAGCGACGCGCTCGGCGTAGTACCGATACGAGCAGCGCTCGAAGGTGGCGAGCCCGGTGAAGGAGAGCCTGCGCGGCGCGTGGAGTGGCGGCTCCGGCACAAGGTCGAGCTCGGCCAGCTGCGGCGCGATTGGCAGCGGAGCCGGCCCGCCTGCGGCGAACAGCTCGAGCTGCTCGGTGACCGCCGGCTCCGGCTCCGCAGGAATCCCCTCGGCGACGTCGCGGTTCACCCGCACAAGCAGGCGTGCGCCCTCTCGCTCGAGCTCGAGGGGCGCGTCGGTTGCCGCAGCGATCTCTTCCGCCGCCCCCAGGCGTCCGAGGACCCAGCCCATCGGCGTTCCCTCGAATGCAGGGGCGCTCTCGACTCGCTCGAAGTCGACCGATCCCGCGACAATGAGCCGGTCGATCGCGCGCGTCATGGCCACGTAGTAGAGGCGCAGCCGCTCTGCGCGCTCGTCGGCTTCGCGCCGCTCGCGCACCTGTTCGTACTCGAATGCCGGCCGGCGCGCGCTCGTCGCGGGGTCGACGATACGGAAGCCGAAGCGCCCGTCAGAAAGCGCGAGGATCTCGTCGGGCGACGGTGCCGCGCGGTCGCGGCCGGCGTCTGCCACGACCACGACCTTGAACTCGAGCCCCTTCGCGGCGTGGATCGTGAGCAGCCGGATCGCGTCCGCGCCCTCCTCCTCTGCGACGGCCTCGAGCTCGCGGGCGCCCACGGACTCCTGAGCGCGAACGAAGCGCACGAAGCCCTCGATGTCGCGACCACGCAACTCCTCGTACGAGCGTGCGAGCCGGGCGAGCTTGCGCAGGTTCGCGTAGCGGCGGCGCCCGTCCCAGCGCGCCAGCACCGCGAGGTCGTAGTCGTGATCGCTGACGACAGCCTCGCAGAGGCGCTCGAGCGAGAGACGGGGCGCGGTGTTGGCGAGCCGGTCGTAGCGCTGTCGGAAGGCAGCGACGAGCCTGCCGTCGCGCTCGTCGAGCTCGGCGACGCCACGCTCGATGCCGACGTACAGCGGCCGGCGGCCGGCGGTACGTCGGAGCAGCACCAGCGCGTCGTTCGAGACGCCGACGAACGGCGAAGCGAGCACGGTCACGAGGGCCTCGTCGTCGTAGCGGTTGTGGAGCAGGCGCAGGTACGACAGCAGGTCAACCACCTGCTGCTGGCCGAAGTAGCCACGGCCGGTCGCGCGATAGGTCGGCAGGCCGAGCGAGCGCAGCTCTTCCTCATACCACTCGGCGTCTGTGCCGGCCGCGAACAGAAGGACGATTTCGCCCGGTTGCGCGTCGCCAGCCTCCACGAGCTCCTTGACGCGGCGCGCCACGTGGCGCGCCTCGGCCCGTCGCCAGTGGACCCGCGAATCGGTGAGCGCGGCCTTGTCGGTGACGAGTAGCTCCACCGGGTGGCCGAAAACCGGATCGGTGAAATCGCCGGAGGCGGCCAGCGGCTGGAACTCGTCGCCGAACTCCTCGCGGAAGAGGTAGTTGACGACGGCCAGCACCTCGGGCCGCGAGCGGTAATTGCGCGTCAGCGCCAGCCCGCCCCCCTCGGCCGACCTTCGTTCCCGGAACACACCGACGTCGGCGTGGCGGAAGCCGTAGATGGATTGGAACTCGTCGCCGACGAAGAACAGGTCGCACTCAGCCGGGCCGCCGGCAAGCAGATCGATCAGCTCGCACTGCAGGCGATTGGTGTCCTGGAACTCGTCCACAGCAATTTGCCGGAAGCGGAGCTGCTCACGCTCACGGATGTCGGGCTGCGCGCGCAACAGGTCGCGTGCGGCGAGCTGGAGATCCTCGAAGTCGAGCGCGGACTCGCGCTGTTTAGCTGCCGCATACTGCTCCGCGAAGCCCTCGAGCAGCAGCTGGAGCAGGTTGCGGTCGCGTGTCGCCACCTCGTCGAGCGCCGCCTGCTCGAGCGCGCGGCGCGCCTCCTCGTACGTCGCCGCCCGCTCGCCTCGTGCCCGGTGCGGCGAGAGGTCGAGCAGCTGCTCCGCGCCCGGACCGCGGCCGAGGACCTCGAGCACGCGCGCCGCGTTGGCGCGCTGGAGCTCGCTGGCCGACTCGTCGCCCGCAAGGCAGCCGGCGGCTTCTCGCAGCGCCTCCACCCGCTCGCCGAGAGGCGGCCGCTCGCCGAGTTCCAGCTCGAGCGGCCGGCCCGCCGAGCGTAGCGT
>JBHEMZ010000036.1:0-109670 GCA_046262315.1 Gaiellaceae bacterium
GCACCGGCTGTGTGTGTACACGGATGAGAACGGCCAGGCCTCGGTCGAGGTCTTCGGCAAGTGCATCCAGGGCAACGTGATTGCCGAGTTCGTCGACGAGGGCATCATCCGCTTCGCGACGTTCACCTTCGCTTGCCCGCCGGGTGCTTCCGGCGGCACCGAGGCCGGCGGTACTTCGACCGGCGGCTCGTCAGCGATCCCGGCAAACGTCCCGGCGAGCCAGATCACGCCGGGCGTGCCCTCGGAGCAGACGCAGAAGATCATCGAGAAGGTCTCGAAGCCTTCTGCGAAGGCCCCGAAGGCCAAGGCGGCGACGCTGGCGTTCGCCCGCGTCGACACCAACCCGTTCAAGCGGACCGATCGCTACGTGGTTGTCCGCGTCAACGGCAAGGCCAAGACCGCCCGCCTCCAGATCACGCTGGTGGGTCGCAACGGCAAGGTGCTCGGCAAGGTCGTGCGCACGGTTCCGACGAACCGCGTCGCACGCGTGCCGAACCTGAAGCTGCCGAAGGCCGTCAAGACGGCTCGCGTGAAGGTGCTCGCCTAGCGCGAGCACCTCGCGCAACCGCTAGTGAGGAGGGCCTGCGGAAACGCGGGCCCTCCTCTTTTGACGGGGGAACCCCTGGTTCCCCCGTTTGCCCCCTCCTTGCGGGCGTCGGCTTGGGTTCAGGCGTGGGCGGAGCCGGCGGCTCGTCTTGTAGTTCCACCGTTGCCTTGTTGTTGGTGAGCCTCCCGCCCGGGCAAGCCGGGCTGCGGCTTCGGTTCGCGGTGTCTCACCGATAGCCGCTTTCTTGGGGAACCTTCGGTTCCCTCGCCCCTCCCGCGGGGGCGGGAGGCGGCGCTACAATCGGATCGCGCGGACGTAGCTCAGTTGGTAGAGCATCAGCTTCCCAAGCTGAGGGTCGCGGGTTCGAACCCCGTCGTCCGCTCTAAACGCGGCCCGTTGTCCGCGCTGTGCCCGATTGATCCCGCCGGGCAGTTCGGGCGCGTCGTGGACGCCCCTGCCCTCTTGATCGCTGAACGAACGACGTGAGCGATCTTTCTGCGATGGGCGATGGGTGCGCGCCGATACTTGCTGGACTGCTCAGCGCGCGGCGGCAGTGGCGCGCGCAGATGTAAGGGTGCGACCGTCCGTCGCCGCGTCGAGGGCGAGCAGTTCCGCGAAAGCGTCCGCGACCAGGGGCTCGAACGTCGGCGGGAGCACGCCAGAGGCATCGGCGTACTCGCGCAGGTAGTGGAGGTACGCGCGCCACTCGTCCACACGCGCTCCGAAGTTGCGGCCGTGCTCCGTTACGAGTGACTCCAGGATGGGGAGATTGCGCTGGGGAGGGGCGACCGCGCTGCTCGCGGCCTGTGCCCGCGCGACAGGCCTCGGGACGACCGGCGCGGGCGGCTCGCCGCCGGGCTCTCCCGCTTCCCCGCGGAAGAGCAGCAACTCGCGCCGGGCGAGCTCCCGCTCGCGCTCCTCCAGGGCGGCGAAGCGGGGCGCTAGGGCCACGTCGGCGCGGTCGAGCGCGCTCGTCTCGGCGCTCTCCCAGAGCGCCGAAAGCTCCGCCTCGCGAGCCGCGACAGCCTGCTCGCGCCGAGAGACATTCGCTGCCTTGAGCTCGAGCCCGACGGCTACCTTGCTCTGGGCGCGGACCGCGTGCGCGAGCTCCTCGCCCCGCGCCTCAACGGACGCCGCCGCGGCCTCCGCCTCCCGTTCGCGCTCCGCCGCTGCGTACTCGCGGGCGACGACGGCCCGCTCTCGCGTCTCGAGCTTCGTGCGGGTGCGGTCTGCCTCCAACCGAGCCTCCTCGAGTCTTTCCTGCTCCGCAGCGAGAAGGTGCTCGCGCTGCCGTATCTGCTCTTCCGCCTCGCGGCTCCGGCGGTCGACCTCGGCGGCACTCATCTGCACCTCTGCCTCGTCCTCCGCTCGTCGCTGCTCGAGCGCGGCGGCCGACGCGCGGAGGGCCTCTTCTGTTGCCGCCTGCTGGTGTTCGAGCGCAGCCGCCTTTACACGCGCCTCCGCCTCACCCCTGGCCCGCCGCTGCTCGAAGGACGCTGCGCGGCCCGCCAGCGCGTGCTCGCGTTTGTCGAGGCCCGTGGCTTGCTCCTCCAGCTCCCGAGTGCGGCGTCCGAGCTCCTGCTCACGGCGGCCGAGCGCCTTGACGAGTGGCTCCGCGCGTCGCTCGCGCTCGGCCACCGCCGTTTCGCGAGCCTCGATGTCGGCGAGGGCCGTCTCGAGCTTCGCCTGCAAGTCGACAGCCGCCCGCTCAGCAGCCTGAAGAGCGTGATTCCGACGATCGAGCTCGCGCTCCCGTCTCGCAGCGCCTTCCCTGCTCTCTGCCAGCGTGCCGATTTCGCGTTGGACGGCAAGACGCTCCCGCTCGAGGGCCTCAGCGCGGGCGGCGAGCTCGCGGCCGCGGGCATGGACCAGCTCTTCGTGCGCCGCGGCCTTGTGCTCGCGGTGGCTGAGCGCCTCGCGGCGGGCGTCCAGCTCTGCGGCGGCCTGCTCGCGATCGTGCGTCGCACGCTCGAGCTCGCGCTCCCGAGCGGTCACGGCCGCGATCCGCCGCTCGAGCTCGGCGGCGGCTTGCGCCCGCGTCTGCTCAACGGCCTCCAGCCGGGCACGCGCTTCCCGGGCGCCCGCGTGCCGCTGCTCCAGCTTCTCCTCGAGCAGGGCGAGCCGCCGCTCGCGCTCGGCGAGCGCTGCTTGCTCCTCCGCGAGCTCCGCGAGCAACCGCTCGCGCTCCCTGGCGGCGGCGCTGATGTGCGCCTCGTCTAACACCGTAATCCTGCCTGGAATGATGTCCCGCGCGGCGGATGGCCTCTGGAAACTTGCCGGCCGGAGGAGTAGCCTAGGCGTGCCCGAGAGCACGGTCTGACTCGGGGTGGCGAGCGGGGCGGCTTGCGCTTCTCCCCCTGCAGTCGCCCCGCGCTCCGACTCGACCGGTTGGGCAGATTCCCGACCCTTGCTGCGCGCTCTGCCTGCAGAGGGGGCCGCTACTCCCAGGCGGCGGAGAGTCGCGTGCGCGTCTCGGCTAGATGCTCGGGCAGGACTTTGACGTCGGCGAGTACCGGCATGAAGTTCGTGTCGCCCGCCCAGCGTGGGACCACGTGCAGGTGTACGTGGTCGACGACGCCCGCGCCAGCGACGCGGCCGAGGTTCCAGCCGAGGTTGTATCCCTGCGAGCCGTACAGCTCGTTCAGAACTGCCAACCCGCGGGCGGCGAGCCGGTGTACCTCGAGAATTTCCGCGTCCGCGAGCCCGGCGAGCTCTCCCTCGTGGCGCAGGGGCGCGACCATGAGATGGCCGGACGCGTAGGGAAACCGGTTCAGGAGCACGAAGGCACGCTCGCCGCGGTGCACGACGAGCGACTCCGCGTCGGCAGCCTCGAGCGCGCGGCAGAACACGCAGCCGGGGTGATCGTCCGCGGACTGGATGTAATCGAGGCGCCACGGCGCCCAGAGTCGCTCGGTCACAGCCAGCGCTTGTAGCGGAAGAACGCGAGCATGCCGGCAGGCGTCGCCACGAGCATGGCGAGGATGACCCAGAAGGCCGCGTGGGTTCCCTCGCCCGGATACAGGACGTTCATGCCGAAGAGGCCCGTGATGACCGTGAGCGGAAGCATCGTGACGCTGAAGATGGTGAGCAGCCGCAGCACGTCGTTCTGCCGGTGCGAGATGACGGACTCGTTGGTGTCCTCGAGCGCCTCAACGACCTCCTTGTAATTGTCCAGCAGGTCCCAGATGCGCTCGGTCGCGTCCACGATGTCGTCGAAGTAGAGCTCGAGCTGCTCGGGCAGGAAGCGCTCCACGTAGCGCTCGAGTGAGCGCAGGGTCGCGCGCTGTGGCTTGATGATCTTGCGGTAGGAGATGATCTCCTGCTTGACGTTGGAGATGTCGCGGACGATCTCCTCCGAGCGGCCCTCGAACATTTCGTCCTCGACCGAGTCGAGCTTGTGCCCGATCTTGTCGAGGATCGGGAAGCAGTAGTCGAAGAGGTCGTCGAGGACCTCGTAGAGCAACCGGCCGGAGCCCTTCGCGAAGAGCTCGTCGCGCAGCCTCTCGTCGTCCCGCACGCGCGAGAAGAGGCGCGTGACTGGGAGCAGTTCGACGTTGGGGAGCGTGACGAGGTAGTCGGGGCCGAGGAAGGTGTCGAGCTCGGCCGCGTTCAACCGCTGCACATGCGAGTCGTAGAACGGGAAGTGCAGGACGACGAAGAGGTAGTCCGGATACTCGTCGATCTTGGGCCGCTGACGCTTCGAGAGCACGTCCTCGACGTCCAGCGCGTGCCAGCCGAACCGTTCGGCCAGCGTCTTCGCGGCCTCCTCGTGGGGGCTGTCGAGGTGAACCCAGGTGAGCCCGGAGGCTTCGACCTCAGCGGGCGCGGGCCGACGGACGTCGCGCTCGGGGAGCGTGCGGCCACGCGACCGCCGGATGCGGGGCAGGCTTGGCATAAGTACTGAGCGGCTCGTCCGTCGTGGGCCTCATGCGTTGGATTCTAGCCGCGCGGATGGGTTCCCCCTCACCCCGTTTCGGCCGGCGCCGCCAGCGCGGGTTCGGGCCGGGGCGTCCGTCGTACAGCTCGCGGCAGGCCGCGCTCGAGCGCAAGTGCCCATACCGACCCGACGAGGCACACCGCGGCGAGGAGCGGCCAGAGCGCGAGGGGCTCGGCATCGATGACGAACCCGCCGGCCGCCGGCCCGATGATGAAGCCGGCCTGCCAGGACAGGCTCGAGAGCGCCATGTAGCGCCCGATCAGTGTGGGATCTGCCAGGTCGGCGACCAGCGGCCCCTGGACGGCGCCGTGGAGGCACTCGCCGATCGCGAAGACGAGCACGCCGGCCATGTCACGGCGACTGCTGGCGTGCCTGTCGTCCAGGCGCCCGCCGCCCCGACGACGAGCCATGAGGCGGCCCAGAGCACGCCCATGACGGCGAGTGCGCGCATGCGGCGCTTCCCCTCCTGCCACTTCACGATCGGCACCTGGGCGAGCACGATCAGCGCGGTGTTGACGAAGAAGATGAAGCCAATCGAGCGCTCGCTGACCGCCGACTCATTCTTCGCGAACACCGGGAGAAACTCCGCGAACGGAGCGATGCTCACCGCGATGAAGAGCGTGTTGAGCAAGGCGAAGGAGCGGAACGGGCGGTTGCGCAGGACCTCGCCGTAGCTCCCCGGGCCGCCCACGCGCCGCGCGCGGTGCGGTCTGGATGCGCGTCAGCAGTGCAGCGAAGACGAGGAAGGTGGCCGCGTCGAGCAGGAAGAGGGTCGTGAACGTGGACGCGTCCTCGGCGGTCGCGATCAGGCCTCCGACGAGGCCGCCCAGGCCGATGCCGAGATTCATGCTGCAGCCGCGGAGCGGGAGCGGTTATTGACCGAGGCGAACGAGCGAGCGGCGGCCGAACGCGACGCTCGACGCACCGCTGAGGCGACGTCGCGCGAGCTCGCACGGCAGTCGGCGGCCGAGCGCGAGCGCGCAGATGAGGCTGCTCGCGAACGCGACCGTGAGCGCGAGCGTCGAGAGGCCGAGCGTCGCGAGTGGGACGAGCGAGACGAGCGCCAGCGGGAGCGAGTTGCTGCGGCGGAGCGCGAACACCAGGAAGCGGTCAAAGCTCTTGCCGACAAGCTCGACACCCAGGCCGACGAACTTGCGGGGCTCAGGACACGCCTAGACCGCTCTCGCCGCACGCGGCGCATCGCACTCGCGTTCGTCCTTTCCATCGCCGTCGCCGCCGCCCTGACGCTCTCTCTCGTCTTCGACCTCGTATCGGGGCGTGGCCGATCACGCTGCTCGTGCTCGGCGGGATCGCTCTCGCCTGCGGCGGGCTTGGCCTCGCCCTCGGCCATAAGCGCGTGTGGGCGGCCATCGCAGCGGGTGGCGTTGTCCTCGGCGTCGTGGCCGAACTCCACGGGATCTTGGCAAACGCCGAGAAGCCGAAGGCGCCGACGAAGACCGCTCCCGCGAAGTAGTCGCGGCATCTCGCGTGCCTGAGTGGTTGCTGCTGTGCTCATTCCACCCTCCGGTCATGCCGTCCGGGGCTGCTGCGACCCTAGGCAGCCGATGGACGACAGGAAGCAGGAACTCTCGAATGAGTTGGAGCGGTACTACCGGTCTTGCGGTTGGTCGGTCGAGCGCGCCGTCGACGGCACGATCCGAGCAGTAGGGACCGGCGGCGTCACGTGGATCGGCATAGCCGTGGTCGCAGATGACCTGTCATCCGACGAGTTCCCCGCGCGCCTGCTTGAGCTGAGCGACGTGCGCATGGGAGACGACGGCGCCCGCTGCCCCTTTGAGCTCCTGCCCGACGCCGAGTGCGCCGACGAGTTGCATTCACTCGTGCATCGCCTCCAGTTGACCGAGCGCGTATCGGTCTATTCGCTCGCGGCCTGAGCCGGCGCTTCGGCACGGCCGACCGTGTCGTAAAAGCGACGGATCTCGTCGCGGGAGTTCCGAATCTCGAACAGGTCGAAGATCAGCTCGTCGATCTCGTCGCGTAGCGGCTGCGTCTCGGCGTCGGCGTCCATGGCGAGCGCGTCGATAATCGCCTTGACGCGCGAGATCACAGCAGCCTCGATCTCGGGCGATGGCCGCCGGTACGGCAGCTTTTCGATGTACCCGAGGTGCGCGGTCGCGGTTGTGTTGATGATCTTCTTCATGAAGAACGTCGCCAGCGCGGAGTTCAGGTAGCCGAGAAGGAAGAGCTCGTCGGCCTCCCCTGGTTCGACGAAGATCGCGCTTCCCTTATCGCTGAAGATCCATCCCTCTGGCATAAGCCGGACCGACAGGTGTGCGCTCGAGACGACGGAGTAGGTCAGTCCGCGCCGGAAGTAGAAGTCGCGGTTCTGGAAACGAGGTTTGCGGCTCGTCCCGGCCGGAAGCGCGTCTCGTCGCTTCAACTCCGCGACAGACTCCGTTGACCAGTCGATCGCAACACTCGGCGGCTTCCAGTATTCGCCCAGGCCCTCTCCCTTTGCGAATGGGACGAAGTGAGGCTTGTTCGTTGCGATCCCTTGCGTCTTCTCGTCGTCGGAGATGGTTGTCGCTACATCAGATTCCTCGATGACTCGCGTCAGTCCTGGAAAGGGACGCCCAATCCCGCCGAGGAAGAAGCGGTCGTCGGCTGTGATCATACCCTGTCTTCCGCGCGCGATATCGCGCACGCGGAGGGAGAGCTTGGCCGCCTCGAATACTTCTCGCGGCACCCCGACGAAGAACGGCGTCTCCGGTAGTGCCTCGTACTCCTCCTGACGAAGCTCGATCACTTTCTCGACCGGCGGGGTCGGAAAATCGGAAGGCTCGCGAACGTAGTCGACGAGCCGCATGACGTTCGCGAGCCGAGCCTCCCTATCAGAACACTTCTCAAGCGTCGTGATCGCCATGCCGGCGAACTGGAAGCTCACCCCCTCGAAGTGCCTCGTGTCCGTCAGCAGGATCTCGACGATCTTGCACCGGTCGAGGATGTGACGACGGAGGGGAGCGTGCGTCGTGAGCGTGCGGAAGCTGTCGTTCGTGATCAGGCACAGGCGGCCTCCTTCACGGAGCCGCTCGAGACCGTTGGCGAAGAACATCGAGTAGGTGTCGGCGTCGCCCGTGCTGAGGCTGCCTGCGCGTCGATCGGTCTCACGCTGGCCGTAGAGCCGTGCGTAGACGTGTCGCTTGTAGTCAGGTTTCCGCGCTCCGTACGGCGGGTTGCCGACAACAGCGTCGAACTCGACCTCGTCGATGGGGGCTAGTTCGTCGATTCGTGGATCGACGGCGATCGCTCGCTCGGCCTCGGTGAACAGCTCGCGCTGTGGACGCTCGGGCGAGTGCAGCAGCATGTCGTGAACGAACAAGTTCGGCGCTGTGCCGGTCTCGTGCTCGTCGAGCAGGAAAAGCCGGATGGCAGAAAGCGACGCGGCGAAACTATCGATGTCGCCTCCGAACAGCTGTTGGCCGACGATGAGCCGGAAGATGTCTGGCTCCGCATGTCCCTGCGCCCGATACAGCGCGGCGAGGTGCTCGTAGAGCGTCTCGAGGAAGTGCCCCGAGCCCATGCACGGGTCGAGCACGCGCGAGTTCTCGGTTAGCGCGAGCTTGCCGACCATGTACTCGACGTCGCCGTGAGGTGTGTAGAACGCGCCAAGGCGTGCCTGCTGCGGGCGGCGTCTACGAGACGAGAGAAGACCCTGGTAGATGTCGCCCACGTGACGATTCGTGAGCCGCGAGAAGCTCTTGGTCGAGAGGTCGTAGACGAGCTCAGCGAGTGTCTCCTTCCCTGGGCGGAAGTAGTCGTAGGCGTCCTCGCGGTAGACCAGCGGAAACTTCTCCTCCGCGAAATCGAACGCGACGCGGATCAGTTCCCACCAGTTGTTCTGCTCGATCACGCGATCGCGAATGTCTGACGCGAGCTCGTGGCGAAGCGATCGGTAGGCGTGCTCTTCCTCAGGACGCCACGTGCCTGCCGTGTCGCGGATCTTCCGCCTCAGCATCCCGAGGAAGACGGCGGCGGTCGTCGGCGTCGTCTCGGAGCGCGTCGTCGGTAGGAACTCCCGCATGATCCGATAGAAGCCGGGCAGGTTCCGGTCCTCGCAAAGGCTCAGGAAGAAGACCTTGTTCAGGTAATTCAGCGCAGCCTGCGTCACCATCTCCTCGACGACCTGCGCCGGCCTCCCGACCTCGGCGAGCTTGCGGTCGTAGAGCTGCCTGAGTCGTTCGCGTGCGGCGGGGTTGTCGCGAAGCCACCGTCCGAACGACGTGAGGATCTGCGGCGGGTTGTCGGATACGACCTGCACGCCATGCGCGACTGGCTGACGCATGTCGTCCTCGATGCGGTCGAGGTGGTGAAGGAGGATTTCGAGGAGGCGCTCCCTCGTGACCTCCTCCAGCGCGAACGCGCCTCTGAGCTGGAACTCCTTGACCCGGTCCCAGCCCCAGATCTCGTCGAGCTCCTCGTATTCGGTCTCTCCGAGAAGGGACGGGTCAGCCACGGTCTTCCGGCGGAAGAACCGGTTTCGCTCCGGCTTGCCGCAGTAGAGGACGAGGAACGGCGGAGCGATGGCGAAGTCCTCGCTGGCGGCGTAGTCGACGAGCTGGCGCTTCGCACGCTCCCATTCAGCCGGTGCGTCGAGCGCGTCGTACCGCTTCAGCTCGCAGAGGACAACAGGCGAGTTGCCGATCAGATAGAGGCCGTCGTAACGACCGGTGGCCCGCCCGGTCTTCAGACGGCGCACCGCGAGTGTCCTCTGCTCCACGAAGTATTCGCCGTCGGCCTGTCGGCTCGAACGCGGCGGGTAGCCGAACGTCGTCATGTCCGGCTCGAACAGCGTCGAGTGGACGTCCGCTTCGCTGTAGCTCTGCTTCTGTGCCTCGGGGACGTCGAGACTCGGCAGGCGGAGTGGGTTCACGGCGCACGCCTCCGAGCGTAGGCAGGGGTCGTGTGACGTGTCTGTGCCGTCACTGTGACGATTCTCGCAGGCGCGTCGGTTCGACTCCCCGGGCGGACGGCACCGCTCCAAGGACTGGCGATCGAGAGCCGCCACTGCGTCAGCCGGCTCTGGAGTTGTCCGTGCTGGCGAAATGCCGAGGACAGCACCGGGGACAGCTCCAAGCGTGTTTCGGTGGCATCTCCGGCACGCATGACTCACGCAACCATGCGGATCTGCGCTCCGCGCCGGGGTTCCTCATGCGCCTGGCAGGAATCGAACCTGCGACCTCGCGCTCCGGAGGCGCGCGCTCTATCCCCTGAGCTACAGGCGCTGGGGCGTCCAGTGTAGACGCGAGGGCGCGGGACCGTCGTCGCGCCTCCGTCGCCCTTTCGTGACGTTCCGCCACACACGCGCCCGCCGGAGCCGGATAGGGTCCATGCCGGGGAGGAGGAGCGGTGGCCCCCGAGACCAGCTCGGGACGTGCCCCGAACGGCCCTGTCCGCCGGGGTCAGGGCGGCGGTATCGTGGCCGGCCGTGAGGGTTGACGCCCGGATCGTCACGCTGACGCTCGCGGAGCGCTTCACGATTGCGCGCGGGTCGAGCGATACCGCCGATGTCGTCCAGGTCAAGATCGCGCACGCGGGAGAGTGCGGCTACGGTGAGGCCGCGCCGATCGAGCGTTACGGCGAGTCCGCGGAGTCCGCACGCGCCTTCCTTGTGTCGCTGGACGGCGGGCTCGACGACGATCCTTTCGCGCTCGACGAGATCGGTGACCGGCTTGGCGAACGGCCGGGAGAGCAGGCGGCGAAGGCCGCGGTCGACGCCGCGCTCCACGACCTGTGCGGGAAGCTGCTCGGGCTCCCCGTCTGGCGCATGCTCGGCCTCCGGCGTGCTGGACCGCCGACCTCCTGGACGATCGTCCTCGCGGAACCCGACACGATGGCGCGCAAGGCGGAGGTGGCGCACGACCGCTTCCAGCGCCTCAAGCTGAAACTCGGCGGTCGGGACGGGTTGGACGTGGAGCGCGTGCGCGCTGTCAGGAGGGCCACCGAGCTGCCGCTCCAGGTGGACGTGAACGAGGCGTGGTCGCTCGACGAAGCGACGGAGGTGCTCCCCCAGCTCGCGACGCTGGGCGTGAAGTACTGCGAGCAACCTTTACGCGCCGGAGACGACGACGGCCCCGAGCTGAAGCGCCGCTCGCCGCTGCCCCTCTACGTGGACGAGGATTGCCACACGCTCGCCGACGTGGCAGCGTGCGCGGAGCTCGCCCACGGGATCAACATCAAGCTCGCCAAGTCGGGCGGCATCCGCGAGGCGATCCGTATGGCGCACGCCGCCCGGGCGCTCGGGCTCGGCGTGATGCTCGGCTGCATGGTCGAGTCGGGGCTCGGCATCGCCGCCGGCTGCCAGGTGGCGAGCCTCTGCGACCACGTCGACCTGGACGGCAACCTGCTGCTCGCCGAGGATCCCTGGCCGGGAGTCCAGCTCGTAGACGGCGTCCAGCTTCCTTCGGCAGCGCCGGGGCTCGGCGTCCAGAGCGGGGATCGGTGACGCCCGCGCGCGAGGTGAAGCGATACCTCGTGCTGGCGGAGGGCAAGAGCGACGACCCGCACTACGGCAAGACCGCGCGGGGTGTCATCCGCTACGGGCGGGACCCGGTGGTCGCCATCCTCGACTCGGCGCGAGCGGGGGAGGATGAGGGCGGCATCCCGATCGTCGCGACCGTCGACGAGGCGCTCCGCTTCGGCCCGACGACGGCGCTCGTGGGCGTGGCCACGCAGGGTGGCCGCTTCCCGCCGGAGTGGCGCGAGCTGCTGAGCAGCTGCATCGCAAAGGGGCTCGACATCGAGAACGGCCTCCACGAGCTCGTTGCGGACGACGATGAGCTGGCCGCGCTCGCGCGCCGCCACGGCGTCGAACTGCGCGACCTGCGGAGACCGCCGGCCGGGCTCAGCGTCCCCACGGGCGAGAACCTCGAGCTGCCGGCGCGAATCGTGCTCACCGTGGGGTCCGACTGCGCAATCGGGAAGATGACCGTCTCGCTCGAGCTTGACCGCGCCGCCCGGGCGCGCGGCCTCGCGTCGGTATTCGTGCCCACGGGTCAGACGGGCATCGCGATCGCCGGATGGGGCATCTCGGTCGACGCCGTCGTGTCCGACTTCCTCGCGGGCGCCGCCGAGCAGCTCGTCGTCGAGGGCGCGCGCCGCGGGGGAGAGCTGCTCTTCGTCGAGGGCCAGGGCTCGCTCGTCCATCCGCTGTACTCGGGCGTGACGCTGGGGCTCCTGCACGGCGCGGCGCCGCACGCATTCGTGCTCTGCCATCGCGCCGGCGCGAACGAGATCGAGGGCTGTCCGGGCCATGCGATCCCGCCGCTCGCCGAGCTCGTTGAGCTGCACGAGCGCATCTCCCTTCCCGCCCGTCCCGCTCGCGTGGTCGCGGTCGCACTCAACACGCGCGGGCTCGACGAGGCCGAGGCGAGGCACGCGGTAGCGGTCACACGCGACCAGACCGGGCTGCCGGCAGGCGACCCGGTCCGGTTCGGTGCCGGACCGCTGCTCGACGCTGTGCTGGAACGGATAGGTCTCACAAACTGCGCGCCTGGGCCGTAAGGCCTATCGACGCGGCGCGTCACACCTGCGATGCTCCGTGTAGCCCTCAAGGCCGGTCCGGGAGAGGCCGATCTCACTACTGCCATGCCGAAGCGCTTCAGAACCGTCCTCGCGCTGCTGCTTGCCGCCGCGGCGCTGCCCGCGCCGGCGGGAGCCGGGCTGACCGTCGGCGTCACGGACGACGCCGGTCGTGACTCCGACGATGGAGGCGCCGCCTTCCTCGCCACGCTCGCCGGCCTCGGCCTGCGCGAGAACCGCGTCTCGATTCCCTGGGATCCCGACCATCCCACCGTCATTCCGCAGCGCGACCGCCTCCACCGCTACGTGGCGCGCGCGACCGCGAGGGGCGTACGCATCGTCTTCGCCGTCTACCCGGGCCGGGCGACGGCGCTCACGGGCTCGGACGCAGGCATCCCGCAGTTCGCTGCGTTCCTCCAGGAGCTCGCGCGCGCGTACCCGCTCGTGCGGCACTACATCGTTGGCAACGAGCCGAACCAGCCGCGGTTCTGGCGCCCCCAGTTCGACGACTCCCGCGCGCCTGTCGGCTGCTCCTCGTACGCCCCCGTGCTGGCAGCCTCCTACGACGCACTCAAGGCCGTCGACTCGGCTCTCGAGGTGGCCGGACTGGGCCTGTCCCCGCGTGGCAACGACGACCCGCTTTCGCCGGACAATCCCTCCACGTCGCCGGTCCGCTGCCTGCGCGACCTCGGCGCCGTCTACCGCGCCAGCGGCCGGACCAAGCCGCTCATGGACGAGCTTGCCTTCCACGCCTATCCCGAGCGCGACACCCATCCGCTCGGAATCGGCTACTCGTGGCCGAAGGCGGGCCTGACGAACCTCGACCGCATCAAGCAGGCGGTGTGGGACGCGTTCAACGGCACCGCCCAGCCCACGTTCGCCGAGACGGGCGTGTCGGTGGTGGTCAAGACGCTCGGCCTGCGGATCGCGGAGGTCGGCTGGCAAGTCGGCACTCTCGAGAGCGCCCGCGGCGCGTACACCGGGACCGAGAACGTACCGACGACGGACGAAGAATTGCAGGCGGAGAACTACGCCGACGCCGTCCGGCTCGCCGCCTGCGACCCGAGCATCGAGTCGCTGCTCTTCTTCGGCCTCGCCGACGAGCGCGACCTCGCCCGCTGGCAGGCGGGGCTCCTGCGTGCGGACGGTACGCCCAGGCCCTCGTTCGACGCCGTCAAGGCGGCCGTCGCAGAGACGGCGGCGGGCTGCACGAGCACGGCGATCGAGTGGCGGCACACGACGCGCGTGGTCGGAACGGCAACACGCTTCGCGGGAGCGCGCCGCATTCTCCCGGCCGGGCAGACGCGCTGGAGCTTCTCGCTCGGTGCCAAGGAGGACGCGCGCTTCACCGCCGGGCTGTTCCGTCTGCCGCGTGCGCCGGCTGCCCCCCAATGGGCGCGCGTGATCGGCCGCGCCCTCGCCGGGTCGGCCGAGCTCCGCCCGGTGCTGAAGGTCTCCGGGCGGGTACGGGCGCCTTGGGGGAGGGTCGTAACGCTGCCGCAGCGCCGCGTCAAGCCTGGCTACTACGTTTACGGCGCGCGGCTCGCGGCCGACATGAACCCGGCACGGGTGAGCGTCGTGACGAGCCAGCCCTTCCGGGTCGGCAAGATCGACCGCAAGGGCAAGCCGCAGATCCGCAAGCCGAAGCGTCCACACTAGGCACGGCCTTGACACGAACACGCGTTCGCGCTACGCTGGCGAACACATGTTCGTAAAGATCGCTCTGGCAACGATACTCCTCGCCGCCGCCGTAGGCTGGTCGGCGCGCCCGTCCGAGAGCGCCCAGCCTGCCCGCCACTACGTCGTGCAGCCGGGCGACACGCTCTGGGCGATCGCCGTCGAGCACTTCGGCGGCGACCCGCGCGAAGCCGTATGGCGGCTGGAGCAAGGCAACCAGACGGCCGTCGGAGACGGGCTTCAGCCGGGCGAGACGCTGCTCCTGCCCGCCGGTTAGCGCGGGCCCGGCGCCACCCCACGTCGTGACGGCGGCGCACCAGCGGGCCCGGCTCCATCGCGCTTCTAGACTCTCCGCGCGTGGATCTCGACGTCGTCTTCCTGGGCACCGCAGGCTCGATGCCGACGGCGCAGCGAGGGCCCGCCGCGATCCTCGTGCGCCGCGGAGGCGAGCGCCTGCTGCTCGACTGCGGGGAAGGCACGCAGCGGCAGCTTCTACGCTCGGTCGTCGGCCTCGCCGACCTTCGTGAGGTCTTCCTGACCCACTATCACGCAGACCACTATCTCGGCCTGCCGGGAATGATGAAGACGTTCGCGCTACGCGGGCGCGAGCTGCCGCTCACGATCTACGGGCCGCCCGGGCTGACGGAGCTGTTCCGGGCCCTGCGCCGCGTCTTCGGCAAGCTGACCTACGAGTACGAGCTGCGCACCGTCCGTCCGGGCGACGTGCTCGAGCGGTGCGACTACGAACTCGCCGTCTTCTCCGTCGCACACGGCGTCTCTGCTGTCGGGTACGCCCTCGCTGAGGCCCCGCGGCCCGGCCGCTTCGACGTGGCCACCGCGGATGCCCTCGGCGTTCCGTCGGGGCCTGATCGGGGCGCGCTCCAGCGCGGGAAGAGCGTGCTCGTTCCCGGTGGAGCGGTGATCTCACCCGAGCAGGTGCTGGGGCCCGCGCGTCCGGGGCGCAAGGTGGTGCTCGCGGGCGACTCGGCGCCGGCTGCGAGCGTCCTCGAGGTGGCGCGCGGAGCCGACGTGCTGGTGCACGAGGCCACGTTCCTGCAGGACGAGGAGGAGCGCGCTCGGGAGACGCTGCACTCCACCGCCAGCGAGGCCGCGAGTCTGGCACGCGACGCCGGCGTGGCGATGCTCGCGCTGACGCACGTCTCGAGCCGCTACTCCGGCGGGCAGGTGGCGCGCGAGGCCAGGCGGGTTTTCCCGGAGACGGTCGTGCCGAAGGACTTCGATATCATCGACGTCCCGTTCGCCGAGCGGGGCAAGCCGCGCCTCCGCAAGGGGGGCGCGCTCGAGCGGGACGACGAGGCGGCTGCGCCCGAGCCGGGCGTCGTACCGCCAGGCGAGGAGAAGCCCTCATGACCCGAATGGTGCAGCTGACGGTGGCGGAAGACATCGGCGAGGCCGAGGAGGTGCAGGCCATCCTCACCGCAGCGGGCATCGAGTCGACACTCGAGACCGCCGTGGAACACCACCCGCGGGAGATCGAAAACGCGCCACAGAAAGTGCTCGTGCCTGAGCTGTCGCTCGAGGCCGCCCAGGACGCGATCGAGGCCCTCACCGAGCCTGACGAGCTGGTCGCCGAGTAGCGCGGTACGCCCATGCGCCTTCCGAACGCCCGCCCGTGAGCCGTTACAGGTGGGTGGTGCTCGGCGCGGGCGTCGGTGCGCAAGCGTCGTACTCCGCGCTCGGCACCGGTGTCTCGGTGCTCCTCCCGGCGCTTCGGGACGAGTACGGGCTTTCACTCGGCGAGGTGGGGCTGCTGCTCGGCGGTACGAGCGGCGGCATGGTGCTCACGCTGCTGCTCTGGGGGCTCGCGACCGACCGCGTGGGGGAGCGGGCGGTAGTCGGGCTCGGGCTCGGGGCGGCCGGTGCGGCGTATGCCGCGGCGGCGGGGCTTCCTCCGTACGCGGCGCTGTTCGCGCTGCTGACGGTTGCCGGGATGTGCGGAGCCAGCGTGAGCGCGGCGAGCGGGCGCGCCGTGATGGGCTGGTTCCGCGCGGAGGAGCGCGGCTTCGCGCTCGGAATCCGCCAGACGGCCGTCCCCCTTGGCTGGGCCGTCGCGGCGCTCGCGCTGCCGCCGCTCGTCGCCGTGGGTGGGCTGCAGACCGGTTTCGCGGCGCTCGGGGCTTTTGCGCTCGTGGCGTCGCTCGTCGGCGTCGCGCTCCTGCGGGACCCGCCGGGCAAGTCCCTGGAGATGGGGGATGTCGGGCGGCCGCTCCACGACCGGCGCCTCTGGCGCCTCTGCCTCGGGAGCACGTTCTACGTCGTCGTCCAGATCGCGATCACGAGCTTTTTGGTGCTCTTCCTCCACGAGGAACGCGCATTCTCCCTGGGCGCGGCGGGCGGCGTGCTCGCCGTGGTGAGCGTGCTTGGCGGCGCGCTTCGCATCACGCTGGGTCGGCTTTCAGACCGGCGGCGCACGCGGCTCGTCCCGCTCCGGTGGGTCGGCGTCGCCCTCGCGGCGGCAGTGGCCGTGGCGGCCGCGCTCATGAACGCCCCCAATGTGGTGCTTGTGCCCGCGCTGACGGTCGCCGGTGCGCTGTCGGCTAGCTGGAACGGGCTCTCGTTCACGGCAGCGGCCGAGCTCGCCGGCCGGGCCCGGGCGGGCGCCGCGCTTGGTTTCCAGCAGACCGCGCTCGCGGTGGGCTGTGCCATCGCGCCGGCGCCCTTCGCTGCCATGGTGGAGCTGACGTCCTGGCAGGCAAGCTTCGCCGTCCTCGCCGCGCTGCCGCTCGCGGGCGTCTGGATGCTCGGGCCCCTGGCGCGCGAGTAGACCGCCATGCACACATCCGGCATGAAGACGGCATATCCGCGTAAAGCCTGCACTGGTATAGGGGGTCTGACCCCGCGTACAGTGCCGGGATGACCGAGGCGGTACGAGGCGGCTGTCTGTGCGGCGGCGTTCGCTTCGAGGTCGAGCCGCCGTTTCGGCGCGCGAACTACTGTCACTGCCTGCGCTGCCGCAAGCACTCGGGTGCCGGGGCGTTGGTGACGGGCCGAGTCTCCCGGGAGCGCTTCAGGCTGCTCGCGGGCGAGGAGTTGATCCGCATCCATGTGCCTGAAGGGGGCGGTGCCGTCAAGGCATTCTGCTCCGAGTGCGGCTCGAGCCTCTTCGGCGGCAGGTGGCCCGAAGGCGACGAAGTCTCGATCCGTCTCGGCTCGCTGGACGGCGACCCGGGCATCCGCCCGCAGTACCGATCGTACGTTGACTCGAAGGCGCCGTGGGAGGAGCTTTTCGAGGACGGCCTGCCGCGCTTCAACGGCGCCAATCCGAGCGCCTGACCGTCCTGGACGATCAGAGGTACCGCCGAAACCAATCCACGATGCGCTCGATACGGTCGACGCGCCGGTCTGGTCGGCCGACCGCGAAGAGCAGGTGGAACTCCTCCGGGTACCGCACCAACTCGACGGTGCGGCCGAGCGAGCGCAGGATGGCGAACGGGATCTCGCTGTTCACAGGCGGGCAGCGCAGGTCAGCTTCGCACTGGAGGAGGAGCAGGGGTGCACGGATGCGGTGGGCTTGCGCGGCCGGTGAGAGCGCCCGCATCCGCTCCGCGTCCTCCCACGGCTCGACTCCTGCTGCCCACGTCCCGATGGTCGTGCCCCCGTCGGCCCCGCCGTACTCGGCAAGGTAGTCCGTCACGGGGTTTTCGCTGACCCCGGCCGCGAACCGCGCCGGATGCCGGCTGAGCAGATAATTGACCGTGAGCCCGCCGTAGGACAATCCGAGCAGACCGATACGCCGGCGCTCGGCCAGACCGTTGCGGGTGGCCCAGTCCGCGAGCCGCAGAAAGTCGCTCTCGTCGGCCTCGCCCCAGGCGCCGTGGATCGCGCGCGCGTACGCCTCGCCGTAGCCGACCGAGCCGCGCGGGTTTGCCCCGAGCACGTGGAAGCCCGCGTCCGCGAGCGCCGCCATCTCGAGCCACGGCACCGGGCCGTGTGCCAGGTACGGCCCGCCGTGGACGTGGAGCACCAGGCCGCGCCGGCGGCCGCGCGCGCGCCAGAGGAAGCCTTCGACGGCGTGGCCGTCACGGTGGCGCGCGCGCACGCGCTCGGGCTCGCGGGCGAACGGCTTGAACCACCGACTGCCGTCGCGCGTCAGCGGCCGCAGCGCGCCGTCCTCGACTGCATAGATCTCGCCGGCCTCACCGTCCACACACGCCGCTACCACGACGCAGCCGGCTGCCGCATCGAGCGCGTAGGCGACGATCTCGCCCGACGCGAGCGGCTCATACGACCCGTCGAGCGCGAAGCGGTAAGGAACCGACCGCCCCTCGTCGCTCACGAGTGCGACGAGCGTCTGGTTGTCGAGCCATCGCAGCGGCGGCGGGAGGCGAGCGGTGAGGTCGAGCACGTCGCCTGCCGTCGCGTTGAAGAGCGTGCGGTCAAGACCCGGCGCGAGCCGCTTCGGCCCGCCGGGCGCCGCGACGTGGAGCGTCACGTTGCCCCACCCCTCGTACCGCGCTCCGTCGTGGCCGAGGAGCGCAAGCTGCCCTGCGGGTGACCACGCCGCCCGGTAGACGAGTTGATTGAGCGCCACGACGTGCCGTGGGCGCCCTCCGGCGGCAGGCAGGTTCCAGACGCTCGGCTGCTCGCGCAGCCCCGCGTCTTCGCCACGGTCGGCGAGCACGCCGATCCGCTCGCCCTCCGGGTGCCAGAAGGCGTCCAGGACCTCGTACGAGCCGTTCGTGAGCCGCCGCGGCTTCCCGCCGTCCCTGACCACCACCCACGCGCTCGTGAACTGATCCCGCACGCCGACCATGTCGAGCCGCCAGGTGAGGTCTCCGATGCGCCGCGCGACGGGACTCTCCGGATCGCCGACGAGGAAGCGCTGCTCGCCGCTCGGGGCGAGCAGCAGCACCAGGCGCCCGTCGGGCGACCACTCGGCGGCCGTCACGTTGCCGTCGAGCTCGGCAAGCTGTGTCGGCTCCCCGCCCGCGAGCGGCAGCGTCCACGGCTGCATGCGTCCCGACCGCTCGGACAGGAAGAGAAGCGTCTCGCCGTCAGGTGAGAATCGGGGCCGGGCGTCCACAGCGCCGGCGGTGAGCTGTCGCGGGCGCCCGCCGCGCCACGGCACCGCCCAGATCCGGAACCTGTACTCGCCGCGCTCGACGGTGCGCCGCGTGTAGGCGACCTGGTCGCCGTCGGATGCGACCACGGGATGGCTGACCAGTATCTGCCGGAGCAGGTCGCGCGGCTGGAATCCTCGTGGGCGCGGCACACGCAGATCGTCACACACTCGGCACAGACGTAACACAATCGCCTGTAGAGGGGGTCTGACCCCACACGGATCGCCGGGCCAGGTCCCCTGGAGCCAAGGGTGTCGAGCCAGCCGCCGGCGCGGACGTCCGAGGGGGTGAGTTACACTTCGAACCGACACGAACCCCTTTAAGCCGGTCCCGAGAGGCCGGAAAGGAGTCGCAGATGACGTATGCCTTGAAACCGCCCGCGATGGTGCGCAGGCGTTGAGCCAGACGAGCCTCGGCGGCGAGAAGCTCCTCCTCGACGAGGACGCCGTCTCGCGGACGCTCTCGCGCATCGCGCACGAGATCATCGAGCGGAACGGGGACCTCGGCACGGTCGCACTCGTGGGCATCCACACGCGCGGCGTGCCACTCGCGCAGCGTCTGCGCCACCTCATCCTCGAGTTTTCCGGAGAAGAGGTCGCACTCGGCACGCTCGACATCACCTTCCACCGCGACGACGTTCACGTCCGCGGCGGCGAGGCTCCCCTACACGCACAGCCGCTCGTACGCGCAACGAAACTCGAGTTCCCGCTTGAAGGCAACACGGTGGTCCTGGTCGACGACGTCCTCTACACGGGCCGGACGATCCGCGCCGCCATCGACGCGCTCTTCGACTACGGCCGCCCCTCACGCGTCCAGCTAGCCGTGCTCGCCGACCGCGGCCACCGCGAGCTGCCGATCCGCCCCGACTACGTGGGCAAGAACCTGCCCACCGCCCGGGGCGAACGCGTCCAGGTGCAGCTCGTCGAGGTCGACGAGGTCGACCGCGTTCTCTTGATTTCGACTCCTGAGGAGGCGAGATGAATTGTGTGCTTTCTCGTTCCTGGCGCGACGCTGCCGGTGCGAGGCCGGAGGGGACAGTTTTCGACACACGGACCCGGACCTCGTGCCGACAACGGCACGAGGCGGGGCCAGAGGCCACAAGCGGCGGCACGAAGCCGCCGGTGGACTCCGCACACAGGCGGCGTGCCGGCCGGGAAGGCCTGCCGGCTAGGGACGAGAGAGTGGAGGAGAGAGTGTGAGCGCCGACATTCACCTGATGCGGGAGGAGCTGCTTCCGCCCGCGCCGCCGGCCCGGCGGCACTTGATCTCCATCGAGGACCTCACCCGCGACGACGTCGAGCGCCTGCTCGGCACTGCGCGTTCCTTCTCCCGCTCGCTGGAGCGCGAGGTGAAGAAGCTGCCCACGCTGCGCGGGCGCACGGTTGTGAACCTGTTCTACGAGTCCTCCACCCGTACCTCGTCGAGCTTCGAGCTCGCCGCCAAGCGGCTCTCCGCGGACACGATGTCGATCAAGGCCGCGGGCTCGGCCGTCGACAAGGGCGAGTCGCTGAAGGACACGGCCCTGACGATCGCCGCCTACGACCCCGACGTGATCGTCATCCGCCACCCGCACATCGGCGCGCCCCAGCTCGTCGCGCGCAACGTGGACGCCCACGTCGTCAACGCCGGCGACGGCAAGCATCAGCACCCAACCCAGGCGCTGCTCGACCTCTACACGCTCCAGGAGGAGTTCGGCCGCATCGAGGGGCTGCACGTCGCGATCGTCGGCGACATCCTGCACTCCCGCGTTGCCCGCTCGCTCGTCCAGGCGCTCGTCCTGCTCGACGCGCGCGTCACGCTCGTCGGCCCGCCGCCGCTCATCCCGCGCGCCATCGAGTCGCTGGGCTGCACGACGTCCTACGACATCGGCGCGCTCGAGTCCGCCGACGTCGTCTATGTCCTGCGCATGCAGCGCGAGCGCATGCAGGAGGGCGCCAACTACGTGCCCAGCCTGCGCGAGTACACGGCGCGCTGGGGAGTGACTCCCGAGCGGCTGCGACCCGGCCAGAAGGTGATGCACCCGGGCCCGATGAACCGGGGCGTCGAGATCGACGGCCGCGTCGCGGACGCCGGGGACGCGCTCATCGTCGGCCAAGTGCGCTCCGGGCTCGTCGTGCGCATGGCGGTGCTCTACGACCTGCTGACGCACGGGCCTGTCGAGGTCAAGGTTGAGGCAGTCGAGGAGGTGGCGTGATGCTGTACCGGCGCCAGAGCGAGCCCGCGAGCTTCGTCGTCCGCGGCGCGCGGGTGCTCGATCCTGCGCGTGGCGTGGACGCGGTCACGGACGTCCGCGTCGACCGGGGCATGATCGTGCAGCTCGGCGCGGACCTCGACACGAACGAGCACAGGGTGGTCGACGGCGACGGCCTGCTGCTGGCGCCCGCCTTCGTCGACCCCCACGTGCACTTGCGCACACCCGGCCGCGAGGACGAGGAGACGGTCGCCTCCGGCACGCAAGCCGCGGCCGCCGGCGGGTACTGCGCCATTCTCGCCATGCCGAACACCGAACCGGTCATAGATTCGGCCGCGGTACTGGGCGCGCTCGTCGACCAGGCGCGCACCGAGGCCGTCGTGCCGACCGGGTTCTTCGCGGCGATCTCGAAAGGGCAGCAGGGCGGCGAGCTGACAGAGATGGTCGAGCTCGCCGAGTCGGGCGCCGCGGGGTTCACCGACGACGGCCGGCCGGTCGTCGCGCCGGGCCTCATGCGCCGCGCTCTCCAGTACAACGCGCTCACCGATCGCACGCTCGCCGTCCACTGCGAGGAACCGACGCTCTCACGTGACGGCCAGATGCATGAAGGTGAGGTCTCGGCCCGGCTCGGCTTCGCGGGCTGTCCGTCCGTAGCCGAGAGCGTCATGGTCGAGCGCGACCTCTCGCTCGCCGCCTACGAGGAGCGTCCTCTGCACCTGCTGCACCTGTCCGCACGCGAGTCGGTCGACGCCCTGCGAGCCGCGCAGGCGCAGGGGGTGGCGGCCACCGGGGAGGTCACACCACACCACCTGTGTCTCACCGACGAGGCGGTGCGGAGGCTCGACGCCAACCTGAAGATGAATCCCCCCCTACGCGGCACCGCCGACCGCGCGGCATTGATCGAAGGGCTGCGTGACGGGACGATCGCCGCAGTCGCCACCGACCACGCCCCGCACGCCCGGCACGAGAAGGAAGTCCCGTTCGAAGCGGCGCCGTTCGGAGTCACCGGCCTCGAGACTGCCTTCTCCGCGCTCTACACGCGCCTCGTCGAGCCCGGCATTCTCTCGCTCGAGACGCTCCTCGAGCGCATGTCCGCCGGGCCGGCGCGGGTCTACGGGCTCGAGCCGCCGCGCATCGCCGTTGGCGCCGAGGCAAATCTCGTGCTCATCGACCTGCGGGAGGAGCGGGTCGTCGAGGAGCGCGGGTTCCGCTCCCGCTCGGCCAACTCCTGGCTGCTCGGCGAGCGTCTTCGCGGGCAGGTCTTGCTCACTGTTGCGGGTGGGCAGGTCGCGTTCGGATGACGGGCTTCCTCGCGCTCGAGGACGGCACGGTCTTCCGCGGCGAGTCGGTGGGAGCCCCCGGCTTCGCGTTCGGAGAGGCGGTCTTCACGACCGCCATGACCGGCTACCAGGAGATCGTCACCGACCCGAGCTACGCCGAGCAGGTCGTCTGCTTTACAGCGCCGATGGTCGGCAACTACGGAGTCGACGGCGAGCGCGAGGAGTCGTCCCGCGTGCATGCGCGCGCAGTCGTCATGCGCGAGGCCCGCGGGCCCGCGTGGACGGACTGGCTGGCCGGGAAGGGCGTGCCAGCTCTCTCGGGCCTTGATACGCGATCGCTCGTGCTCCATCTACGAGAGCGGGGCTCCCTACGAGCGATCGTCGTCGCGGGAGACGCTTCCGTCGACGATGCCCTCGCCGCGACTCGCGAGCGGCCCGAGATGGGCGGCCGGGCGCTCGCCGCCGCTGTGTCCGCCGACGAGCCGTACGTCTTCGCGCGCGGTGGGCGAGCTTCCGTGGCGGTCGTCGACTACGGCTGCAAGCGCTCGATCCTGCGGCGGCTGGCCAAGGCAGGCGCGGGCGTGACCGTCTACCCGCACGACGCGGGCCCCGAGGAGCTGCTCGCCCACGACGCAGTGCTGCTCTCCAACGGCCCGGGCGATCCAGAGCCGCTCGCAGCCGAGATCGAAGCCGTGCGCGCCCTGCTCGGCCGCGTGCCGGTCCTCGGAATCTGTCTCGGCCACCAGCTGCTTGCGCTCGCGCTCGGGCTCCAGACCTACAAGCTGCCCTTCGGGCACCGCGGCGCAAACCATCCGGTGGTCGAGCGCGACTCCAATCGCGTGCTCGTCACCAGCCAGAACCACGGCTTCGCCGTCGCTCCCTCCGAGGGGCGCGAGGTCACGCACGTCTCTCTCTACGACGGCACGGTCGAAGGACTGAGCATTCCCGAGCTTCAGGCGCGCTCCGTGCAGTTCCACCCGGAGGCGGGCCCGGGCCCGCACGACGCGTGGCCGATCATCGAAACCTGGGTCGAGGAGCTCAGCCTTGCCAAGGCGGCCTGACCTCCAATCGGTGTGCCTGATCGGCTCCGGGCCGATCGTTATCGGGCAGGCGTGCGAGTTCGACTACTCGGGCTCGCAGGCGCTCAAGGTGCTGCGGGCCGAGGGCCTCCGTACGATCGTCGTCAACTCGAACCCGGCGACGATCATGACCGACCCGGGCTTCGCCGACCGCACCTACCTGGAGCCGCTCGACACCGAGAGCGTCTACGGGGTGCTCGAGCGCGAGCGCCCCGACGCGCTGCTGTCGACAATGGGTGGGCAAACGGCCCTCAACCTCGCGCTCGAGCTGGCGGAGAGCGGGGCACTCGCCGACCTCGGCGTGGAGCTGATCGGCGCGCCCGTGAATGTGATCCGGCGCGCCGAGGACCGCGAGGTCTTCCGCGAGACCGTCTGCTCCGTGGGCTTGCACGTACCCGCGTCCATCGTGGTCACGTCCCCGGATCAGGCCCCGCGCGATCTGTCCTTCCCGGTGATCCTGCGTCCGGCGTTCACGCTCGGCGGGCACGGCGGCGGCACGGCGCGCACGACAGAGGAACTCGAGCGCCTGCTGGAGCGTGCGCTCGCCGAGAGCCCGGTCGGTCAGGTGCTCGTCGAGGAGTCGCTGATCGGGTGGGACGAGTTCGAGCTGGAGGTGATGCGCGACCGGCGCGACAACGTCGTCATCGTCTGCTCGATCGAGAACCTCGACCCGATGGGCGTCCACACGGGCGACTCGGTGACGGTCGCCCCGCAGATGACGCTTCCCGACGAGGACTACCAGGAGCTCCGCGATGCGGCCATCGCCGTCGTGCGCGCCGTCGGGGTCGAGACGGGCGGCGCGAACATCCAGTTCGCTCGCTCGCGGGAGTCGGGCGAGCTGCGCGTGATCGAGATGAACCCGCGTGTGTCGCGCTCCTCCGCGCTCGCCTCGAAAGCGACCGGCTACCCCATCGCCAAAGTGGCTGCGAAGCTCGCGATCGGTTACACGCTCGACGAGGTGCCGAACGACCTGACGGGGACGACGCCGGCGAGCTTCGAGCCCACGCTCGATTACGTCGTCGTCAAGTTCCCGCGCTTCGCCTTCGAGAAGTTCCCTGGCGCGGAATCGGAACTCGGCACGCAGATGAAGTCGGTCGGCGAGGCGATGGGCATCGGCCGCACGTTTGTGGAGGCGTTCGGCAAGGCAATGCGCAGCCGCGAGATCGATTCGGGCGCTCACGCACCCTGGGGCGATCTCGCGGCGATTCCGGACGGTGTGCATCCGTGGTTCCTCGACGAGTTCCAGCGCATCCGCGACGCGCTCGAGGGCGTGCGTTCGCTCGACGACCTTGTCACTGACGACTGGCTGCGGCTCAAGCGCCTGGGCCTCTCCGACACCGCGATCGCCGCGCACTGCGGGGTCGGCGAGGGAACTGCGCGGGCGCGCCGCCGGACGTCCGGCGTTCGCCCCGCGTACCGGAGCGTGGACTCTTGCGCCGGCGAGGTCGACGCCCGGTCGAACTACCTCTACTCCACGTGGGGAGAACGCGACGATCCAGCTAGCCACCGGTCCGAACGGCCGGCGGCCGTCATCCTCGGGTCGGGCCCGAACCGCATCGGCCAGGGCATCGAGTTCGACTACTGCTGTGTGCACGCGGCGCAGAGCTTCCGCTCGCTCGGCTACGAGGCCGTGATGATCAACTGCAACCCGGAGACCGTCTCAACCGACTACGACACGTCGGACCGCCTCTACTTCGAGCCGCTTGGCGCGGAGGAGGTCCTCGCCGTCTGCGAGCGCGAGCGCCCGGCGGGTGTGGCCATCCAGTTCGGCGGTCAGACGCCGCTCAAGCTCGCGCGCACGCTGGAGGGGGCTGGCTTCGCCATTCTCGGTACCCCCTTCGATGCCATCGAC
This sequence comes from Gaiellaceae bacterium, assembly GCA_046262315.1. Taxonomy (GTDB): domain Bacteria; phylum Actinomycetota; class Thermoleophilia; order Gaiellales; family Gaiellaceae; genus JACVRM01. The sequence continues at coordinate 25,184 of JBHEMZ010000036.1, forward strand.
TTGGCGGAGGATCGCGAGCGCTTCGCAGCCCTGCTCGCCGAGCTCGGAATCGCTTGTCCACAGTGGGGGATCGCCGACTCTCCGGAGGAGGCGGTCGCAGTGGCCGAGCGTGTCGGCTACCCGGCGCTCGTGCGGCCCTCCTACGTGCTCGGCGGGCGGGCGATGCGCGTCTGCTACACGGCCGGCGGGGTGCAAGAGGCGATGCGCGAGCTCGCCGGCCCGACGCTCGTCGACCGCTTTCTCGAGAACGCGGTGGAGATCGACGTGGACGCGCTCTGCGACGGCGAGGACACCTACGTCGCGGCGGTGATGGAGCACGTCGAGGAGGCAGGCGTGCACTCGGGCGACTCAACCTGCGTGCTCCCCGCGCCTGGCCTCTCGGTGGAGGCGCATGCGGAGGTGGAGGAGATCGTCCGGCGGCTCGCCCCGGCCCTCGGCGTGGTCGGGCTGGTGAACGTCCAGCTCGCCGTTGCGGACGGGGAGGTCTGCGTGCTCGAGGCGAATCCGAGGGCGTCGCGCACGGTCCCGTTCGCCAGCAAGGCGACGGGGGTCAACCTCGTCTCGGCCGCGTGCGCCCTCGCCTCGGGACACCGCCTCGTCGACCTGGACCTGCCCTGGGGTCGCCCGCCGCAACAGGTGAGTGTGAAGGCCGCCGTCCTGCCGTTCGCGCGCTTCCCCGGCGCCGATCCCGTGCTGGGACCGGAGATGCGCTCGACGGGCGAAGTGATGGCGACGGCGCCGGACTTCGCCACAGCCTTTGCCAAGGCCGAGCGCGCGGCCGGGCGGCGCCTCCCGGAGGGCGGCACCGTCTTCCTCTCGGTGCGTGACACCGACAAGGCGGCGGCGGTGCCGGTGACCGCTCAGCTCGTGCGCCTCGGCTTCCGGCTCGTCGCCACGACCGGCACCGCCCGCACCCTCGCCGCTGCCGGGATCGCCGTCGAGCCCGTGCGGAAGGTGACGGAGCCCGGCGGCGGGGCGACCGTCGTCGACCTCATCCGCCGCGGTCGATGCGATCTCGTCGTGAACACGCCGCAGGGCTCAGGAGCGCGAAGCGACGGCTATGCGATCCGGGAGGCGGCCCTCCTCGCGCGCGTCCCGTGCCTGACGACGCTCGCCGGCGCGGCTGCCGCGGTGCAGGCGATCGCCGGAGCGCACGGCGCCACCGCGGTCTCTCTCCAGGAGCGTCATGCCCAGGCGCGAAGCGCTTAGGGTCACCGGCCGCGAGGCGGTCGGCCCCTACGTCTTGCTGCGCGTCGCCCGCGGAGCCCTCGATCCGGGCGTCCCTGGCCAGTTCTTCATGCTCTCGCCGCCTGGTGTGCCGCTGCCGCGCGCGATGAGCCTCTGCCTGACGCCGCGGGGCGAGCTCGCTTTTCTCTTCGAGGTGGTCGGCCGGGGCACGCGGGCGCTTGCGGAGCTGGTCCCGGGGGACGGGCTGACGGTGCTGGGGCCGCTCGGCAACGGGTTTCGCCTCGACGTCCGGCGCCCGCTGCTCGTGGGAGGTGGAGTGGGGGTCGCGCCGCTCCCCTACCTGGCCGCGGCGCTGCACGAGCCGCGGCTAGTCGTCGGGTTTCGCTCCGCCTTCCACGCCGAGGCGGCCCAGCTGCTTCCACCCGAGGCCGAGGTGGTGATCGACCCGGTGCTCGTTACGGATGTACTGCCGCCCGGCCACGACGTGCTCGCCTGCGGGCCCGAGCCGATGCTGGAGGCCGTTCGCGAGCTCGAGCCGGACGCCCAGCTCGCCTGGGAGGCGCCGATGGCGTGCGGCTACGGCGCCTGTTACGGCTGCGCGGTCGAGATCGAGGGCGAGTGGAAGCGTCTGTGCGTGGAAGGACCGGTGCTCAGTGCGGCTGCTTAACGCCTCGGGTTGCCTGGACGCGCTTACCGCGCCCGATATGGCGCGCTCGCTCGACGCCTTCGTGACGAAGACGGTCACGCCGCGGCCGCGCGAGGGCAACGCCCCGGTTCGCATCGCCGAGGCGGGCACCGGCATGCTCAACTCGATCGGGCTCGCCAACCCGGGCATCGACCGCTTCCTGGCGGAGGCGCTGCCGCGCCTGCGCTCGCTGGGCATGCCGATCTGGGTGTCGGTGGGCGGCTTCGCTGCCAGCGAATACGCCGATCTGTGCGCGCGCCTGGACGGGCGCGGCGAGGTTTCCACGATTGAGCTCAACCTCTCCTGCCCCAACGTCGAGGAAGCACCCGAGTCCGTGGCCGAAATCGTCCTAGCCTGTCGTCAAGCGACAGGCAAGCCGCTCTACGCGAAGCTCTCGCCGGCCACCTCGGACATCGCCGCAGTGGCGCGCGCCGTCGAGACGGCCGGGGCGGACGGGCTCTCGCTCGTGAACACGATTCGCGGGCTCGCGCTCGACGAGCGCACGCTCGCGCCCCGACTCGCCACGGCCACGGGCGGGTACTCCGGCGCCCCGCTGAAGCCCATCGCCCTTGCGTGCGTGTACGCCTGCCGGCGCGTCACGAGCCTCCCGATCGTCGGCATGGGCGGCGTCCAGACAGGTCGCGACGCGCTCGAGCTGCTGGCCGCCGGCGCGACGGCCGTCGCGCTCGGCACCGTGCTCTTCGCCGACCCGCAGGCGCCCTCACGGGTTCGCGCCGACCTCGGAGCCGAGGCCCGTTTGTGCGGCTTTGCCGACCCCGCCGAGGCCGTCGGCGCCGCCCATCAAGCGCGCGATCGCGTCACCGCAGGCCGGGACCAGACGAAAGTAGCGGTCTGAAAACTCCTGCATATCAGTGGTTTTGTAGACCTTGCACGGAGCGGGGAATCTGGTAGCCTCCCGCGCTCAGATGCTGACGACCACGAAAGCTCCCGCCCAGGCGCCGCTGCGTTCACCCGACCAGCGCATGGAGGCCCTGAAGCGCGCGAACGACATCCGGGTCCGTCGGGCACAGCTCAAGAAAGATCTGAAGGTCGGCCGCACGCACATCGACGCGATCCTTCGTGAGCCGCCCGAGTACGTGGCAACTGCCAAGGTGTTCGACATCCTCATGGCCGTGCCGAAGTTCGGCCGGGTCAAGGCGACGCGATACCTGAACCAGGCGCGCATCAGCCAGTCGAAGACCGTGGGCGGGCTTTCCGACCGACAGCGCACCGAGCTGATCGGGCTCTTCAACCGCTAGTCATTCTGCACTCGCAGAATGGCTAGGGACGCGGCCCCGGAAAACCCCGTCTTCGTCGTCACGGGTACGTCCGGAGCCGGCAAGGGGACGCTCGAGAAGGAGGTGCTCCGCCGCCTCCCAGAGCTTGCTCTGGCCGTCTCGGCCACAACGCGCGAGCGACGCCCCGGCGAGGAGGACGGCCGCGAGTACTGGTTCCTGAGCGAGAACGAGTTTCAGAGACGCGCGCGCGACGGGGAGTTCCTGGAGCACGTCACGCACGAGTGGGGCAAGCGCGCCGGGACGCTCCGCTCCGAGATCGACCGCATCCGCGCGGAGGGCCGTGTACCGCTCCTCGACCTCGAGACCCAGGGCGCGCTGCTCGTCCGCGACCACGTGCCCGGCTCGGTGACGATCTTCATTAAGGCCCCCAATTTCGAGGAGCTCGAGCGGCGTCTCCGTGAACGGGCCACCGAGAGCGCCGGCGAGATCGAGCTCCGACTGCGCGTCGCGCGCGAGCAGCTGGCCAGCGAGCAGGAGTTCGACCACGTGATCGTCAACGACGAGCTGGGGCGAGCCGTCGACGAGCTCGAGGAGATCGTCCGCCGGACTCTCGCCCGCCGCAGCTACAGTGTCGCCACGTGATCCACCCGCGCATCGACATCCTGCTTTCGCACGCCGACTGCCGCTATGCGCTCGTGATCGCTGCGGCCAAGCGCGCGCGGCAGATCAACAACTACCACCAGCAGCTCGGCGAGGGCACCTTTGAGGAGTTCGCACCGCCGCTCGTCGAGTCTCGCTCCAAGAACTACTTGACCATGGCGCTCGAGGAGATCGCCACGGGCAAGATCAAATACACGTACCGCTCGTAGGGCCGCGCCTCCCGCGTGTGGCGCGCGAGTCGGCAGAATGCGGGCATGGCCCGCGTGCTTCAGGGCGTCACGGGCGGGATCGCCGCCTATAAGGCCTGCGAGCTTACGCGCTTCCTCGTGCGTGCCGGACACGACGTGATGCCGCTTCTCACGCCCGGCGCCGAGCGCTTCGTCACGGCCGAAACCTTCCGCGCGCTCGCGCGCTCGTCCGACCCAGGCCCGTATCCCCACCTCGAGCGTGCCGACCTGATGGTGGTCGCGCCCGCGACCGCCAACATCCTCGCCAGGCTCGCCCACGGGCTGGCCGACAACCTCGTCGCTGAGGCCGCACTGGCGCACGCGGGCCCGCTCGTCGTCGCGCCGGCCATGAACGTCCGGATGTGGGAGCACCCGGCGACTCGGGCGAACGTGGCGTTGCTGCATGAGCGCGGGGTGCACGTCGTCGGCCCCGAGGAGGGAGAGCTCGCTGAGGGGGAATGGGGCACTGGCCGCATGGCGGAGCCAGAGGCAATCTTCTCGCTGTGTGCGCAGCTCCTCACCAGTGCTAGTGGCTCAGAGCCACAAACTCCCGGCGCGCTCGCGGGCAGGCGGGTGCTGGTCAGCGCCGGCGGAACGCGGGAACCGCTCGACTCGGTGCGATTCCTCGGCAACCGCTCGTCGGGCCGCATGGGAGTGGCGCTTGCGGAGGAGGCTCGCCGCCGCGGCGCCCAGGTGACGCTGCTCGCGGCGAACCTTGCGGTGCCCGCGCCCGCGGGCGTGGAGGTGATCGAGACCCCCTCGGCGGCCGACCTCGAGCGCGAGGCGCTAGCGCGCGAGGCAGACGTGGTCATCATGGCTGCAGCCGTCGCCGACTACCGCCCGAAGGAGACCCTCGGGAGCAAGCGCCCGAAGGACGACCAGCCGTGGCGGGTCGAGCTCGAACCGACCACGGACGTGCTGCGGGCGCTCGGGGAGCGGGCCCGGAACGGGCAGGTGCTCGTTGGCTTCGCGGCGGAGCACGGCGAGGGCGGGCTCGCCAGGGCGCGGGAGAAGCTCGCCCGCAAGGCTGTCGACCTCGTCGTCTACAACGACGTCAGCCGCGACGACGTCGGCTTCGACAGCGACGACAACGAGGTCGTGATCATCGCGCCTGACGGCGATCGCCCAGTGCCTCGCTCGCCCAAACGGGAGATCGCGGCCTTGGTGCTCGACCAGGTCGCGCAGCTGCTCGAGGAGAGGGATGGACAGGGCGCCGCGTAGCGAGCCCATCGCCGTCACGACCTCTGCGGAGGTCGTTCAGCGGGTCGTTGACAACGTCGCGCGCGTCATCCACGCGCCGGCGGAGACCCTGCGGCTTTGCGCGCTCTGCCTCGTCGGCGGCGGCCACCTGATCGTCGAGGATTTTCCCGGCGTGGGAAAGACGATGCTCGCGAAGGCGCTCGCACGCTCGCTCGACTGCTCTTTCTCCCGCCTCCAGTTCACGCCCGACCTGCTCCCATCCGACGTCACGGGCGTCAACGTTTTCAACCAGCGCTCGAACGAATTCGAGTTCAGGCCGGGCCCCGTGTTCGCGAACCTGCTGCTGGTGGACGAGATCAATCGAGCGTCGCCGAAGACGCAGGCCGCGCTGCTCGAGTGCATGCAGGAGGATCAGGTGACGATCGACGGCGTCACGTACCCGCTGCCGCGGCCATTCATGGTCATGGCAACCCAGAATCCCGTGGAGTACGAGGGCACCTACCCGCTGCCGGAGGCGCAGCTCGATCGCTTCACGATGCGCCTGTCGATTGGCTATCCACCGCTCGCGGAGGAGGCCGCCATGCTGCGTGAGCAGACGAGCGAGCCGCCGCTCGACACACTCGCGCCGGTCTCGACGGGCGAGGAGATCGAGGCCGTCGTCGCCGACGCCCGGGGCGTGTTCGTGGAGGAGAGCGTGAACCGCTACGTGGTGGCGCTGCTTCGGCACACGCGCTCCGACGAGAGCCTCTTCCTCGGCGCTAGCCCGCGGGCCGGCGTGGCTCTGCTGCGTGTCGCCAAGGCGCGCGCGCTGTCCGAGGGACGCGAGTACGTGCTTCCCGACGATGTGAAGGCGGTCGCCGTGCCCGTGCTCGCTCACCGGCTGATCGTCGCGCCGGAGGCCAGGGCGACGGGCGCGTCGCCGGCGGACTCGGTACGCGAGGCGCTCGCCCGCACGCCTGTACCGGTTTGACCAGGCGCGGCAAGCTCGCTTTCGGGCTCGGCGTTGCGCTCTACCTGGCCGCCTGGCTCACGGGCTCGCGGGCGCTCTATCCCGTCGCCGTGGGACTCGCGGGTGCCTCCCTCGCGGCGGCGGCCTGGGTCCGGTTCGCCGCCCGCCCTGAGCAGGTCGAGCGGCGAACCTCACGCGAGGATCACCTCGAGGGGGACGAGCTGCGCGTCGAGCTGTTCGCCGAGTTGCGGCGCGGGCTGCGACCCGCCGAGCTCACGCTGACGGAACGGGTCGGCCGCCTCGGCGAGCAGCACGCCGTGCTGGAGGTCGAGGGGCGCCGCGCCTGGGGCCGGTACCGCCTCGAGCGCGTGCCGCGCGGGCGGTACGTGGTCGAGGACACCTCGGTCGTCCTCGAGGACCCCTTCGCGCTCGCGCGCGCAGACGTGCCCGTGCCGGCAAGCGGTGCCCTGCTCGTCCACCCGCGACTCGTCGAGCTCGCTGCGACCTTCTCCGAGACGGGCCGCGACGGTCACCAAGGGCGCCGGCTGCTCTTGCGTAGGCCCGCGGGCTTCGAGCTCCATGGGGTCCGCGACTACCAGGATGGGGAGTCGCTGCGCCGCGTGCACTGGCCGTCCACGGCGAAGCGCGGGCGTCTCATGGTCAAGGACCTCGAGGACGCGCCGCGTGACGAGCTGGCCGTCGTGCTCGACGCTCAGGCGGCCGGGGCAGGCGAGCCGTTCGACGTTCAGGTGCGTGCGGCCGGTTCGATCGTCCGCTCGTACGCGCGGCGCGGACGCCGAGCGCTCCTGGTCATCCACGGAGCCGCGACGGAGATCCACCGCGTGGCGACGCTCGAGGGTGACTGGCAGGCCGCCTACGATGCACTGGCCGCCGCGGAAGCCACGGCACGCTCGCCGCTCGCGGCGCTGCTCTCCGCCGACGCGGGCCCGCTGGGACGCTCCGTCGAGCTCGTGGTCGTGAGCTCGGCCGTGACGCCGTCGCTCATCGATCCGCTGCGCCGGCGGGCGGCCACCGGCAGGCGAACCGCGCTCGTGTACGTGGACGCCGCCAGTTTCTCCGGACGTGCCGCCACGGGCGCACGGGCGCAGCTCGTGCGGCTCACGGCAGCCGACGTGACGGTCGCTCACGTCCGCCGGGGCGACGACCTGGCGTCGGCGCTCGCGCTCCCCGAGGCATCGGAGACGGCTCATGCGTAGGACGATGCTCGTCTGGCTGCCGCCGGCGATGGTGGTGGCATTCGCGTGGTTGCGCCTCGAGGAGCCGTCTTCGGGTGGTCCCCGAGTCCCGATCCTTCTCGCGCTCGCCCTCGCGCCCGCGCTCTTGGCACGGCCGCTGGCACGGGGCGTCGCCGCGGCGAGTGCAACGCTCGCGGCGGGTGCGATCGCGTTCGACGTCTCGCCGCTCGCCGCCCGGCCCGGACACGATGAGCGGCTGCTCGGGTCGATCGGCGACCGCCTCGACGCCGGCTTGCGCGGGTTCTACGACGTCGGCCTCCCGCTCGATCCGAATGTGCATGCGGAGATGCACGGTCTCGTCCTCATTGCCGTCTTCGTCTTCGCGCTCGGGCTCTCCCTGTCGGTGCGAGCACGACGGCCGCTCGTCGGCTGCGCCGTGCTCGCGGGAGGGGCGGGCTGGCCGGCGACGCTGCTCGGCGGCCCCGGCGAGCTGACGCGCGGCGCCCTCATCCTTGCCGGCTCGCTGTTTTTGCTAGCGGCGCTCCAGGCATCCCGGCGAGGTTTGCGCCCGGCAGTCGTGGCCACCGCCGCGGTGGTGCTTGCGGCCGTTGCCGCGTCGAGCACGTCCGCGGTCGCGCGCGGCGGCATTCTGGAGTGGCAGGGCTGGGATCCGTACGTCGGGTCCCAGCGCGTCAGCGTCGATTACGTCTGGCGGAGCCAGTACGGCGGCATCCGGTTTCCGAAGAAGGCGACGACCGTGTTCGAAGTGGAGGCGTCCAACGAGCCGCGCTACTGGCGGGCGACGACGCTCGACGCATTCGGGGAAGACGTCTGGGACGAGCGGCTCGATCCGCTCGTCGCCGTGCCCGCCGGGAACCGCGACGAGCTGTCCACCGACCTGACGCTGCCGCCGCAGGCTGCCGACGAGCGGAACTGGCTCCGTCAGCGCGTCACGATCAAAGCCCTCGCGGACGAGCATCTGCCCGCCGCCGCTACGCCGGTCGCGTACGCCGCGCCTTCCGACGACGTCGTCTATCACGCGGGCGGGGTGGCGCGCGTGTCCGACGGCGTCCGGCGCGGAACGACCTACACGGTGTGGAGCTACTCGTCGAAGCCCGCGCCGCGACGCCTCGCGAGGCAGCAAGCCGAGAACCCGCCGGGGATCGGCTTCTCCGACCAGTACCTCTCTGTCTGGTACGACTACGCGCCGGCGCTCTTCGGCACGCCCAACCGTGACGCGCAGGTACAGAACCTCATGCGCGCCGTCCCCCAGATTGCGCGCTACCAGCCGCTCTACGCGACCGCCCGCCGGGTGGTCGGCGGTGCGACGACGCCATATGCGGCGGCCGTGGCGCTCGAGACGTGGCTCCGGCGCGCCGGGGGCTTCGCGTACGACGAGCAACCGCCTTCGACGCCGGGCGTGCCGGCACTGGTGGGCTTCGTGACCCAGACCAAGTCCGGCTACTGCCAGCAGTTTGCGGGCGCCATGGCGCTCATGCTCCGCTACCTGGGAATTCCGGCACGGGTAGCGGCCGGGTTCACAAGCGGGGACTACGACACCGACCGCGACCGCTGGATCGTCTCCGATACGAACGCGCACGCGTGGGTTGAGGTGTGGTTCCCGCGTTACGGCTGGCTGCCGTTCGACCCGACCCCGGCGCGCGGCACGCTCGACGCGCCGTATACGAACGCATCGCCGCGCTTCGACGCGAACGGTGCCGCAACGGTCCTCGCGGCGAGCGGCGCGCTCGGCCTCGAGGCACTCCAGCGGCTCGGGCGCGAGCAGCGCCAGCGCGAGGCGGGCGATGCGGTTCCGCGCGATCTGCCCGGCGCGGGACCCGCTTCGGAGGATGGCGACGAGGGCCGGGTTGGTGGGGGCCTTGTACTCCTGCTCGCCGTCGCCTGTGTGCTCTTGCTGGCGGCAGTGAAGTCCGGCCGGAGGCGCGCGCGCTACCTCACGAGCGACCCGCGGCGCCTGGCGACCGCATGCCGCGCCGAACTGGTCGAGCTGGCGGCGGATCAGCGCGTTCTGTTTTCTCACGAGGCGACCGCAACCGAGCTTGCCGAGCACCTGCGCGCCCGGCTGGGCGTGGACGCGGAGCGGTTCGCGGTGGCGGTCGCGGCCGCCCGCTTCGGGCCGCCGGCGCAGGCAGAAGCCGCCGCGCGGCGCGCGCGGCGCGAGCTGGCTGCGCTCAAGCGCGCACTCCGCTCGAGTCTCACCGCGACCGAACGCCTGCGCGGGTTCCTGTCGCTGCGTTCGCTCCGTCCGTCCGGCTGATGCGGGATGCCATCGTCCTGGCGGCGGGCGAAGGCACGCGACTTCGGCCGCTCACCGAGCGGTGGACAAAACCGGTGCTGCCGATCGACGGCCGTCCCGTCATCGCAACGCTCTTGCATGAGCTCGCGGCGGGCGGAGTCGAGCGGGTCTGGCTGGTGACCGGCCATCTCGCCGAGCAGGTGGAGAGCCTCGCGGGCGACGGGTCGGTCTTCGGGCTCGACCTGCGCTTCGCCCGCCAGCCGCGCCCCAACGGATCGGCGGACGCCGTCCGCTGCGCCCTCGAGGCCGGCGCGCCGCCGGAGGTGCTGCTCAGCGCGGCTGACACGCTCTATACCGCAGGCGATGCCGGCCGCTTCGCTCGCGCGGTCGCGGCGCGGCCGAACGCAGCAGGCGCGATCGCGTTCCGCGCAGAGGCCGATCGGCGGCACCACACGCGCATCCACGTCGAAGCCGGCCGCGTCCTGGGGGTCCCCGACCCGGCGGGAGCGGTCACCGCCGCGCCGCTCATGGCGCTCCGCGAGCCGGTCGCTGTGCGGATGATCGAAGCGTGCCGACCGCCCTTCCGGCCTCCCTTCGAGGTGGCTGTGGCGTTCCAGGCCGCCATCGACGCGGGCGAGGAGGTCGTGGCGGTGGAGATCGGTTGCACGCGCGACTTGACGCATCCGGTTGACTTGGTGGAAGAGAACTTCCCGTACCTCCGAGGACTATGAGCGAGAGCGAGACGTACGACCTCTTTCAGCAGGGGCGCGAGCAGCTGCGCAGCGGCATGGCTGCCCAGGCGACAGTCGCGCTCGAGAAGGCGAAGAGGCGCGAGCCGGGCAAGGCTTCGATCCGCGAGGCGCTCGGCATCGCCTACTTCCGCATCCAGCGCTACCGCGAGGCCGAGGCGGAATTCCGCGCGGTGCTAGACATCTCGCCGGCGGACGACTACGCGCACTATGCGCTCGGCCGCTGCCTCGAGAAGCAGGGCCGCCCCGCGGAGGCGAACGGCCACTACAAGCTGGCGAGCCGCATGCGGCCCGACAGCGAGCAGTACTCATCGCGGATCCGCGATCTCACTCCCGACGACGACTAATGACTGAGTTTCGGCGCGGACAGGCGCGCTGCTACCTCGTCTACGCGCTCGCGCCGGACGGGATGGCCGCACGCGCTGCGAACGACGCGCTCAACGAGTACATCGCAGACCGTCGACGCGGCCTGCCGGTCTTCCACGACCACTTCACGCAGCGGCCGCACGGTGGCGTCGCCGTCCTCTACATCTCGTCGGCCGACGAGCTCGCCCTGCTTGGCGAACCCGGCCCGCTCGAGGGCTGGACGATCACCACACACCCGCTCGTGTTCGCGCTGGCTCCGCTCGGCTTCCTGGCGCAGACCGAGTTCACCACGGAGCAGTACGGCGGCACCACATTCGATGGGCTGCGCACCGCCGAGGAGGACGACCCGCGTTACTGGTGGCGCGAGCACAACCAGTGAGGGCCGTCGTGCAACGTGTCGCGCGCGCGCAGGTCTCGGTGAGCGGCGAGACGGTGGGTGAGATCGGCGCCGGCCTGCTGGTCCTGCTGGGCGTGGCGGCGGCGGATACCCAGGCAGAGGCCGACCGGCTCGCGGCCAAGATCGCGCGCCTCCGCATCTTCGAGGACGATGACCGCAAGTTCGACCGCAGCGTCCTCGATACCGACGGTGCCGCGCTCGTCGTCAGCCAGTTCACGCTGCTCGCCGATACCCACAAAGGGAACCGCCCGAGCTTCAGCCGCGCGGCGGCGCCTGAGCTCGCGGAGCCGCTCTACGAGCGCTTGTGCGCGGCGCTCGAAAGGAACGGAGTTGCGGTTGCGCGCGGCGTCTTCGGCACCCGAATGACCGTCGAGCTCGTCAACGAGGGTCCGGTCACGGTTGTTCTCGACATCTAGACGCGGCCTTCACGCCGCCGGCAAGTACGCTCGGCGCACAGGTTGGATGCCCGTATGACTCTTCGTGGCGGAAGGAACTCACCCGCGGTAAAGCGCGGCTGCGCATTTCTCGCCGTGCTGGCGTTTCTGGCCTCAGCAGTTCTCTGCGTGGCAGCTCTGTTCTTCGCTTGGGCATGGGTGAGCGGCCTCGACGCGGACTACGTCGAGATTGGCGACCGGCGCGTAAGTACGCTCATTTTCTCGCTGGCTCTTGTGGTCGGGGCACTCATGCTGGCAGTAGTGGGCGCAGGGCTTATCCGTTTGAAGGAGGGGAAACGCGAGAGCCCTGCACGAGGCCACCTGCCGCCGTTGGGGCATCGCAAAGCCGCCGCGCAACCAGTCCAGGCAACTCGCGAAGGTGCGGATTCGACCGAATCGACCACGGAGATTCGCCGCCCACGTCGCTACAGAGTTCGGGCAGCGAGCGGGTGCGACCGATGTGTCACAGAGAATTCTTCCCCGGCCGAACTAGGCGACCATGCTTCACCGCCGCGCGGCCCCGACCCCGTACGATCGCCCGGCCTTGTCCATGCGCTCCCCGGTCTCGGTCGGCGTCGTCGCTGCCGGCGCCGTCCTGCTCGCGCTGGCCGCCTGTAGCGGGGCAGAGGATGACACGCAGGCGCGCCGCGTTGCTCCCCTCGAGCGCGGCGGCACGATCCGCGTCGTGCTCGCGGGCGACACCGACTCGGTCGACCCCGCGGTCGCATACACCCAGATCTCCTGGCAGCACGGCTACGCAACCTGCCTGAAGCTCCTCAACTACCCCGACCGCCCCGCGCCCGAGGGCTGGCAGCTCCGCCCCGAGGCCGCCGCGGCCATGCCGTACGTGACGGGCGGCGGGCGCACCTACACCTTCACGATCCGGTGGGGCCTGCGTTTCTCGCCGCCCTCCGGGAAACCTGTACGCGCGCAGAGCTTCGCCCGCGCGATCGAGCGCGCGCTCGATCCGCGCCTGCGCTCCGCGGGTGCGCGCTACGTGCTCGACATCGTGGGTGCGCATGACTACCGGGCGGGACGCGCACGGAAGATCGCCGGCCTGCGCGTGGTGACCAACCGCCTGCTCATCCATCTCCGCCGGCCTGTTCCCGATTTCCTCCACCGCCTTGCGATGCCGTTCTTCTGTGCCGTCCCGGAGCACACGCCTGCCCGCGAGAGCCGCGTTCCCTCCGCAGGCCCGTACTACGTGACCGAGCGGAAGCCCGGCCGCTCGCTCGTCCTCGAGCGCAACCCGAATTACCGAGGGAAGCGGCCGCAGACGCCGGCGCGCATCGTCTACCGGGTGGGAGTGCCGCCTGCGCGGGGACTTTCAGAGGTCGAGAGCGGAGAGGCGGACTACGCGGGCGACGCTCTCCCGGACGCCGCGCACGAGCGCCTCTGGGACGAATGGGGCCCGGAAAGCGCGAGCGCGGGTGACGGGCGACAGCGCTACTTCGTCCACCCGCTCCTCTCGCTCTTCTACTTCCGCCTGAACGCGACGCGCGGGCTCTTCCGAGACGCCGACGCGCGTCGCGCCGTCAACCTCGCGGTCGACCGAACCGCTCTCGCCAACGCGCACGGACCCTTCGCGGGCGAGCCGACCGACCAGCTGCTGCCGCCCGCCGCCCCCGCGTTCGAAGACGCGGACATCTACCCGCTGGACAGGCCGGATGTCGAGCATGCACGCGAGCTGCTCAGCGGCCGGCCGGCGACCCTGAGGCTGTACACCTGCGACAGCGACACATGTGCGACAACCGCCCGCACGCTCACGCAGAACCTCGCCGCACTCAGCGTGCGCGTGCGCACGCGCGCGTTCGAGCGCGAGGCGCTCCGCCGCAGAGCAGAAACGCCCGGCGAGCCCTGGGACCTGTTGTGGAGCGGCTGGGCGGCGGACTCGCCGCACGCCGCCATGCTCGAAGGGCTGCTCGACCGCACACTGCCGCCGGTCGCAGGCCGCGATTACGCCCGTGCCGACGCCGCGCTGTCCCGCGATGCGGCCCCGATCGTCCCGTACCTCGCCGCGGCAGCGCGCGATTTCTTCTCCGCGCGCACCGGCTGCCAGCTTTTCCAGCCGCTCTACGGGATGAATCTCGCCGCGCTCTGCCTCGAGAGCTGAGGCGGCGCGCCGAAGAATCCGCAACGTGCCCTGCTATCATGCGCGCCACCACATTTCACCGTTGTTTCCGGGAAATGGGCGCGCTGCGCCCCTTTTTTTTGAGGAGAGACGCTGACCGACGTGTACGACAAGGAGCGAACGCTGTTCCGGGAGATCGCGCCCCGCGTCGAGCGGGCCGTCCCGGGCGTCGAGGTGCTGGCGCTCGAGCTCTCCGGGCCCGATTCCCTTCGCCTCTACGTGGATCATCCCGGGGGCGTCGACCATGCGCTCTGTGCACGCGTGACGGGCTCGCTTCGCACGTACCTCGACCGCTTCGGTGTCGAAGTGTCTTCCCCGGGCAGCGCGCGGCCCCTGCGAACGCCGGCGCACTTCCGCAACGCGGTCGGCCGCGCGGTGGCTCTTCGGACGGCCGAGCGGCGCCGCATCCGCGGCGAGGTCGTGGCCGCCGGCGAGCGTGCCGTGACCGTGGGCACCGGCCGGGAAACGGTGGAAGTCCCGTACGAGGAGATCGTGCGCGGAAACCTGATCGACAAAGAGGTGAACGGATGAGCCGAGAGATCATCGAGGCGCTCAAGGAGCTCGAGCGCGACAAGGCACTCGAGAGCGGCGTGCTCGTATCGGCGCTCCAGGACGGGCTGCTGGCCGCCTACAAGAAGACGCCGGGCGCCTACCGGCACGCGACGGTCGAGCTCGACGACGAGGGCGACTTCCGCGTCATCGCGATCCACATGCCGTCCGACCTCGAGGAGCGTCTCCTCGACGAGGCTCGCGAGCTTGCACTCGACGACCTCGAGCGAATCGAGGAGGAGACCGGCGAACGCCAGCACACGCTGCTGAACGACGACGACCTTCAGATCGACATGGACCAAGTGCCTGAAGACCTGATCGAGCGCGAGGACGTCACACCCGAGGGCTTCGGCCGCATCGCGGCGCAGACGGCAAAGCAGGTCATCCAGCAGCGCATCCGCGAGGCGGAGCGCCAGATCATGTACGAGGAGTACATCGACCGCGTCGGCGAGGTCGTGACCGGCATCGTCCAGCAGGCCGGCGACCGCAACAACGTGCTCGTCGACCTCGGCAAGGTCGAGGCGCTGCTTCCACGCTCGGAGCAGGTGGACGGCGAACGGTACGAGCAGGGCAGCCGGATCAAGGCGGTCATTACCGAGGTGCGGTCGGGGACGAAGGGACCGCAGGTGATCCTCTCCAGGCGCGACCCGGAGCTGATCAAGACGCTCTTCGAGCTCGAGGTGCCCGAGATCGCCGACGGTCTGGTCGAGATCCGCGGTGTCGCCCGCGAGCCCGGCTACCGCTCGAAGATCGCCGTCGAGTCGCACGCGCAGGGCGTCGACCCCGTCGGCGCGTGCGTCGGCCCCCGCGGCTCGCGCGTGCGCATGGTCGTCTCGGAACTGCGCGGCGAGAAGATCGACATCATTCCGTGGAACACCGAGCCCGCGCGATTCATCGCCAAGGCGCTCTCGCCCGCGCGCGTGCGCGAAGTGCTTGTCGACGACGACACGCGCGAGGCGACCGTCATCGTGCCCGAGGACCAGCTCGCGCTCGCGATCGGCAAGGAAGGCCTCAACGCCCGTCTGGCCACGCGCCTAACCGGGTGGAAGATCGACATCACCTCGGACGTCGAGTTCGCGCAGCAGGAGGCCCAGGCAGCGTACGGCGGCGGGGACGGGGTGGAGGAGGAATTTTCCGGCCGCTGCGCCGCCATCCTTGCGAACGGCAAGAGGTGCCCGAACGCCTCGCTCCCCGGCACCCGCTTCTGCGGAATCCCGGCGCACCAGGAACTCGCCACCCGCCCTCCCGAGGAGGTTGCCGACCAGGTCGTCCCCGTGACGCCGCCCAGTACGAACGGCGACGAGGCGGAGGGGGTCGAGCTTCTCGAGCCCGCGGCCGAGGCCAACGGCGGCACCGAACCGGACGACGTGCCGGCCACCCCGCAGCAACCCGACCCGGAGCCCGTCGGAGCTCCGGGGCTCGCGAGCACCGAGCAAGAGGTCGCAGCGCCCGCGGTCGAAGAGACGAACGAGGAGCCGCCGGCAGCGTGACTCCCGTACGGACCTGTGCCGGCTGCGGGCGCAAGGCAGAACAGGGCAACCTGATCCGCTTCGTCGCTGCCGACGGCACGCTCGCACCCGGCACGAAGTCGCCAGGCCGCGGCGTCTACACCTGCCGCCGCCTCGCCTGCTTCGAGCGCGCCCGCACCCACCGCGCCTTCGCGCGCGTGCTGCGCCGCACCGTCCGAGTCGAACCCGAGCTCACACGTCTTTACACTTCACCCTGACTCATGGCCAACGATCGCCCAAACCGTCCCATCCGCCCGCGCGGGCCCGTCGGCGGCCGCCGCAAGCGCCGTGTCGTCATCGATACACAGGCGTCCCGTCCACGCATCGATCCGCGGCAGGCACGCGACCGCACCGACGCGCGCCCCAAGCAGCAGATCCCGGTCGTCGCTCCGACTGGTCCCGTCAGCGTCCCGTCAGGGGTCACCGTCCGCGACTTCTCGCAGGCACTCGGCGTTCCGGCCGCGCAGCTGATCAAGATCATCATGGGCCTCGGGAAGATGGTCCAGATCACCCAGTCGCTCGCCGACGACGAGGTCGAGCTGATCGCGGCCGAGCTCGACCGCGAGGTGACGATCAGGCACGTCGGCGAGGAGGAGCCTGAGCCCGACGTCTTCGACGACAGCGAGGCAGACCTGACCGACCGACCACCGGTCGTCACGATCATGGGCCACGTCGACCACGGCAAGACGACCCTGCTCGACGCGATCCGCGAGAGCGCCGTCGTCGAGACCGAGGCCGGCGGCATCACGCAGCACATCGGTGCCTACCAGGTCGACCACGACGGGCGGCGCATCACGTTCCTCGACACGCCCGGCCACGAGGCGTTCACGGCCATGCGGGCCCGCGGCGCGAAGGTCACGGACATCGCCGTCCTGGTCGTAGCAGCCGACGACGGTGTGATGCCGCAGACGCGCGAGTCGATCTCGCACGCGCGCGCGGCCCAGGTACCCATCGTCGTGGCCGTCAACAAGATCGATCTGCCCGCCGCTAACGCCGACCGCGTGCGCTCCGAGCTCGCCGCGGACGGGCTCCAGCCCGAGGACTGGGGCGGCACGACGCAGTTTTCCGAGGTGTCCGCGAAGGCGAAGCAGAACCTCGACGACCTGCTCGAGAAGGTGCTGCTCGTCGCCGACGCCGAGCTCGAGCTGACCGCGAATGCGAAGGCGACTGCTTCGGGCCCGATCATCGAGTCACGCCTGGACGTCGGCCGCGGCCCGGCCGCCACCATGCTCGTCCAGCGGGGCACGCTGTGCGTCGGCGACGCTGTGGTGGCGGGAGATGCCTGGGGCCGCGTGCGCGCGCTCTACAACTTCCGCGGCGACAAGGTCAAGGACGCCAAGCCGGGCGAGCCCGTTGAGATCCTCGGCTTCGACCACCCACCGCCCGCGGGAGAGCTCTGCCGCGTGGTCGAGAACGAACGCCAGGCGCGCCACCTCGCCACCCTGCGCGGCGGACGACTGCGACGCGAGCAGCTCGCTTCCCGCGCGAAGCCGGCCGTCTCGCTCGAGGAGCTCTTCGGCCAGATGCAGGAGGGCGCCGTCCAGGAGCTCAACCTCGTCGTCAAGGGCGACGTCGACGGCTCGGTCGAAGCCGCGGTCAGCGAGCTTCAGAAGATCCAGCATCCGGAGGTGCGCGTCAACGTCATCCACACGGGTGTCGGCGGCATCACCGAGAGCGACGTCATGCTCGCGGCAGCCTCGCAGGCGCTCGTCGTCGGCTTCAACGTGCGCCCGAACGCCGAGGCGCGCTCCCTCGCCGACCGCGAGGGCGTGGACATCCGCACCTACCGCGTCATCTACCAGCTCACTCAGGACATCGAGCAAGCGCTCGTCGGCATGCTGCGGCCCGAGGAGGTCGAGGAGACGCTCGGCGAGGTCGAGGTGAGGGAGACTTTCCGGGCCTCGCGCATCGGCACGATCGCCGGCTGCTACGTCCGCTCCGGAGTCGTCCGCCGCGGCGCCGCGGTGCGCATCGTCCGCGACGGCACGGTCATCTACGAGACGACGATCGACTCGCTCAAGCGCTTCAAGGACGACGCCCGCGAGGTGGCCGAAGGCTTCGAGTGCGGCATTCACCTCGCCGGCTACGACGACGTCAAGGTCGGCGACGTGCTCGAGATCTACGAGACCCGCCAGATCGAGCGCACCGACCTCGGCACCGACGGCGCCGGGTCGGCCTCGAGCTAGTCGTCCGCAGCGGGCTCCCGCCGAGCGAGGAGCAGGACGGGGGCCAACGTAACGAGGATCGACGCCGCGAACGCGAGATCCAGGCCCCAGTCGATCCGCACGAATCGCGTGAAGAACTCGCTGTCCTCGACGTCCAGAAGCGTGGCCGAACGGTTGCGCTCGTACACCGTGGTCACCGATCCGGCAACTCCGGCGACGAGCACGCCCAACAGCATCAGCCGCCGGTGGAAACGCATGTACGTCGCCAGCGACACAACCCCAAGAACGCCCCCGACCAACACGATCCAGCCGCCGACCTCGTCCGTGCCGCTTGCAGAGAGGGGGGCAAGGCTCGCCCACGGGCCGAGGGCGCCGATCAGCATGCCCGCGATGCCGGCCACGGCGAACCACATCGGCGGCGATGCGTCAATGGCCGCCAACCTCGGCACGAGCCGGGCAACCGGGGTGCGTAGCTGCTCCATGGTTCGTCCCTTCCCGGAATGGCCAGCGTGGGAAACCGGTGGCGAGGCTACTTGGGTCGCTCGAGCTTGAGCACCCAGAGCCCCGTCACCAGGTCGCTGGCAAGCACGTAGTCGCCGCTCGTCGCCACGCCCCACACGGCGCGGCAGGCGCCGCTCTGGCAGAGCGCGCCATGCTCGTCCGCCCCTACCGGCGGTAACCACTGCGCGATGACGCGAGGACGCGCCGGCCGCGTGATGTCCGCAGCGACCACTCCCTGCGTGTACCACGAGAAGAACGCGCGTTTTCCGCGCACGTCGGCGTCGTGCACGCCGTTCATGAGCGACCGCGCGCCGAAGGGGGCCGGCCGGCCGGCGGCGGCGATGCGCAACGAGCCGAGCCGCCGCGGCCGCGCGGGATTCGAGACGTCGAAGAAGTGCGGCACCCCGCCGGCCGTCTCGTGCGTCTCGATCAACAGCTTCCCCGAGTTGCCGAGCGCGGCCGAATGTGCCGCCTCGGTGTCCGGCGTGCGGCCGAGGTAGCGCGGCGCGGCGGGGTTGGTGGTGTCGAGGATGACTGTGCCGAGGTCCCAGTAGGAGAGGTAGGCGCGCGTGCCGGCCGCGTTGCTCGTCACCGAGTGGACGACGTAGGTGATCCCACCGCCCTCAGCCGGGTCAGCGGGGTGCGGGTAGACGCCCCGGTCACGCCACACGCCCCACGAGCCGACCTCGACGGGCGCCGTAGGGCTCGTGACGTCGTAGACGCGGAAGTCCGGCCGGCCGGGCGTCCTGGCGGTGCGTGAGCTCGGGTCGTGGTCCGGGGACGAGCGGAGTTCCGAGTCGATGATCGCCGTGTAGACGTAGGCGGCTCCCGACCGCGGCTGGAGCCAGAGCTCGTGCGAGCCGCGAGGTTCGGTGCGGACGAGCGCGAGCGTCCTCGGAGCGCGCGAATCCGTCACGTCGTACAGCGCGAAGCCGCGAAAGGCGCCCTGCTTGCAGCTCTGGACGCTCGTGACTGCCAGCTCCCCTGTGAAAGCAGGCGTTGCGACGTGCTGGACGATCGTCTTCTCCGTCCACGTGCTCTTGAGCGCGGGCTCCAGCTCGTCACTCGCGAAGGTCGATACCAGCACGGGCCGCCTGGGGTTCGCGAGGCTGTATACCCGGACGCCGTCCGACGGACAGGCCGGGCCGCCCCAGCTCGACAGGTACGCGTGCCCGCGATGCGCCCAGACGTCGCCGTTGTAGCCCGCTGCGGGGTCGGCGTGGCCGACGGCACGGAGGCGGTAGCGGGCCGGGGCCCTCGGCGTCGCCGCGGTGGCACTGGGGGCGAACAGAGCGTCGAGCGGCGTCATGGAGCTCGGCGACAGCGGCATGTGAACCGCGCAGGCCAACGCCCCTGCCGCGCTCACGGTCAGCGTGGCCGCCACGGCGATCAGCATCACGAGCGGGCGTCGCAGAGCCACCACCTCTTGGGACGATAGCGCGGCCCCTTGGTTGGCCACTATCCTCGCTCACGTGAGCACGGGCTACGTCGGGATCCTCTCGGCCGAGCTTCACCTTCCCGAAGCGGGCTCGCTGAAGGGCAAGCGGAAGTTCGTCAAGTCGGCGAAGACCCAGCTTCAGAACCGCTTCGGAGCCTCGGTCGCCGAGGTCGACCACCACGAGCTCTGGCAGCGTTCGCGGCTGACGCTCGCCTGCGTGGCCCGGGAACACCGTAAGTTGACCGCGCTGCTTGACGACGCCGAGCGCTACCTGAACGGCCAGGAGTTCGAGCTCGGGCCAGTCGAGCGCCGGGTGGTGACGCTCGATGACTGAGCGCATGCGCCGGGTCAACAAGTCGGTGCGCGAGGTGCTCTCCGAGGCTCTCCGCGAGCTGAAGGACCCGAGGTTGGGGTTCGTGACCGTGACCGGAGTAGAAACCTCGACCGACCTGCGCCACGCGCGCGTCTTCGTCAGCGTGCTTGGATCAGAGCGCGAGCGCGACGCGAGCCTCGCCGCGCTAGGCTCGGCCCATGGCGTGCTCCAGGCGCGCCTCGCGCGCGAGCTGCGCATGAAGCGGACTCCGCAGCTCTCCTTCGAATACGATCCGACCGTCGAGCGCGGCGTGCACATGTCCCGGCTGATCGACGAGCTCGCCCCGCATGACGAACCCTGACCTCAGTCGCGTCGCCGAGACGATCCGCACCAACGAGCGCTTCCTCGTCACAACGCACGAGAACCCCGATGGTGATGCGCTCGGCTCGCTGCTGGCGGCGAAGCTGATGCTCGACGCGCTCGACAAGGACGCCGTTATGTTCCTCTCGGGCGACCTGCCTCTGCCCGCGGAATACCGGTTCATGTCGCTCGACGGTCTCGTGCGCGGAACGCCACCGGCCGACGCGGCGGAGCGCGTCGTGCTCGCGGTGGACTGTGCCAACGAGAGCCGGATGGGAGCGGCAGCGGAGCAGCTGCTGCGCGCGCAGCTCGTCCTGGACGTCGATCACCACCACGACAACTCCCGCTTTGGGCACCTGAACCTCATCGTTGCGGACGCCTCGTCGACCGGGGAAATCATGCGCGACCTGATCGCCGAGCTGGGCGTCGAGCTCACAGCGGAGCTGGCCGAGCCCCTCTACGTTGCGCTCGTCACCGACACGGGTCGCTTTCAGTACACGAACACCACACCGAAGGCGCACCGACTCGCCGCCGAGCTGCTCGAGGCGGGCGTCGACGTGCGCCGGGTCTTCCAGGATGTCTACGAATCGGTTCAGTTCGCCAAGCTCAAGCTGCTTGCCCGGGCGCTCGAGCGGGCGCAGGTCTACGACGGCGGGCGCATCGTCGTCTCCCACCTGGTGGCCGGCGACTTCGCCGAGGTGGGCGCCGAGGAGCCGTACTCCGAGGGGATCATCGACTTCCTGCGCGCGGTCGAGGGCGCCGAGCTGGCCGTGCTGATCCGCGAGCCGCCGCGGCCCGATGCGCCGCGGCACCGCATCAGCCTGCGCTCGAACGCCGACGAGGTCGACGTCTCTGCGATCGCACGAGCGTCGGGAAAGGGCGGCGGCCACCGGCAGGCGGCCGGGTTCTCGAGCGAGCTCTCGCTCGAGGAGGTCACCGAGTTCGTCCGTCGCGAGTTTGCGGCCGCCACGGCCCAAGCCGCGTAGGCGCGCCGGTGCCCCCCAGGGGTCTCGAGCCGAGCGGAATCATCCTCGTCGACAAGCCGGCGGGGCCGTCTTCCTTCGCGATCGTGGCCGACGTGCGTCGGCGAACGGGCGCCCGCACGGGCCATGCCGGGACGCTCGATCCGTTCGCCACCGGCCTCCTCTTGCTGTTGTCCGGTAGGGCAACTAAACTGGCGCCGTGCTTTGTGGGGCTGGGCAAGCGGTACGTCACGGACGTCGACCTGAGCGCGCGCACGTCGACCGGCGACCCGGAGGGAGAGGAGGTCGAGCGGTCGGAGGCGCCCTCGCCGGACGAGCTGGAGCGACGGCTCGGGCGCCTCCGCGGCGAGGTGGAGCTGCCGATCCCGGCCGCCTCCGCGGTCAAGATCGGCGGTGAGCGCGCCTATCGCCTGCACCGACGCGGCGTGGCCGTGGACATGCCGCTCCGGCGCTCACGTGTGGATGCGCTCGACGTCATCACCTATCGCGAAGGCGTGGCGCGCCTCGACCTGCGGGTGAGTTCCGGCACCTACGTGCGGGCGATTGCGGACGCGCTCGGAGGACATTGTGCGACGCTCCGGCGCCTCGAGGTGGGGCCGTTCTCCGTCGACGAGGCCGACCCTCACCGGGTTATCCCGTCGGAGGTGGCTCTGGGGCGACTGGAGCTCGTGAGCCCGCCGGGTACCCGGGCGTGAGGATTGCGCGCCGGGTTGTCGAGTTGGTGCATGTCCCGCGCGCCGTAGCCCTCGGCACCTTCGACGGCGTCCATCTCGGCCACCGGCGCCTCATGCGAGCGGCGGTCGATGCGGGTCCGGCGCCCACGGTCGTCACGTTCTATCCGCATCCCCGAGCCGCGCTCGGCGATCGCGTCGAGCTCATCACGACGCTCGAGCGCCGGCTGGAGTTGATCGAGGCGAGTGGCATCGCCGATGTCCTCGTCCTTGACTTCACGCTCGAGCTGGCGCGCATCGAGCCGGAGGAGTTTGCCGAGCGGGTTCTCCGAGCAATCGGCGCGGAAGTGATCGTCACCGGCCCGGACTTCCGCTTCGGTCATGCGCGGCGCGGCGACGTCGGGTTACTCCATCGGCTTGGGTTCGACGTGCGGCCGGTGCCGCTCGTGGAGGGGGTCTCCTCCACGCTGGTCCGGCGGCTCTTGCACGCGGGCGAGGTCGATCGCGCCGCACGCCTCCTCGGCCGGCCGGCGGAGGTGGACGGCGTCGTCGTGGCGGGTGACGCGCGAGGCGAAACACTCGGCTTTCCGACGGCGAACGTTCAGGTGCCGCTGGACCTGCTCGTGCCGGCTCACGGCATTTACGCCGGAGTCGCCGCGGGACACCGGGCGGCGGTGTCGATCGGCGTCAACCCGCACTACGGCGGCGTCGATCGGCGCGTGGAAGCGTTCCTGCTCGACTTCGAGGGTGACCTCTACGGCGAGCGGCTGGTCGTCGAGCTGTGGGAGCGGCTGCGCGACGAGCGCGCGTTCGCGAGCGAAGCTAAGCTCATCGAGCAGATCGCGCGGGACGTCGAGGCAACGCGTGCCGCGAAGCGCCCCATCTGAGCCGCGCGCGATTGCGGACTAGACAACCTCATCGGAGCACTCTGGCCGCCCCGCTCCGCCTCGGATCGGACGCTGCCTCGGACCCGGAGACCGCACTGACGCCGCCGAAGTAGTGGTGGGGCGCGTCCCAGCGGCGCACCGCCCAGCCACGGCGGGTCAGCTGCTCGAGACCGTCCTCGTCCACGCCCGGCTCCGCGTGCACCGTCGTCCCTGCGGGATGGCAGCGCGGGCGCTCGATTGCCTGCGCGGGGGTCACCCCCTCGTCGAGCACCCCCGCCAGGACGCCTACCAAGGCGGTGCGCAGCCGTGTCCCCCCAGCCGCGCCCGCGGCGCAGGCCAGCTGCCCGTCCCGGTCGAAGGCGAGCGTGGGTGCCATCATGCTGTCCATGCGGCTTCCGGGTGCGAGCGGGCCACGCGCGAGATCCACCTCGCCGAGCATGCTGTTCAGGTGCAGGTCGAGGCCGGGCAGCCAGTCTCCGGACCCCAGCCCGAGGCTCGTCGTCAGGACACACGTGTCACCAGTCGGATCGACCGTGACGAGGTTCGTCGTATGGCTCGACGTCCCGGGCCTACACGGGGCCAGCGCCTCCACCAACGCGACCAGGCGCTCTGGCTCGCGCAGCCTCGCAAGGCCGGGAAGGCGTATGAGCGCCTCGGGCACGCCTGAGAGTCCGGCTCGAGTCTCCACCCGCCATTCGCGCCAGTCGAGTCCGACCGGCTCGCACCAGCGCGCGCGGTAACCATCCAGGTCCTGCCGGGTCACGAGCCCGCCCCGCGCGGCGCACAGGTTGAGCAGGGCGTCGGCGAGAGTGCCCCGATACGCCGTGCCCGCGCCCTCCTCCGCGAGCGCCTCGAGCGCCGTCACGAGCCCAGGCTGACGGAGGCGATCTCCTGGCGCGAGCAGTCGGCCCTCCGGCGCATAGATCCGAAGACCGGAGTCCATCGTCATCACAGGCTCGAGCATGGCGAGACAAGTGGCCTGCGCGGTCGTCATATCGACGCCGTCGCGCGCCAACCGCAGGGCGGGCTCCACCAGCCGTGGCCAGGGCAGCCGTCCGTGCGCGCGCCAGAGTGCGTCGAGCCCGGCGGGAACACCAGGGACGCCGCAGGAGGCCGGGCCAACGGCGTAGTGTACGAGCTCGGCGCCGAAGGGCACCGCCAGCCGCAGCAGCTCGGAGCCGTGCGGCTCTGCCCCGAGTCCTGGAACCGCCACGAAGCAATCGAGGTTCCTGGCTTGCCGCGCTCCTGCATCCCAGTAAATTGCGTGACCGCCGCCGAGGAGGCCGGTCATGACCGTCTCGGCCACGCAGGAGGCGAGCGAGGCAGCCACGGCCGCGTCGGCCGCGCTACCCCCGTCTGCGAGGATGTCGATGCCCGCCTCGACAGTCGCGGGGTGGCCCGCAGCAACGGCCGCCTGCATCTCCGGAGACCCTAGCGACGATCACGTCCGCGTCCCGCGCCCGCCTGCCGCGGAACTCGCGGCGCCAGCAGGAGGGCGAGGACGTGACGGCCGCTGAGCGTCAAGTGTTCACGGCGATGACTGCGCTTGCACGACCCGGTCGTGCGGCCGAGTAAACAGCCCGCTGCTACCCTGTTCCGCGACCGCAGCCTCGGCCGTTGGCGTCCTTCCTTCGCGGCGCGCTGGGACTGCGGAGACGTCTGCAAGGAGGCCTATGACCCTCACGAAGGAAGCGAAGAACGGCATCATCGGCAAGCACCGGCAGCACGACTCGGACACCGGGTCGCCGCAGGTGCAGATCGCGCTGCTGACGCAGCGGATCAACGAGCTCACCGAGCATCTCCGCACCCACGCGAAGGACCACTATTCGCGCCGCGGGCTGCTCAAGCTCGTGGGCCGGCGCCGCCGGCTCCTGAACTACCTCCAGCGTGAGGACCTGGAGGGATACCGCGCGCTGATCAAGGAGCTTGGTCTGCGCCGCTAGAAGGAAACCCCGTGGGGGGTGGAAGTTTGAGCGAGCCCCGCGCAGGGGCTGACTCAAACCTCCACCTTCTGCCAGAGACGTGGAGGACAGAGAATGAGTATTGCCACCGAGCCCGCAACGACGCGGGTCTCGACGACCGTCGGCGACCACGAGATCGCCTTCGAGACCGGGAAGCTGGCGAAGCAGGCCGACGGCGCCGTGCTCGTCCGCTCGGGCGAGACGATGGTGCTCGCGACCGCCATGGGCCGCATGGAGCCGCGCGAAGGCGCCGACTTCTTCCCGTTGACCGTGGACGTCGAGGAGCGCATGTACGCCGCGGGCAAGATCCCGGGCGGCTTCTTCAAGCGCGAGGGCCGGCCAACGGAGCGCGCGATTTTGACCGCGCGCATGATCGACCGCCCCATCCGGCCGCTCTGGCCGAAGGGGTACCGCAACGAGACGCAGGTGATCTGCACCGTGCTCTCGGCCGACCTCGTCGCCGCGCACGACATCCTGTGCATCAACGGCGCCTCGGCGGCCCTGATGGTCTCGCCGCTGCCCTTCCTGGGCCCGGTTGGCGCCGTCCGTATCGGGCGCATCGACGGTGAACTGCGCGTCAATCCGACGCTTCCCGAAGTCGAGGAGACGGAACTCGACCTGACCGTCGTCGGCTCCGAGGAGGGCCTGACGATGGTGGAGGCGGGGGCCGACGAGGTGCCCGAGGACACGCTGCTCGAGGCGCTCGAGCTCGCTCACCAGGAGATCCGCAAGATCTGCCAGGCGCAGCGCGAGCTCGTCGAGCAAGCAGGCAAGACAAAGTGGCTCGACGCCGACGTCACGGCCGAGCTGGAGCGCGAGCACTTGCCGGCCATCGCCGAGCGGATCCGCACTGAGGGCCTGCGTGCCACCGACGCCGTCGTCGAGGAGTTGCTGCCGCCTCTCAGCATGGACTCGACGCAGGAAGACGTCATGCGCCAGACCCAGCGCAAGCTGAGCCTCGCGACGCTCGTCGAACGTGCCCGCATCGACGCCGTCACGAGTCCCGTGCGCGAGCAGTTCGAGGACGATCTGCGCGCGCTCACCGACGCAGAGCAGGACTCGAAGGAGCTCAAGTCGGCGAAGCGCCACCTGCTCTTTGACCGCATCGTGGAGACGGTGGAGCTGCCGTTCCCGGTTGGCCCCGCCACGGGGGAGGGCGAGCCCGCGACGACCAAGGACTCGCTGACGAGGTCGTACGTCAAGAAAGCGGCCGAGGCGATCTACAAAGAGCTCGTGCGTCGCAAGATCGCGGTCGAGAAGCACCGCGCGGACGGGCGCGCGCCGGAGGAGATCCGCCCCGTCACGTGCGAGGTGGGGCTGTCACCGCGCACGCACGGTTCCGGCCTCTTCACGCGCGGTCAGACGCAGATACTCACGCTGCTCACGCTCGGCACTGCCAAGGAGGGCCAGCGGATCGACGATCTCTCCCTCGAGACCGACCGCCGGTACATGCATCACTACAACTTCCCGCCTTACTCGGTGGGGGAGACGGGATTCATGCGCGGGCCTAAGCGCCGCGACATCGGTCACGGGGCGCTCGCCCAGCGCGCGCTCGAGGCAATGATCCCGCCGCCGGCCGAGTTCCCGTACACAATCCGGCTCGTCTCGGAGACGCTCGAGTCGAACGGCTCTTCGTCGATGGGTTCCGTCTGCGGCTCGACGCTCGCGCTGATGGACGCCGGCGTGCCGATCAAGGCACCGGTCTCCGGCATCGCCATGGGTCTTGTCAAAGAGGGCGACGACTACGTCATCCTCACGGACATCCAGGGCGCCGAGGATCACCTTGGGGACATGGACTTCAAGGTGGCGGGCACGCGCGATGGCATCACGGCGCTTCAGATGGACATCAAGATCACCGGGGTCACGCAGGAGATCATGCGGTCGGCGCTCGAGCAGGCGAAGCGGGCGCGCGTGTCCATCCTCGAGGAGATGCTCGAGGCAATCCCGGAGGTGCGGAGCGAGCTGGCAGAGCACGCGCCGCGGATCACGTCGGTGAAGATCGACCCGGAGCAGATCGGGCTCGTGATCGGCAAGGGCGGCGAGACGATCCGCTCGCTCGAGGCCGATTACGACGTACAGATCGACATCGAGGAGGACGGCACCATCCTCATCTACGCGACCGAGGGCATGAAGGCCGACGCCGCCATCTCGGCGATCAAGGCGCTCACGAAGGAGCCTGAGGTCGGCGACCAGTACACCGGCAAGGTGGTCAAGACGACCGACTTCGGCGCGTTCGTCGAGCTGAAGAAGGGGACGGACGGCCTGCTGCACGTCTCGAACGTCGGGCCTGGCCGCGTCAAGCACATCGAGGACGTGATCGACCGCGGCGACGTGCTGGACGTGCTCGTGCAGGAAGTGGACAAGGCTCGCGGGCGCATCGGGCTAAAGCTCGTCGCCAAGCACGAGAACGGCTCGCTGGTGCAGCCCGAGGAGCTCGTCGAGCGCGCGAAGGACGCGCCCGACCGCCCGGCGCGCGAGGAGCGTCCGCGCCGTGACGGCGACCGCCCGCGCGGCGGACGCGGCGGACGCGACCGCGAGCGGTCGCGCGACTAGCGGCTTGGAGCCGGGGGCCGGTCAGGGCGACGTTCGCCTGACGCCGGCCCTCGCTTCGGCCCTCCTCGTTACACCGGTCCGGGTTGGGCTGGGCGCAGTGGGCCTGCTCGCCTCGCTCGCCCGCGGAGTCGACGGCGGCCCCGCACTCATGGCCTTCGCGCTGGGCGCACTCGGCTTCGCCGTGGTGGCGCTCTCGGCCGATCGGTTCTCGATCGCGAACGAGGATCCCGGACCGCCACCGCCCGAAGCCGCCGAGACTTCGCGGCTGGAGGCGCTGCGGGCGGCCCTTTATCCCAGCACGCTGGGCCTCGCGTTGCTGTTGGCGATTGCGCTCGTTGCGTCTCCAGCGCTTGCCGCTGTGCTCGCGGGGGTGTTAGCCGGCATGGGTGCCGCGACGCTGCTCGGCGCCGCCCAGATCTACGCACGCGAGCGCGCCGACGGCGTGCGGCTGCTCGTCGACCGGCGGGCGCGCACGATCTACGCCGAGCGACGTTGACCGGCTCAGGTGCCGCACCCGGCACGGTCCCGTCACACACCCACCTGTGCGATTTTGCTCGCTAGCCCAGACGCCGTTCGACCGACCTGAGCACGTCACGACGACGGTCGACCCACGCCGAGTCGCGGCCCGGGCCGCCGTCCACGCGTTTCGGGTCGGTGGCGCGACGGCTGCCGCGGCAGATGCCACCCCCGGTGCCGGAACCGGTCTGGTTGAACGCCTCGACGATGACCGTGAATGAGATCGACTCGGCTCGCTGCGTCGGCGGCGACGTAAGGGAGAGGCCGGCGGAGAGCGCGCGTGCGGGAATCGCGAGCAGAAGCTTCACGGGATCGTCGAGGCTAGCGAGCGCGGTTGCGGATTCTGTTAAGGCGCGCTAGCCCACGAGGGCTTCCTCGTCGCGGAACGCGTCGCGCGAGACGAGGCGGGCATAGTGGCCGCCCAGTTCGAGAAGCTGCTCGTGGGTCCCGCGCTCGGCGAGGCGGCCGTGGTCGAGGACGACGATCTGGTCGGCTTCCTGCACGGTCGAGAGGCGGTGGGCAATCGTGATCGTCGTCCGTCCCTCGGCGAGCCGATCGAGTTCCGCCTGGACGGCGCGCTCGGTGCGAGTGTCCAGCGAGCTCGTCGCCTCGTCGAGCACGAGCACGCGGGGGTTGCGCAGGATCGTCCGCGCGATCGCCATCCGCTGTTTCTCACCGCCCGAGAACCGGTAGCCGCGCTCACCGACCATCGTGTCGTAGCCATCCTCGAGACCGGCGACCAGCTCGTGGATGCGTGCGGCGCGCGCTGCGGACTCAACCTCCTCGTCGGTCGCGTCCGGTTTGGCGAAGCGAAGATTCTCGCGGATGGTGGCGTGGAACAGGTACGTCTCCTGCGAAACGACGCCGATTGTGCGCGTGAGCGACTCGAAGGTCACCTCGCGGACGTCGATTCCGTCGAGGAGCACACGGCCCTGCTCGACCTCGTACAACCGCGCCGCCAGGTAGCCGAGCGTTGTCTTGCCGGACCCGGTCTCGCCCACGATCGCCGTGCGCGTCCCTGCCGGCACCTCGAATGAGATCTCCTCGAGCGTCCACGCGTCCTTGCCGTAGCGGAACCAGACGCGGTCGAAGGTCAGGTCGCCGCGGCACGGGGGCAGCGGTCGCGCCTCCGGGTGCTCCTGAATCTCGACGGGCAGGTCCAGGTACTCGAAGATCCGGTCGAAGAGCGCGAGCGACGTCTGCACGTCGATCCCGACTGAGAGAAGCGATCCGAGCGGGAAGAAGAGGCGCGTCTGGAGCGTGGTGAATGCGACGACGGTGCCGAGCGAGATTCCGCCGCCCACCCAGGGCTGGCCCGCGAACCAGTAGACGGCCGCCGGCATGATCGAGAAGGTCATCTGGATCGAGGACATGACCCAGCGGCCTGCCATGCGCTGGCGCACCTCGAGCTCGGCGAGGCGCTCGGATTCGCCCTCGAAGCGGTCGGCGAGCTCCGCGCCGCGTCCCATCGTCTTGCCGAGGAGAATCCCCGAGACGGACAGGGACTCCTCGACGAGGGTGGACATGTCTGCCAGGGTGTGCTGGCGCGTCGTCGTGATGCGCCGCCGCTCGGCGCCCACGCGGCGCGTCAGGAGGATGAAGACGGGCAGCAGCGCAAGCGAGAAGAGCGCCAGCCGCCAGTCGAGCAGGAACATGGCGACCACGGCCGTGACGACGGTGGTCACGTTCGACACGATGGAGGTGGCGGTCGAGGTGACGACGTTCTGGACGCCGCCGATGTCGTTTGCGATGCGCGACTGCACCTCACCCGTGCGCGTGCGCGTGAAGAACGCGAGCGAGAGGCGCTGGAGATGCCGGTAGACCGCGGCGCGCAGGTCGTGCATGACGCGCTGGCCGACGATGTTCGACAGGTAGGTCTGCACCACGCCGAGCACGCCCGTGATGACCGCGACCGCGATCAGGCCGCCGACGAGCATGTTCAGGAGCCCCGTGTCTCGCTCGGGCAGCGCCTCGTCGATGATCGAGCGGACGAGAAACGGCGAGATCATGCCGATCGCGGCAGAGACGAGGATCAGCCCCAGCACGGCCCCGAGCCGGGCGCGGTACGGACGGAAGAGCCTGACGATGCGGCGGAAGTTTGCGCGGCGAACCGCCGGGTCGGAGGGGCGCTCGACAGGCTCGGCCGGCTCGAACGTCCGCCGCCCTCCGTCGGGAGAGCCTCGTGGCCTCATGGACGAACGCTAGCCCGTGCGGCGAAGGCTGCGCCGCCGGGGTCTACGATCCGCGCGTGCAACGGTATGTCCTCTCGGAGCTCGACTCGGGCGAGCGGGTGGTGACCGAGCGGGTTCGCAACGTCCGCTCGGTCGCGATTGGTTTCTGGGTCGGCGCCGGCTCGCGCGACGAGCGCACCGCGAAGGCAGGTGCGTCGCACTTCCTCGAGCACCTGCTCTTCAAGGGCACCCGCGCGTACTCGGCACACGACATCGCTGCGATCTTCGACCGCCTCGGTGGGGAGCTGAACGCCGCCACCTCGCGCGAGCACACGGTCGTCTACGCGCGCGTGCCCGACGACCGGCTCGAGCTGGCGCTCGACGTGATGACCGACATGGTGTTCGCGCCGCGCTTCGCCGAGCTCGACGCCGAGCGCGAGGTCGTCCTCGAGGAGATCGCGATGTACGAGGACACGCCGCAGGAGTACGTGCACGACCTGATCGCGCAGGCGGTCTTTGGGCGCCACGCGCTCGGCCGGCCCGTCGTCGGCACCGCCGAGGTCGTCTCGACGATCTCGCGCCGGTCGCTCGCCGCTTACCACCGCGCGATGTACGCGCCCGGAAACGTGGTGGTGGCAGCCGTCGGCAACCTCGATCACGATTCGCTACTCGCGCTCATCGAGAGCGCGGCGCACAAGGCCGGGGAGCCGCACGCTCGCCGCCCGATTCGCTCCCCGCTCGTGCGCGCGCCGGCGCCGGGGCTCCGGTTCCAGCGCAAGGACACCGAGCAGTATCACGTCTGCCTCGCGGCGCCGGGCATTGCGCGTTCGGACCGCCGTCGCTTCGTCGTCTCTCTGCTCGACGCGATCCTCGGCGGCTCGGCCTCGTCGCGCCTCTTTCAGGAGATCCGCGAGAAGCGCGGCATGGCGTACTCCGTCTACACGTTCGCCTCGCAGTACACGGACACGGGCCAGATCGGCCTCTACTTGGGCACGCGCGAGAACAATCTGGCGGAATGCCTCGAAATCGCGGGCCGCGAGCTGCAGGCGCTAGCCGACGGCGACCTTGCCGCCGACGAGCTCGAGCGCGCCAAGGAGAACCTGAAAAGCCGCATCGTGCTCTCCATGGAGTTGACCACGAATCGCATGAGCCGCCTCGGCAAGTCGCTGATTACCGCGACCGAGATCCTGTCGCTGCCGCGGATCATCGCCGAGATCGAGGCGGTCACGATCGAGGCGGTCGCCGAACTGGCGGGCGTGCTGCTCGCTCCGGAGCGTCTGTCGGCGGCGGGCATCGGCCCCCGGGAGGATCATTTCCTGGCGGCTGTGGATCGGGTCGCGCCCTCGCTGGTGGCCCGCGTGGCGGCATGAGGATCGCGCTTTTCGGCGCGGCCGGGAAGGTCGGACGGGTGCTCCGGCCGGCGCTCGAGGCCGAGGGCCACGAGGTGACGGCGATGGAGAAGGGAGCGCCGGGTGCCGTTGGAGGCCACGACGCCGCGGTGGACTTCACCCGGCCGGATGCGGCGGGAGCGAACATGCTGGGGGCGCTGGATCATGGCGTGCCTGCGGTCGTCGGCACGACGGGGCTGCGTCGGCACGAGCTCGACGAGCTCGACCGCTCGGCGCGGGAGCACGGCGTCCCGTGCGTCTTTGCACCGAACTTCGCGGTCGGCGCCGTCCTGATGATGCGCTTCGCCGCGCTCGCGGCGCGCTACTTTCCCCGTGCGGAGATTGTGGAGCTGCACCACGATTCGAAGGTCGACGTACCCTCAGGCACGGCGAAGGCGACCGCGGCGCTCGTGGGAGAGGGAACACCAATCCACTCGGTGCGGCTCCCGGGCCTGGTCGCGCATCAGGAAGTGCTGTTCGGCGGGCAGGGCCAGCTGCTGACGATCCGGCACGATACGTTCTCGCGCGAGGCCTTCGTCCCCGGCGTCTTGCTCGCCCTCGCGCGCCTGCATGACCTGCCCGCGGGCTTGACAGTAGGGCTCGACGCGCTGCTCGAATGAGCTGAAGCGAGACGGAAGAGACCGTTGCTGTGACTCGTAGTGTGGTCACCGGCCCGTGACCCGATATGGCGATGAACGCACGCCGGGCTACGTGCTGAGCGCGATCGTTCTCGCTGACGCCGATTCGGATCGAGGTGAACCTGCGAGGCGGCGAGGTGCGTAGACTCGGTTCGTGCTCGGCGAAGTCTTGACCGCAATCGTCACGCCCTTCGGCGCCGACGGCGCCGTCGATCTCGATCGCTTCCGCGCGCTGGCACGCCATCTAGTGGAAAACGGCTCCGACGGGATCGTCGTCGCGGGTACCACGGGCGAGTCGCCGACGTTGTCCGACGACGAGCGCTTGTCTCTCTTCGAGGCCGCCGTGGACGAGGTCGGGGGCGGAGCGACCGTCGTGGCGACCACCGGCACGTACGACACCGCACATTCCATTCACCTGACGGAGCAGGCGCACGAGCTCGGTGTCGACGGCTTCCTCGTGGTCACGCCCTACTACAGCCTTCCTCCCGCGCGCGGCATCGTCGCCCACTTCCGAGCAGTCGCCGAGGCGAGCGACCGGCCCATCATCGTCTACAACATCCCCCAGCGCGTCGTACGCAACATCGAGCCGGACACGATCTGCGAGCTGGCGCAGATCCCGTCGGTGCGCGCGGTCAAGCAGGCAACGACGGATCTCGACCAGGCACGCCGCATACTCGCGGAGACCGACCTCGACCTTTACGCGGGCAACGACGATCTGATCCTCGCCTTCCTGGAGCTCGGCGGCGTCGGCGGGGTCTGCGTGTACACGCACCTCGTGGGGCCGCAGGTGAAGGAAATGATCCGGCGCTTCCGCGAAGGCGACGCGGAGGGAGCGAGGGCGATCGACACAGAGCTGCGCCCGCTCCTCGAAGCGCTGGCGGTCACGACGAACCCGATCCCGGTGAAGACCGCGCTGAACCTCCTCGGCCACGCGGTGGGGGGGCTTCGCCTTCCGCTCGTGGAGGCGACCGTCGCCGAGCGAGAGACGATCCGCGCCGCGCTCGAGCGCTCCGGCCTGCTCGCCGCTGCGACCGCGTAGCGTCCCCTCGGGACCGAGGTGGCCGCACTAAAAGGGGGAATTCCCGCTCTACGAGAAGAGCCGCCGGACCCCTGGGGTCGTGCGGCTCGTCCTCGAGTCTCGTCTCGAGCTCTGGTGCTACTCCCAGGTGTCGGCCGAGTTCCACTCGGTCGCCGAGTTCCACTCCGAGCCAGCGGCGGCGTTCCAGCTCGACGATGCGTTCCAGGAGCTTGACGCGTTCCACGAGGAGGAGGCGTTCCAGCTCGAGGACGCGTTCCAGGAGCTCGACGCGTTCCAGCTCGACGAGGCGCTGAAGCCTGCGCCATTCCAGCTCGAGGAGGCGTTCCAGCTGGAAGCGGCATTCCAGGAGCTCGAAGCGTTCCACGAGGAGGATGCGCTGAAGCTCGCCGCGAGGTTCCAGGAGCTCGACGCGTTCCAGGATGAGGATGCCGTCAGCACTGAATCCGCGCGGGCGATAGCCGCTTCGGCGCGCGACGTGTCCCCCTTCTGTGTCCAGGCAGTCGCAGCCTTCTTCCAGGCTGCGACGGCGGCCGACGAGACCTTGCCCTGCTCCCAGATGGCCGCGGCGCGCTCCATGTCGAGCGCGGCCTTGTCGGCCACGTTCGCGACGCGCCATGCGTTCGCGGCCAGCTCTAGGGCGACCGCCGACCATTCGGGCATCCCGGCCTTCGTCAACGCGTCGGCGGAGGCTTCGAAGGCGCTCGCGGCGTTGTCCCATTTGCCGACCCGGGCCCACGCTGCAGCCGACCGGTCGTGTGCGGCGGACGCCTTCGGAAACAGGCTGGCGTTCGCCCATGCTGCGGCAGCCTTGCTCCATGCGTCGGCGGCGGGCTCCCACATTGACCGCCTCTCGTACCTGTTCGCAGCCCGCTCGAACGAGACGCCGTCCGACGCGGCCGTGTTCAGAGCGCTGGCGCTGGCGGTCGATGTGCCACCGTTCGAGGCCGCGAGGCCCTGGTTTGCCGACTGCGGCGTGCCGACGTAGGTGAGCGCCGCCGCGAGGTCGAGTACCGGCGCTTCTGAGCCGGCGAGCGGGCGGGCCGTGTTCACGAATAGCCACTTGACCTGATCCGGCGTGAGCTCTGGGCGCTGCTCCAGCAGCAGCGCCGCCGCCGCAGCCACCTGGGGCGCCGAGAAAGAGGTGCCGTTCATGCGCAGGTAGCCGGACTCGGGATGGTTCTCGAGCGGCGCCATGGCGTCGAGCATCGCGTCCGGCGGCATCGTCGCGATGATGCGGCGGCCGGGAGCCATGATCTCCGGCTTCACGAACCCGTCGGCGGTCGGACCGTACGAGGAGAAGCCCGCCACGATGTCGTCCTCGGGAGCGAGCGTCATGTTCATGTCCGAGGCACCGACGGTGATGACGTACGGGTCGTTGCCGGGCGCGTAGTACATCGTGTCGGGGCCTGCGTTGCCCGAGGACGCGACCACCACGAATCCGGCCCGCCAGGCGGCCTCGGCCGCGCGCGCCAGCGGGTTGACCTTGTACGAGCTCGGAACCGTCTCGGCCAGCGAGAGGTTGATGACGCGAATGCCCTTGTTCTGGCCGTTCGCAATGATTCAGTCGAGCGCGGCGATCACGTCGCTCGAGCGCACGCCGGTCGCGCTGTTGACGTTGAAGGCGAAGATCGACGAGCGCGGCGCGATCCCGACGTACCGGCCGTCGGCGCTCAGTCCTGCGGCAACGCCGGCCACGAAAGTGCCGTGGCCGTAGGTGTCATCGAGCGAGGACGACGCGGGCTGGCTGGGCAAGCGCACCTGCGTGACGCGGTTCGCGAGGTCGCCCACGGGCGTCACGCCACTGTCGATGACCGCGATGTTGCTGGTGGAGGTGCCGCCGAGGCCCATGCTCCAGGCCGTCGGCGCGGCGATGCCGAGCGGGTGCAAGGTCGTCAGGCTCGGGAAGCTCATCGGCGTGCCGGTGAGCTGAACGCGCGTGTCCGGCATGATCGAGCGCACACCGCGGTCGGCCGCAAGCTTGTTCAGGTTGCGGGCGCAGACTGTGGCCGAGTAACCGCCGATGGAGCGAAGCTCCTCGCCGAGCACCACGTCGCCGGTGATCGCCGAGCGGGTCGGCGCGCGCCCGAGCACGATGACGCGCAGCTCTCGCTTCGTCGCCACGCGAAGACACGTGCGCTTCTTGGCGCGGTAGGCGCCCTTGGCACAGGCGGCCGCCGCGACGCGGCTGTCCACCTTGGGGCCGAACTTGACGGGGACGGCCTGCACGCGCGAGTCGATCCGCGAGCCGCCCGCCGGGGCGACGAGTACAAGGGCGAGAAGGGACGAGGCCAGGAGCAGTGCCTAGCCAACCGGGAGTCGCGAGGAGAGCCGCATGTCCACGTTGTCCTCCGGAAGCTTCGCGGCGCGTGCCTAGTAAAGGGTGAATTCCCGCCTCGTTACACTGCCGCGGTGGCGGAGGCGGCCCTGCGGATCATCCCTCTCGGCGGCCTTGGGGAGGTCGGCAAGAACATGACCGTCTACGAGGCCGGCGACGACCTGCTGGTGGTCGACGCTGGTCTAGCCTTCCCGCGTGACGAGCAGCTCGGGGTCGACCTCGTGCTGCCCGACTTCACTTACGTCCGCGAACGGGTGCACCGCGTCCGCGCCATCGTTCTCACGCACGGCCACGAGGATCATGTCGGCGCCCTGCCCTACTTGCTGCGCGAGGTGCCAGTGCGAGAGATCTGGGCGACGAAGCTGACACTCGGGCTCGTCCAGTCGAAGCTCGACGAGCACGGCCTGTTGCGGGCCGTCGAGCTGCGGGAGGCCGATCCCGACGGGGCTCCGGTCGAGCTTGGCCTGTTCCGCGTCGGCTTCGTGCGCATGGCTCACTCCATCCCTGACACGGTCGCCCTCGTGCTCGAGACGCCCGGGGGCCGCGTCGTGCACACCGGCGACTACAAGATCGACCACACGCCTGTGGACGGCATTCGCACGGACGTCGGCCGCCTGGCGGAGATCGGGAACCTCGGAGTCGACCTGCTCGTCGGGGACTCGACGAACGCCGAGCGGCCGGGCGTCACGCTCTCCGAGCGCGTCGTGGGCGAGGCGTTTCGCCACCTGATTCCCGGTCGCGGCGGCCGCGTGCTCGTCTCCTCGTTCGCCTCCAACCTGCATCGCATGCAGCAGGCGATCGACGTGGCGCACGAAGTGGGGAGGAAGGTCGCCGTCGTGGGGCGCTCGATGCGGAAGAACCTCAACATCGCACGCAACCTCGGCTACGTGGAAGTGCCCGACGACATCCTCGTGCGGACGGCCGACCTCGACGACCTGCGTCCCGAGCAGGTGCTCGTGCTGTGCTCGGGCAGCCAAGGCGAGCCGCTCTCGGCGCTGACGCGGATGGCCTACAACGACCACCGCGCGGTGCGGGTCGAGCGCGGCGACACGGTCATCATCTCGGCGAAGCCGATTCCCGGCAACGAGCTCCGCGTGCACGACACCATCAACGGGCTCTCGAAGCTCGGCGCCGAAGTTCTGCACGAGGAGAACGCGCTCGTGCACACGTCGGGGCACGCGAACGCCGAGGAGATCCGCATGATCCTGTCGCTGCTGCGACCCCGTGCGGTGATGCCCGTCCACGGGGAGTTCCGCATGCAGGCTGCGCACGCGCGCCTGGCGCAGGAGGCAGGCGTGCCGGCGAGTGCAATCGTGCTGGCCGAGAACGGCTCCGTGGTGGAGCTCACCCGCGACGGGGCGCGTATCGCCGATCAGATCGAGGCCGGCGTGATCTTCGTAGACGGGCTCGGGGTTGGGGACGTCCGCGACGTGGCGCTGCGAGACCGCCGTCGCCTGTCGGAGGACGGTGTCGTCATCATCGTCGCCACCCTCGGCGGCTCGAACGGCGCAGTCGCCTCGCCGCCGGAGCTGATCGTGCGTGGATTCGGCGACGCGCAGCCGATGCTCGACGAGATGCGCTCGGAGGCCGATCGCGTGCTCCGCGAGTGTCTCCAGCAGCGGATCACGGAGATCAAGCTGCTCCAGGAGCATCTCCACGACGGCGTCGGCCAGCTGCTCTACGACAGGACGGGACGCCGGCCGATGATCCTGCCCGTCATAGTTGAGGTATGAGCAGCGTTCGCGAGCGAGGCCCCGGCTGGGCCGCGGTGCTGGAGCTGCACTCCGCCGACACCGGTACGGGGCCGCGTCTGATCGCGCAGCTCGGCGCCTGCGAAGTCGCGGCGCTCGCCTTCTGCCGGCTGCTCGAGCGCTGGGCGCGGGGAGACGCCGAACCGTGCACGCCGGGCCGCCGACAGTCGGCGCTGCGCCGTGCAGCGGAACGCGCGGAGACAGCGCTCGCAGGGCTCGAGGAGCCTCTGGGGCGCTATCTGCTCGAACTCGAGCCGGAAGAGGCTGAGGGCGCCTCCTGGTACGGCCAGCCGTCCGTCGCCGAGTTTGTCGAGTGGGAACCTGTGCTCCAACGGGCGGGGGTGGCCGTTTCGTACGCCCGTGTGGCCCGCGCGTACCTCGAGCTTGCCGTGTTCGTGCGTGCACTCGAGGGTCTCGCCGCGGCCGCCCGCTGGGAAGCCGTCCCGGACCGCTCCGC
Source organism: Gaiellaceae bacterium (assembly GCA_046262315.1). GTDB lineage: Bacteria > Actinomycetota > Thermoleophilia > Gaiellales > Gaiellaceae > JACVRM01. Next base: position 63,045 of record JBHEMZ010000036.1, read on the forward strand.
GCTCTGGGCGGGGCTCTTCGATCTGCGCGAGAACCTCATGAACGGCGCCGCGCAGGACCTCCGCGCACTCGCGGCGTAGCAGGGACTGTCCCCGAACGGGAGTGCCCACATGAGGGCGCCCTCCCGTGGCTTGGCGCAGGGGAGGGGACGGCGGCGTCGAAGGATGCGGCCCATGGCGCGCCGCCCGAAGAAGCGACCGCTCCGGCCGCGCAAGCCTGCGCGCACGAAGCGTCGGACGCAGAAGCGCGCGCGCGGTCATCAGCGCCCTGAGCTGATCGGCCTCGCCTTGTGCGCGCTCGGGTTCTTTCTCGCCAGCCTGCTCTACCTCGGCTGGAGTGGGGGGCTGGCCGGCGAGAAAGTCCTGGACGGCCTCGACGCGGCGATCGGGGGGCTCGCGTACCTGATGCCCGTGGTGCTCGTCGTCGTCGGCGCGTTACTCGTGACGCGCTCCCAGCTTCTCGACATGGGCCCGTTCCGCACGGGCAGCGCGATCGTCATGCTCGGCCTCTTCCTGCTGCTGGGGCCGAGCGCAGGTCTCGTCGGGCAGGGGCTCGACGCCTCCGTGGGCCGAGCCGTCGGCGGCACAGGCCGGGTGCTCCTCGGCGCGACAGCCACGCTCGCCGGCGCGCTGCTCCTGACCGGCGCCTCGATCGGCGCCTTCCTGCGCCGTTCCGGGCATGTTGTCCGCCGTGCGACCGGCGCCGCCCGCCGCACGCTCGATCGCCCTGGATCTAGTCCCGAGCCACGTCCGGCGCGGCCCATGTCCCCGCACCCCGTCCCGAACCAGGCGAGTCCTCCGGTCGACGCCGTGTCGGCGTTCCCCGACGTGGTGGGCGAGCCTGAGCCCGAGCAGCAGCCGCCGCGGCTCGAGCTCGAGCCCCAGGAAGTCGACGAGCTCTCCGAGGAAGGAGTCCTACCGGCCGGCCGTCCGCACGCCGACTACCGGTTGCCCGACCGAACCGTGCTGCGGCGCTCCCCGCCCGCTGCCGGCCGCAGCCGCGAGGCCGGCGCGCAGGTCGCGGACGCTCTCGTCTCGGCACTCGGCCACTTCGGCATCGAGGCGTCCGTGACCGGGCAGATCTCCGGCCCGCGCGTGACCCGTTACGAGCTGCAGCTCGCACCCGGCACGAAGATGTCGAAGGTCGCCGCACTCAAGGACGACCTTTCCTACGCCCTCGCGACCACCGAGATTCGCATCCTCGCTCCCATCCCGGGCAAGCAGGCCGTGGGCGTCGAGGTGCCGAACCTCTCGCCGAACCTGGTGACGCTCGGCGACATCTACGACGAGCTGCCCGAGACAGCGAGCCCTCTGGCGGTCTGGATCGGGAAGGACATCTCGGGCAACGCCGTCTGGACCGATCTCGCGCGCATGCCGCACATCCTGATCGCCGGCACCACCGGCTCGGGAAAATCCGGCTGCATCAACACGCTGCTGACCTCCATCCTGCTGCGCTGCACGCCCGATGACGTGCGGCTGATCCTGATCGACCCCAAGCGGATCGAGCTCTCGTACTACGAGTCGATACCGCACCTGCTGACTCCGGTCGTCTCGAGCCCCAAGGAGGCGTCGTCGGTGCTGACCAACGTCGTCGCCGAGATGGAGCGCCGCTACGAGCGCCTCTCGTCGGTGCGCGCCCGCAACCTGCCCGAGGCGAACCGCGCCTTCCGCAAGCGTGGCGAGGACCCGCTCCCCTACCTGCTCGTGGTCATCGACGAGCTCGCCGACCTGATGATGATCTCGCCGCAGGCGGTCGAGGACGCCGTCATCCGCCTCGCGCAAAAGTCGCGTGCCGTCGGCATCCACCTCGTGCTCGCGACGCAGCGGCCATCCGTGGATGTCATCACGGGGATGATCAAGGCGAACGTGCCGTCGCGGATCGCATTCGCCGTCTCCAGCCAGACCGACTCGCGCGTTATCCTCGACCAGGCGGGCGCAGAGAGCCTCCTCGGCCAGGGCGACATGCTGTTCAAGCCGCTCGGGACCTCACGCCTCCAGCGCGTGCAGGGGGCGTACGTAACCGAGGAGGAGATCGCGCTGGTCGTCGAGCAGTGTCGCGCTCAACGCGAGCAGGAACTCGACGAGTCGCTACTGCACGCGCCCGAGGAGCCGCTGGACGCCGACGCGGGCGACGACGACTTCGACCCCGACGAGGATCCGTTGCTCGATCGCGCGATCGAGATCGTCGTGCAGACCCAGACCGCGTCCGTCTCGCTGCTCCAGCGGCGCCTACGCGTCGGCTACACGCGTGCCGGCCGGCTGATCGACATGCTCGAGCGCCGCGGAATCATCTCGGGGTACGAGGGCTCCAAGCCACGCCGCGTGCTGGTGGGCGAGGAGGAGCTCGACCGCGTGCTCGCGCCGCACTAACTCCGGCCCGACCGCGCCCGTCTAACCTCCCGGAGGGGCCGAACCGGTATAGGATCGCGCCGGTTTCACCAAGTTCCGCACCGTAAGAGGGGAGTCCCCAGTGAAAAGCAGACGCTCTGCCGCGCTCGTGCTCGCGCTTTTCGCCGTTGTGCTCGCAGCGCTCAGCGCCGGGACGGTCGGCTCGGCCGCGCCCGAGGTGACCATCAAGGGCGCCATCATCACCGACACCGCCGGCCTGAACGACAAGTCCTTCAACTTCCTGGCCAACCAGGGCCGCCTGCGCGCCCAGCGGGAGCTGAAGATCCAGACGCGGGCCTATATCTCGACGACGGAGTCGGAGTACCTCCCGAACCACGTCGCTGCCGCCCAGGCGGGCTACAACGCCGTGGTCGCCAACGGGTTCTTGCTCGCCGACGCCGTCAACACCGCCGCCAAGCAGTTCCCGAACGTCAAGTGGGCGATCGTCGACTTCCCGTGGGTCGCGCTCAAGGACAAGCCCGCGAACGCGGTCGGCCTCACGTTCAAGTCCGAGCAGTCCGGCTACCTCGTCGGCTACCTCGCGGGCCTCATGGCCAAGGCGAAGGGTGGCAGGCAGGTCCTGAGCGCCGTCGGCGGCAAGAAGCTCCCGTCGGTGGACAACTGGATCGCCGGCTACCGCGCCGGGGCCAAGAAGGCCAATCCGAGGATCAAGGTGCTGATCGACTACTCCGGCGACTTCCCGCCTTCGGTGGCGCCGAAGTGCAAGGAGATCGCCCTCAAGCACATCGGCCAGGGCGCACAGGCCGTCTTCCAGGTGGCCGGCGGCTGCGGCCTCGGAGCGCTCCAGGCCGCGAAGCAGAAGGGCAAGTGGGGCATCGGCGTCGACGCCGACCAGGCCTACCTCGGCAAGCACATTCTGACGAGCGGCGTGAAGCGCGTCGACACGGCCGTCTTCACCTTCATGAAGCGGGCGCAGGCCGGCACCCTCAAGACCGGCAGCGACCTCGTCTTCAACCTGAAGAACGGCGGCCAGGACCTGGGCAAAATCAGCCCGAAGGTGCCGAAAGCGTTCATCAAGAAGATGAATGCGCTCAGGCCGCTGATCATCAAAGGCAAGATCAAGCCGCCGTCCAAGCTCTAGAGGACGACGCGGAACGAAGTTCGAGGGGCGTGCGGCGGGGCGCGCCCCTCGTCGTTTCCGCTCCATAGAATCGCCCCGTGGCCGACGACCCGCCCGTCCTCGAGCTGCGCGGCATCACCAAGCGCTTCCCTGGGATCGTCGCCAACGACGCGATCGACTTCAACCTGCGGCGCGGCGAGGTGCACGCGCTCCTCGGCGAGAACGGCGCCGGCAAGTCGACGCTGATGAACGTCGTCTACGGCCTGTACCGGCCCGACGAGGGCGAGATCGCGATCAAGGGCAAGCCGGTCACCATGCACTCCGCGTCCGATGCCATCCGCCAGGGCATCGGCATGGTGCACCAGCACTTCATGCTCATCCCCGTCATGACGGTGGCCGAGAACATCGTGCTGGCCACCGAGCCCACGCAGGCGGGCGTCATGCTGGACACGCGCGCCGCCGAAGCCCGCGTGCGCGACCTGGCCGCCACGTTTCGCTTCTCGGTCGATCCGCACGCACGGATCCAGAACATCGGCGTCGGCCAGCAGCAGCGCGTGGAGATCCTGAAGGCACTTTACCGAGGCGCCGAAATCCTCATCCTCGACGAGCCCACCGCGGTCTTGACGCCGCAGGAGGCGACCGACCTCTTCGGGATCCTGCGCACGCTCACGCAGCAGGGCATGTCGGTCATCTTCATCAGCCACAAGCTCCACGAGGTGCTCGAGATCGCCGACCGGATCACCGTGCTGCGCCGCGGCAAGCGCATCGACACCGTGCCGGGGCCGGGCGCGACCGAGGAGGGCCTGGCGCGGATGATGGTCGGTCGCGAGGTACTGCTGCGCGTCGAGAAGCAACCGGCGGAGCCTGGCGGCACGCTGCTCGAGGTCGAGGGCCTGGAGGCGCAGGACGACCGCGGGCTCCCGGCCGTGCGGGGCGTGAGCCTCACCGTGAGAGCGGGTGAGATCGTGGGCATCGCAGGCGTGGACGGCAACGGCCAGACCGAGCTTGTCGAGGCCCTCACCGGACTGCGCCGCCCGACAGGTGGCCACGTGCGGGTCGGCCACCACGACATCACGCGCACCAGCGCCCGCGAGCGGCTCGACGCCGGTCTCGGCCACATCCCGGAGGACCGCCTGCGCCACGGGATCGTGCTCGAGTTTTCGCTCGCCGAGAATCTCGCCCTGCACGAGTTCCGCCGGGCACCCCACTCGCGCTTCGGCTGGCTGTACCCGCGCAGCATGCTCGCGGCCGCCCGGAAGCTGATCGCAGAGTTCGACGTGCGCGGCGGAGGCCCGGCCGCCCGGGCCTCCGAGCTCTCGGGCGGAAACCAGCAGAAGCTCGTCGTGGCGCGCGAAGTGTCGCGCGACCCGCGCCTCTTGATCGCCGCGCAGCCCACGCGAGGACTCGACGTAGGCGCAATCGAGTTCCTGCACCGCCGGCTGATCGCCGAGCGCGACGAAGGTCGCGGCCTCCTGCTCGTCTCGCTCGAGATCGAGGAGGTGCTCTCGCTCTCCGACCGGATCCTGGTCATGTACGAGGGGCGGATCGTGGGCGAGTACGGGCCGGGCGTGGACGAGCAGACGCTCGGCATCGCCATGACGGGCGGGGGTCGCGGACGGGAGGCTGCGTGAGCGAGGGAGCTGAGGCGCGGCCGCCGGACGGGCCTGAGAGCGGACACCTGCCGACCGCGGAACCGGGCGGCTACGCACCGAGCGTGGCCGAGCGGCTCGCGTTCTACCAACGCGCGGGAGGCATAGTCACACCGCTCATCACGATGATCTTCGCCTTCTTCGTGGGCGGACTCGTAGTGCTCTTCACGACCGGCAAGAATCCGCTGTCCACGTATCGCGAGATCTTCAACGGCACCGGGCTGATCTGGTTCAGGGAGGTCGGGAGCTACGACATAGGGCTGCCCTTGAGCGACACGCGGGTCTGGTTTCCCTGGAACACCAGCGCCTTCGGAGACGACCCCTCGGTCGCCGCCTTCAACCTGCAGCAAACGCTCCTGCTCACCACCACGCTGATCTTCACAGGGCTCGCGGTCGCATTCGCCTTTCGATGCGGTCTCTTCAACATCGGCGGCCAGGGCCAGTACATCGCCGGTGCGCTCGCCGCTGTGTGGGTGGGCTCGAGCCTTGTCGACCTGCCGCGGCTGCCGCACATCCTGCTGGCTGTGGGGGCGGCTGCGCTGGCCGGCGCGCTCGTCGCCGGGGTGGCCGGCGTCCTCAAGGCGACCGTGGGGGCGCACGAGGTGGTCGTCACGATCATGCTCAACTGGATCATGTTCCACGCCGGCGCCTGGCTGCTCGGCGTCGGCGGACCCCTCAACGAGGATCCTGCGCAGCAGGCATCGGCGTACGTGGCCGAGTCGGCCAAGCTGCACGTCTTCTGGGGCTTGCCGGGGCTGCAGGGCGTGCACATCGGCCTGCTGGTCGGGATCGGCGCGCTGATCGTCTATGCCCTGATCCTGAACCGGACGACGCTCGGCTACGAAGTGCGCGCCGTCGGCTACAACCCGGACGCAGCGCGCTACGGCGGGATCAGCGTCGCGCGCAGCTACTTCCTGGCGATGGCGATCGCGGGACTGTTCGCGGGGCTCGCGGGCGCGATGGACGTGCTCGGCTGGCAGTACCGGCTGGCGGAGAGCACCGTCAAGGGCTCGACGATCGGCTTCCTCGGCATCGCCGTCGCATTGCTCGGCCGCAACACCGCCGTCGGCGTCGGGCTCGCGGCACTGCTCTTCGGGGCGCTGCTCACGGGCACGTCGCAGCGCAATCTCAACCCCGAAGTCTTCCAGCCCGAGCTGGCCAGCAACCTGACGCTCCTGATCCAGGGGCTGGTCGTACTTTTCGTCGGCGCCGACGTTCTGGTCGTCTACCTGTGGCAGGTGCGGCGCAAGGTGTTCGGACGACGGGCGGGTGCCGCATGAGCACGCACTCGGTCGCTGACCGACTGCCCCTGGCCCGGCTGACGGCGCGGCGCTCGATCGGCCTGCTTGGCATTGCGCTCGGTGCGCTCGCCTCCTGGCTCGCGCTTCCCCCCCTGGCAGCCCGGGCGGCCGCCTGGCCCCTCCTCGTGGGCATGCTCGCGCTCGCCGCAGGCATCTGGGCGGTCACGCGGGGAGCCGGACGGGTCGGGTGGGGCGCCGTCGCCGCCGGGCTGATCGGCATGGCCCTCGGCGTCGCCGCCACGCGCTCCGGGGAGACGAACCTCGACCTCGTCTTCGCCTGGCCTGCGTTGCTCGCGGCGACGCTCCGCTACGCGACCCCGCTCACGTTCGCCGCCGTCGGCGGCCTGTTCTCGGAGCGCAGCGGCGTGGTGAACATCGGCCTCGAAGGGATGATGCTGATGGGCGCGTTCTTCGGCTTCTGGGGAGCCGACCGCACGGGCTCGTGGCAGCTCGGCCTCGTGATCGCGATCGCGTCGGGCATGGCGCTGGCGCTCGTGCACGCCTTCTTCTGCATCCATCTCCGAGCAGACCAGATCGTGGTTGGCACGGGCATCAACTTCCTCGCGCTCGGCATCACCGGCTACGCATTCGTGGACATCTACGGTTCGGAGGGCTCGCCGACGGACGTCCCCTCGGTCTCCAGCCCGCCGCTCGGCTTCCTGAACCGCTGGGTTCCCGAGATCCACATCGGTCCAGTGGATTTCGAGGGCGCCTTCATCGCCGAGGTCTTCGGCGACCTCAACTACATGATCTGGCTGAGCTTCCTCCTGCTCGTGCTCAGCTACATCGTCATCTTCAGGACGTCGATCGGGCTGCGGCTTCGGGCCGTGGGAGAGCACCCGCGGGCAGCGGAGACGGTCGGGATCTCCGTCTACGGCATCCGTTACGCCGCTGTCATCACGTCCGGCGCGCTGGCAGCCGTCGGCGGTGCCTACCTCTCCCTCGCCGACATCAACCTCTTCGACCAGAACCTGACCGGCGGCCGGGGCTTCATCGCCATTGCCGCCTTGATCTTCGGCAACTGGCGGCCGTTCGGCGCTTTCGCGGCCGCGCTCCTGTTCGGATTCTCGAGCGCCCTCGGCGACCGGCTGCCGGCCTACTTCGAGCAGGGAAGCTCGACGCCGCTGCTCTTCAACGCGTTGCCCTACGTGCTGACGCTGATCGCCGTCGCCGGCGTGATCGGCCGGTCCATCCCGCCCGCCGCCATTGGCCGTCCCTACCGCAAGCAGTAGCCCAGCGCGCCCCTCGGTCAGGCGCAGCGGATGGGCGTCTGTCGCCCTTGGTCTGGTCGCGCTGGCCGGGCTGCCGGCGGCGGTCGCGGTGGCGTGGCGGACCGAGCGCTTCTCGCTGCTCGAGTCGGGCTGGGCGGTGCCGCCCGCGGGGCTCCTTGCCCTCGTCGCACTGGGCCTCGCGCGCCGAGCGCGCCGCCGTGCACGGCGTTCGGTGCTGCCGGTGGCCGGACTCCACGTGGCGCGGACGGGCCGCGTGGTCGGGTGGCTCGGGCTCTACGTGGCCGCCACGGCCACCCTCGCGCTGGGCGTGTACGCGGTCGAGACCTACCTCTCTCGCTAGCACCCCACTGCGCGCAGCCTCCCGCCGTTCCGGCCACGCCCGCCGCAGCGCTCGCCGGCGTCTGCGAGACGTGTCCCGTGCGGCCGAGCCCGCCCAGGAACCCGTGACCTCCTCCCCGATTCGATCGTATTGGCGTGCAGCGCACGCATGTGTGACGTCTTCGAGCCGACGGGCAGAGTGACAGGTACGCCGGGAGAGCTCTAGAATCCCAGCCCGTGTTCGAGATCGGCAACAGCCTGCGCGAGGCCCGTTTCCGGCAGGGCCTCGACTTCCCCGAGATCGAGCAGGCGACCAAGATTCGCGGCAAGTACCTGCGCGCGCTCGAGGAGGAGAACTTCGAGCAGCTGCCGGCCCAGACGTACGTCAAGGGCTTCCTGCGCACGTACGCCGACTACCTCGGACTCGAAGGACAGCTGTACGTCGACGAATACAACACGCGCTACGTCACGGGCGTCGAGGAGGAGGTTCCGCTCCGCGTCCGCGGGGGCTCCGGCCTGCCGCGCACCCACCGACTTCAGTCGAGCGCCGTGCTCATCTCGCTGACGGCCATTGGCCTCGCGACGGCGCTCGTGATCGCGGCGTGGAAATTCGGCGCCGCCGGCGACCGCGGCACCGAGCTGCCGGGGCTTTCGACGGCCGAGAAGACGCAGGCCGCGAAGAAGTCGAAGCACAAAAACCCCAAACGGCGCGCCGCCGTCGTCGCGCACCTGCGCATTACGGCGGCGTATGGCGACTCCTGGCTCGAGGTGCACCGCGGCTCGCCCGTCGGGCCGCTCGAGTACGAGGGAACCCTCTACAAGGGTACTTCGCAGCGGTTCGAGGGCAAACGCCTCTGGTTCACGATGGGAGCCCCTGGAAACCTGGTCGTCCGCGTGAACGGCAGGCGGCGCCCTCTACCTGCCGACACCGGCCCTCTCGACGCCACCGTCACCCCGCGGGGCCTGCGCACCTCGACTTGAGGCCGCGCGCGACGGTCGTCCTCACGGGCTCGGAGCTCGTGCGGGGCCAGCGCACGGACCGCAACGGCCCGTTCCTCGCCCGCGAGCTGGTACGGCTCGGCTTCGAGCCGGCCCGGCTGACCGTCGTCGGCGACCGCCCGGAGGAGCTCGAGGCCGCCTTCCGCGAGGCGCTCGACGCGCAGGTCGCTGTCTTCTCCGGAGGACTCGGGCCGACCCACGACGACCGCACTGTTGAGGTCCTCGCGAGGGTTACCGGCCGTGCGCTCGTGGTGGACGAGTCGCTGCACGCGGAGATCGAGCGCGTGTCCAGAAGCATCGCAGCGCGCTTCCGGCGGCCCTACGCGGACTTCGCAGCCGGGATCGAGAAACAGGCAACGTTGCCGGAGGGCGCGCTCTCGCTCGGGCTCGCCGGCACGGCGCCCGGCGTCCTGGTCGAGCACGACACCGGCATCGTCATCGCACTCCCGGGTCCTCCTGGAGAGCTCCAGCGCCTCTGGCACGCCGCGCTCGAGACCGAGCCGCTACGCCGGCTGCTCGCGCGCGTCCCGCCTGTCCACCAGCGCGTGGTGCGTGTGTACGGCGCCACGGAGTCCGCAATCGCGCGGGCGTTCGCCGAGGCGGGTGGGGAGGCAGAAGGCCTCGACGTGACGATCTGCGCGCACGACTTCGAGGTGCGAGTGGACATCGTGGCGGCGCCCGGAGCCGAAGAGCGGGCGGCCCGTCTCCAGGACGCGCTCGCCGGGGCGCTGGAGCCGCACGTGTTCGCCCGTGACGAAAGGCCGGTTGAGGCGATCGTGCTCGACCAGGCGCGCGCCGCAGGGCTCACCCTCGCAACGGCCGAGTCGTGCACAGGCGGGCTCGTTGCGGCACGGCTGACGAGCGTGCCCGGCTCCAGTGACGCATTCCTCGGCGGAGTCGTAGCGTACGCCGACGGCGTGAAGGCCGATCAGCTCGGAGTGGGGACGGCGACCCTCGAGCGGCACGGCGCGGTCTCCGCGGAGGCGGCACGCGAGCTCGCGGCGGGTGCGCGCGAGCGGCTGGGCGCCGACGCCGCCGTGGCGGTCACGGGGATCGCGGGACCAGACGGCGGCACGCCCGAGAAGCCGGTCGGCCTCGTCTACTTCCACGCGCGGGCCCCGCACGGAGAAGACTGGCTCGAGCTGCGCATTCCGGGTGACCGCAACGCCGTGCGGGCGCGAGCGACTGCCGCCGCGCTCCACCTCCTGCGGCGCCTCCTGGCACAGAACGGTCACAGACGCCGGTGACCGGCCCCGGTAGCGTCGGGGCCGATGAGCGGCTCCGCCTCTTCTTCGGTTTACCCCTTCCCGACGACGCCGCATGCACCGTCGAGCGCTGGCAGCAGGCCGAGCTTGGGGTCGCGGGCCGCATCGTGTCGCGCGAGCACCTGCACGTCACGCTCGCCTTTCTCGGGAGCCGGCCGCGGGTCGAGCTCTGCGCGCTGCTCGAGGCGCTCCGCGCAAGTGCGGAGCGTGCGCGTCCGCCTTGCTTCTCAGCGCGTCGCTATCGCGAGACGCTCAGCGTGGGGATGCTCGTGCTCGACGACGAGGGCGGCTCTGCAAGCGCCCTCGCGGAGGACCTGCAGAGGCGGCTCGAGCTTCTCGGCGTGTACCGGCGGGAGCGCCGGTCCTGGTTGGCGCATCTCACGGTGCTGCGCTTCCACACGCGGCCGCGGCTGCGACCCTCGGTGCCCGGACTCGCGTTCAGTCCGTCCGATGCCGCTCTCTACCATTCAGTTCTGCGGCCGAGCGGGGCTCGGTACGAGGTCATCGAGTCGGCAGCCCTAGGAGGTTAGAACACAGTGGATCGCGTGCAAGCACTCGACGTCGCGCTCAGCCAGATAGAGCGCCAGTACGGCAAGGGCTCGGTCATGAAGATGAGCGACCAGGCCCACGTCTCAACCGGAGCGGTATCGACCGGCTCGCTCGCGCTCGACCTGGCGCTCGGCGTCGGGGGGCTGCCGCGGGGCCGCATCGTCGAGATCTTCGGCCCGGAGTCGTCGGGGAAGACGACGCTCGTCTACCACGTGATCGCCGAGGCGCAGCGCCAAGGTGGCATCTGCGCCTTCATCGACGCCGAGCATGCGATGGACCCGCAGTACGCACGCCGGATCGGCGTGAACATCGACGACCTGCTCGTGTCGCAGCCCGACAACGGCGAGCAGGCGCTCGAGATCGCCGAGCTGCTCGTCCGCTCGGGCGCGCTCGACGTCGTGGCCGTCGACTCGGTTGCGGCGCTGACGCCGAAGGCGGAGATTGAGGGCGAGATGGGCGACAGCCACGTCGGTCTCCAGGCGCGCCTCATGTCGCAGGCGCTGCGCAAGCTGGCCGGCACGCTCAACCGCACCGACACGATCTGCATCTTCACCAACCAGCTCCGGGAGAAGATCGGGGTCATGTTCGGCAACCCGGAGACGACGCCTGGAGGACGCGCACTCAAGTTCTACTCGTCGGTGCGTCTGGACATCCGCCGCATCGAGACGCTCAAGGAGGGCGTCGAGGCGATCGGCAACCGCGTGCGCGTGAAGGTAGTGAAGAACAAGGTCGCGCCGCCGTTCAAGCAGGCCGAGTTCGACATCATCTACGGCAACGGGATCCCGTGGGAGGGCACGCTGCTCGACGCCGCCGTCGAGCGGAAGATCGTGGCGAAGTCCGGCTCTTTCTTCTCCTTCGAGGACGAGCGTCTCGGCCAGGGGCGCCAGAACTCGACGGCGTTCCTGCGCGAGCACCCGGACCTCGCCCAGCGCATCCTCGCGCGAATTCAGGCGGAGCTGGGTCCGGATCAGGTCGTCTCCGCTCGGCTCGGGGCGCCCGCCGAGTCGCCGGCGGAGGCGGAGGCGGAGGTCGACGCGGCCGAGGTGGAGGTCGCGAGGGCGAAGTAGGTCGCCGTGCCGATCGTCACAGGGCTACACCGCGCGCGCCGCGGATGGGTGGCTGTCGAGCTTGACGGGCGCCCCTGGCGCGAGCTGCCCGTGGCCGCCGTCGCCGCAGCAGGGCTCTACGAGAGCTGTGATCTCGACCGCGACCGCACTCGCCGGCTGGCGCAGGCGCGGCGTCGAGCGGAGGCCTTGGAACTTGCGGCCGGGGCGCTTCGGCGGCGACCGCTCTCAGGCGCGGAGCTCGACGATCGTCTCACCGTGCGCGGCGTGCAAGAGCCAGAGCGGCGCGCGACACGCGACACGCTCGAGCGGGCGGGCTACGTCGACGACGCGCGACTTGCGGAGGACCGCGCCGCATGGCTTGCCGAGCGCGGCAACGGGAACGCGCTGATCCGCGACGACCTCGAGCGGCGCGGCGTGGACTCAGAGGTCATCGAAGCGTCGCTCGGACGGCTAGAGCCCGAACCCGAGCGCGTCGCGAGGATCGTCGAGCGACGGGGTGACGGCGCGCGGACTGCGCGGTACCTAGCCGCCCGGGGCTTCGACGAGGAGGTCGTCCGCGAGTCCGTGAGTCCTGACGTTGCGAGCGACCCCTGAAAGGCTGTACGATGCGGCAACCTCATACGACATTTTGCCTGCATAACGCGAACTTCCATTGGTTTCCGCAAACCGTTCATGACTCTTGACCACGAGCCAGGAACCTCCCGCTATCTGAGCAGACAGCCCGGCGCGAGCTAGGCCACCATCGAGCCCCTGGGGGCTCAGCTTTCCCGACGCGTTGTGCGGCCGGTGCCGGATGAGGCTGCGCGCCCGCGCGCCAACGCGAGGAAAGACAGGAGGCTAGGTGTTCATCGTCGTCGGGATTCTGATCGGGCTCCTGCTCGGGGTTGCGATCGTGGCGGCCGCCCTACGCGTGCTCGGTGCCAACCGCGTCGCCACCGCCCACCGCACGCGAGAAGCGCTGCTCGAGGAGGCGCAGCGCCAGGCCGAGACGATCCGTCGGGAGGCCCAGGTCGAGGCGCGCGAGCAAACGGTGCGGCTGCGCGCGGAGCTCGAGCGTGAGCTCCAGGAGCGCCGCGACCGGCTCCAGAAGATCGAGGAGCGCGTGCTCGCCCGCGAGGACGAGCTCGAGCGCAAGCTCACCGACGCCGAGCGGCGCGAGCAAGGTCTGTCCGACCGCGAGCAGCACGTCCGCCAGCTCCAGCAGGAGCTCAAGGAGGCGAACGACCGCGAGCTGCGCAAGCTCGAGGAGATCTCACGCCTGACGGTCAACGAGGCGAAAGCAACGCTGCTGGAGCGCTCGGAGGACCTGATTCGTCACGACCTCGCGAAGCGCGTCCGCCAGCTCGAGGAGGAGGCGCAGACGGAAGCTAAGCGTCGCGCACGCAACCTCGTCGCCGACGCGCTTCAACGCGTGGCCGCGAGCCACGCCGCCGAAACCACGGCCTCCGTAATCGAGCTCCCCTCGGACGACATGAAGGGCCGTATCATCGGCCGCGAGGGAAGGAACATCCGCGCGCTCGAGCACCTCACCGGCGTGGACGTGATCGTCGACGATACGCCCGAGACCGTCGTACTGTCGTCGTTCGACGGCATCCGGCGCGAGATCGCCAAGCTGACGCTCCAGAAGCTGATCGAGGACGGCCGCATCCACCCGGCGCGGATCGAGGAGATGTTCTACCAGTCGAAGTCAGAGATCGAGGAGCACATCCACCAGGCCGGGGAGCGCGCCGTCTTCGAGGCCAGCTGCGGCGAGTTCCACGAGGAGATCGTCAAGCTACTCGGGCGGCTGCACTACCGCACGAGCTACGGCCAAAACGTGCTCAAGCACACGCTCGAGGTCGTGCATCTGGCGGGGATCATGGCTGCGGAGCTCGGCGCAAACGTGAAGGTGGCAAAGCGCGCGGCGATGCTGCACGACCTCGGCAAGGCGCTCACCCACGAAGTCGAGGGCTCGCACGCGGCGATCTCCACGCAGTACGCCAAGCGCTACGGCGAGCCGGCGGCGGTCGTGCACGCAATCGAGGCGCACCACTACGAGGTGCAGCCCCAGACGGTGGAGGCGGTGCTGCTGATCGCATCCGACGCGATCTCCGGGTCGCGCCCGGGCGCCCGCGGGGACAGCCTGGAGAACTACGTCAAGCGCCTGGAGGCGCTCGAGGAGCTCGCCGCCAAGCACAAGGGCGTCGAGAAGGTCTACGCGCTCCAGGCGGGCCGCGAGATCCGCGTCATCGTCAAACCAGGCGACGTGGACGATGACACGGCCGTGTTGCTCTCCCACGAGATCGCCCGCGACATCGAGGAGCACCTCGAGTACCCGGGCCAGATCAAGGTGACGGTCATCCGCGAGTCACGCGCAGTCGGATACGCGAAGTAGCGGCCATTCTCGCTGCGCGAGAATGGTTAGACGGAGCGCGTCTAACAAATGCCCGAATTACAGTTCTACGCGGTACGCCGCGACACCGAGGAGATTCTTAACTTCACCTTGGCCAATCTGCGATGCCAGATCTTCGAGACGTACTCCGAACGCAACAGGCAGCTGCGGAGCTTCTCGACGGTGGACGAGGTCGCAGCCGTGCACGATCTAGGCAATGACCCCTACGGAAGAGGCGAACACGTGCTCCTTTCGCTCTGGGCACCATCGACGCGGGGCGAAGTGAAGATTGAGCGGATCGAGCTCGTCGACAGAGAAGGCGGGTTTCGATTCGAGGTAAGCGGCTGGGGCCTGTTCCAGCTCCAGTTCGGCGGTATCCACGAGCGGACGATCACGAACTCGAGGTTCGCGCACAACAGCGAGGCTCGGGCCCGCACGTGGAGCGAGACTTACGAGGAGCGCCTCGGGCCGGTCGACGGCTGGGATTGGGACGAGCTGAGCCGCGTCTCGCGCAAGTTCCATTACCACCTCAGGAAGAGAATGGCTGTTCGGACGGCCGGCGAGAAGATCGTGCGACCCGTACTCCGACACGCCGAGGCGCTCGTTTCTCGCGAGGGCTACGCCCTTGCTCTCTAGCCCGGCTCTCGTCAAGCAGATGGCTACGATAGCGCCGGCGTGAGGCGCTACTTCGTCACGACCTTCGGGTGTCAGATGAACGCGCACGACTCCGAGCGCATCAAGGGCACACTCGAATCGCTCGGCTTCGGCGAGGCGGTTGCGCCCGAGGCCGCCGACGTGCTGGTCTTCAACACCTGCACGATCCGCGAGAAGCCAGATACCCGCTTCGCGGCCCACATGGGCAACGCGAAGGTGCTGAAGGAGCGCAACCCGGAGGCGATCGTCGCGGTCGGGGGGTGCTACGCCGAGGCGCAGCGCGAGCGCCTCTTCGACCTCTACCCGTTCGTCGACGTCGCCTTCGGGCCGGGGACGATCCCGCACCTGTCCGATTGGATAGGCGCGAACGGGGAGGGCCTCCAGCGCGGACGGTGGGGTACCGGCGAGGAACGCTCGTTCTCGGCCGTGCTGCCGATGCACCGCGAACGGCGCTTCCAGGCTTGGGTGCAGGTCTCGATGGGGTGCAACTCGAAGTGCGCCTACTGCATCGTGCCCTCGGTGCGCGGCCGCGAGGTCAGCCGGCGGCCGGGGGACATCGTCGCCGAGGTGACACGGCTGGCCGCGGAGGGCGTCCGCGAGCTCACGCTCCTCGGCCAGAACGTCAACTCGTGGGGCCGCGATTTGCGCCCCGAGCTCGACACCGAGTTCGGGGAGCTGCTGCGTGCCTGCGACGCCGTCGAGGGCATCAAGCGGATCCGCTTCACGAGCCCGCACCCCAAGGATTTTCGCGAGCCTGTCATCGCGGCGCTGGCAGAGTGCCCGTCGGTCTGCGAGCACGTGCACCTGCCGCTTCAGTCAGGCGCGACGCGCGTGCTGAAGGCCATGCGGCGCACCTACTCGCGCGAGCGGTACCTCGCGCTGGTCGAGCGGCTGCGCGCGGCGGTGCCGGACCTCGCGGTCGGGACGGACATCATCGTCGGCTTCCCCGGCGAGACCGACGAGGACTTCGAGCAGACCGTGGAGGTCGTGGAGGCGGTTCGTTACGACAGCGCGTTCACATTCATCTTCTCGTCGCGGCAGGGCACCGAGGCAGCGACGCTCCCCGGCGAGGTTTCCTACGAGCTCAAGCACGAGCGGCTCGAGCGCCTGGTCGACGTCGTGCAGCGTATCGCCGCGGAGCGGAACGCCGCCAGAGTCGGACGCGTCGAGGAAGTCCTCGTCGAGGGCGCGAGCCGCACGGACGCGGCGCTCCTCCGCGGCCGAACTCGCCGCAACACGACCGTGAACTTCGCCGGCGACGCGCGGCCAGGCGAGCTCGTGCTGGTTCGCATCGCGGGCTCGACCTCGACCACGCTGCGCGGGTCGCAGCGGGCAGCCGTCGCCGCCTGACACAAAACTGGCACCCCCGCGTCTCCCATGTGTGCGCTTTGTCCGAGTAGCGTCAGCCCCGGGGAGGAGGAGCGGTGGCCCCCCGTCTCGTCCCCAAGGGACGTGACCGCTCGAGGCATGTCCGTTGAACGAGCCGGCGTTTCGCTCTCCAGCGCCGGAAAAGGCCGGGATCGCTTGCGTCACGATGCCTCCATGAAAGCCGCAGGCGTGGTCGCGATCTTCGGCCCGACGGCCTCGGGCAAGACCGCGGTGGCCGAGGTGCTCGCCGACCGGACCGGGGGCGAGGTCGTGTCGGCAGACTCGATGCAGGTCTACCGCGGCGTGCCGATCCTGACGGCGCAGCCCGCGCGGCCGACACGCCTCATCTCGATCTGGCCGCTGTCGCACGAGGCCTCCGTCGCCGAGTACGCCCGGCTTGCGCACGCCGCGATCGACGCGCTGCTGGCTGACGGCCGCCTCCCAATCGTCGCGGGCGGGACCGGCCTCTACCTGCGGGCAGCGCTGGCGGAGCTCGCGTTGCCGCCCGCGCCGCTGCCCGGTGCGCGCGAGCGCTGGCAGCGGCTTTACGACGCAGAAGGTCCCGGCCGCGCGCTCGAGCTGCTAGCCGAGCGCGATCCCGCCGCCGCGTCCGCGGTGCACGCAAACGATCGGCGGCGAGTCGTGCGCGCTCTCGAGCTCGCCGAGGCCGGCGCTTCGCTGCGGCCTGCGCACAACCGGCTCTGGACGGAGGAGACTCGGCAACCAACGATCGTCTTCGGCCTCGAGGTCGCATCCGAGCTCCTCGAGCGACGCATCGCCGAGCGCGCGCGGGCGATGGTCGAGGCCGGCGCGGCGGAGGAGGCGCGCGAGGCGCTCTGCGGGCCGCTCTCGTCCACGGCGCGCCACATCCACGGGCTGCGCGACCTCGCCGAGCTCGAATCGGGGGAGGGCCTCGATGCGCTCATCCTCCGCACGCGGCGGTATGCGGCGTACCAGCGCAAGTGGATGCGCCGCATCTCCGGCCTCGTTAGCGTGGACGCGAACCGGCCCGCAGGCGAGGTGGCTGATGAGATTCTCGAAGTGGCAGGCGCTCGGCAACTCGTACGTCGTCGTCGAGCCGAATGAAGAACGGCTGACGCCGGAGCGGGCGCGTGAGCTCGCCGCGGGTGCCGACGGCATCGTCGAGGTGCTCTCCGCCGGCCAAGACGAAGCCAATGTCGTCATCTGGAATCCGGACGGCTCCACGGCCGAACTGTCGGGAAACGGGACACG
Organism: Gaiellaceae bacterium; assembly: GCA_046262315.1. Lineage (GTDB taxonomy): Bacteria > Actinomycetota > Thermoleophilia > Gaiellales > Gaiellaceae > JACVRM01. The sequence goes on from JBHEMZ010000036.1 coordinate 80,518, forward strand.
CATCGCTGCGCGCTGGCTCGCCGCGCGCACGGGCGCGACGGACGTGCGCGTGCGCGTGGGCTCGCGCGAGACGCACGCCCGCCTGCTCGGAGGCGACCTCGTCGAGCAGGGCCTGGGGCCGGTGGAGGTCGGCGCCCGCGAGACTGTGGACGGCGTCGAGCTCGTGCCAGTCTCGGTCGGCAACCCGCACGCGGTGGTCGTCGGGAACCCGGACGACGTCGGCAGGATCGGACCTCTGCTCGAGACTCACCCGCGCTTTCCGAACCGCACGAACGTCCAGGTCGCCCGCGTCGAGCGCCGGGGGCTGGTAACTGCGCGCGTGTGGGAGCGGGGGGTGGGAGAAACGCCCGCGTCCGGCACCAGCGCGGTCGCCGTCGCCGCCGCCACGCACGGCAACGGTGAGGTTACGGTGCGCTTTCCGGGCGGCGACCTCCTCGTGCGCCTGGAGGGGGAGTGCGCGTGGCTCACCGGGTCGGCGGCGCCGGTGCGGGTGCCGCGTCAGGTGCTCATCTACGTCCATCGCCCCGGTCCCGAGTTCCTGCTGCTCCGGCGGCGTCCCGACCTGGGCGGGTTCTGGCAGGGCGTGACGGGCGCGCCCGAGTGGGGCGAGAGCGACGAGGACGCGGCGCACCGCGAGCTGCGCGAGGAGACCGGGCTCGACGGCGAGCCTCGCGCCGTCGGCTTCAACTACGAGCTGCGCCGGAAACCCGGTTATCCGTGGACCGAGTTGTACGGCGACACGATCGACGTCGTACCAGAAGAGGTCTTCGCCGCCGGGGCGCCGGAGGGCTGGGAGCCGGTGTTGAGCACGGAGCACGTCGACCACAGGTGGTGCACGCTCGGGGAGGCGCTCAAGCTGCTCCGCTTCGAGGAGAATCGCAAGGCGCTCGAGCGGGTCGCCAGGGCTCTTGGGCTCGCGTGATCACAATCGTCTTCGAGACACACGCGATCAGCACGACCAGCGCGGCGTAACAACCGGCTAGCACGACGGAGAGCTGTCCGAGGCGGGGCGGCGCTACCGCTCAGACGGCTCTTGGGACGAATCCTTGCGACGCATGGCCTCGACACCGCGTCCCAGTGACCTGAAATCTCATGGAGGGCGCGGGCCGTGATCAGTGCAGCCTCTTCCAGCCGCGCGTTCACCTTCTCGACCTCAGCCATGCGCTCCCTGAGGTAGCTGACCTTCTCGCTTAGGCTGCTCAGCTCCTGCGCGATGAGTTCATAGTCCTGCAACTTGGGAGAGACGCCGGTGGTTCCTCGGATCGTCAGCGGGTTGGTTCGTCAAGACTTCCTCCCGATCGCCGACCACTTGCGGACCTTTGCGATGAGGTTGGCCACGGCGCGAGTTTACGCCGTGTGGCCGATCGTCTCATCTACCTTCTAGGTGGCGAGCTCGAATTCGCGCAGGACGTCGTTCAGGCTCAGGCGGAGGTCGTGCGACTCGGCCCGCCGGCCGACGATGAGCGCACAGCTGAGCTCGTAGGCGCCCGCGGGGAACTCTTTGCGACGCGTGCCGGGTACGACAATCGCGCGCGCGGGCACCTCGCCGCGGTACTCGACCGGCTCTGTCCCCGTCACGTCGATCACTGGCACGGTCGCCGTCAGGGAGACGTTCGCCGCCACCACCGCCTCCCGCCCGATGCGCACGCCCTCGGTGACGATGCAGCGGGAGCCGAGGAAGGCTCCGTCCTCGACGATCACCGGGCGCGCCTGCGGCGGCTCCAGCACGCCGCCGATGCCGACTCCGCCGGCCAGGTGGACGTCCGCGCCGATCTGAGCACACGAGCCGACGGTGGCCCACGTGTCCACCATCGTGCGCGGGCCGACCCAAGCGCCGATGTTCACGTATCCCGGCATGAGCACGACCCCCTCCGAGAGAAACGAGCCGTAGCGCGCCACCCCCGGCGGCACGACGCGGACGCCCCGCCGCGCGTACTCGCGCTTGAGCGGGATCTTGTCCAGGAACTCGACGCCGCCGAGGTTCATCGACTCGACCTTGCGCAGCCGGAAGTAGAGCAGGATCGCCTTCTTGATCCACTCGTTGACAACCCAGCCGCCGTCGCGCGGCTCGGCAACGCGGATCTCACCCTCGTCGAGCATGCGGATCACCTCCTCGACGGTCTGGAGATCCGGGTCGCCGCTCTCCCAGAGCGCCTCGATCCGCTCCGCGAGCACTGCCCGAAGGGCCACTACAGCGCCTTCTCCAAGAGCTCGACGGCACGGCGGCACGCGTCGAGCGTGGGGGTGAGCGAGATGCGCACGTAGCCCTCGCCGGAGGGCCCGAAGTACGACCCCGGCGCGACTACCACGCCGTGCTCGAGCAGCCGATCCGCGAAGGGCTCCGAGCCCTCGTCGCCGGGTACCTCCACCCAGAGGTAGATCGTCGCCCGGCTGCCCGCCACCCGCAGCCCCTTGTGCTCGAGCAGCCCGAGCATGAGCGCGCGCTTCTCAGCGTAAGCGTTGCGCGTACGCTCGACGTGCTCCTCGTCCTCCCAGGCCGCGATGGCCGCGTGCTGTACGAACTCCTGCGGGGCTGTTCCGACGGTCGGCCGGAATGCGCGCAGCGCCGCGATCAGCTCGGCATCGCCGGCCGCGAACCCGCTCCGGTAGCCCGTCATCGAGGAGCGCTTCGACAAGCTCTGGAACGCGAGCACGCCACGCCGCTCCGAGACCTGGAGCGCGGACGGCGGCGGCTCGTCGAACCAGAGCTCGGTGTACGCCTCGTCGGAGGCGAGCACGAACCCGTGCTGACGCGCCAGCGCGGCGGTGCGCTCGAAGAAGTCCAGGGCGGCAACGGCGCCCGTGGGGTTGTTCGGGTAGTTGACCCAGAGCACCGCCACGCCTTGCCAGTCGACGGCGCGGAGATCCGGCAGGAAACCGTGCTCCTCGCGCAGCGGCAAGGCGAGAGGCTCCGCTCCCGCAAACAGCGCGCCGCGCTCGTACACCGGATAGCCGGGCTCGGTGTAGGCGACGACCGTTCGGCCGCCGTCCCGGTCGAGAGCAGCCTGCGCGAAGCTGAAAATCGCCTCCTTGGAGCCGAGCGTCGGGATCACTTCGTGGTCGGGATCGAGCACGGCGCCGAAACGGCGGTCGATCCAGTCCGTGATCGCGCCCCGGAGCTCCGGCAGCCCCTGGGCGAGCGGGTAGCCCGAGACGTGCGGCAGCGCCTCCACCAGCGCGCGCTCGATGCGCGGGTCGGCGCGTTCGCGCGGATCGCCGACGCCCATGTCGACCACCTCCACGCCGCGCTCTTGCATGCGCCGCTTCGCCTGCTCGAGCCGTACGAAGGGATACGTGCCGAGGCGGTCGAGGAGCGGCGATGCCATTCGGGGATTCTGCCCACGGCATAATCCTCCCGTGGCGTACAACCCCGATCCCGCGCCCAGCGACGGTCCGGAGCGCGGGTTCACCGTCGCGGTCGTCGCCCGTGATGCGGACGTCGAAGACCAGCTCGCCGAGCTGCGCGAGCTGGCGCGCGCGGCGCTCGTCGAGCCGGTCGGCGAACTCGTCCAGCAGCGCGGGCGCCCCGACACGCGCACGTACGTCGGCAAGGGGAAGCTCGAGGAGCTGAAGGCGGCCTTCGGAGCGGTGGGCGCCGAGGTGCTGATCGCGGACGACGAGCTCTCGCCGACACAGCAGCGGACGCTCGAGAACGCTCTCCAGGCGCGCGTCGTCGACCGGACGCAGCTGATCCTCGACATCTTTGCCCAGCACGCCGCCAGCGCCGAGGGAAAGCTTCAGGTCGAGCTGGCCCAGCTCGAGTACAACCTCCCGCGCATGCGCGGCATGTGGCAGCACCTGGAGCGCCTCGGCGGCGGACGCGGCGCGGTAGGGGCCGGCGTGGGGACGCGCGGCCCGGGGGAGAGCCAGCTCGAGTCCGACCGCCGCATGGCGCGGCGCCGCATCCAGCTTCTGCGCCGGCGCCTCGGTGCGCTCACCCGTCAGCGCGCCACTCGACGCCGCGAGCGTGAACGCACCGAAACGCCGACGGTTGCACTCGCGGGCTACACGAACGCGGGCAAATCGACCCTGCTGAACGCGCTCACCAACGCCGACGTCTCCGTGCGCGACCGGCTGTTCGAGACGCTCGACCCGACGACGCGCGGCTTCGACCACGAGGGCCAGCGGTACCTCGTCACAGACACCGTCGGCTTCGTCCGGCGGCTGCCGCACCAGCTCGTCGAGGGCTTCGCCGCCACACTCGAGGAGACCCTCGTCGCCGACGTCGTGCTGCACGTCGCGGACGCGTCCGCCACGGACGAGGGGCTCGAGAACATGATCGCGGCGGTCGACGGCGTTCTCGCGGAGATCGGCGCTGAAGCACTCCCTCGCGAGCTCGTGCTGAACAAGATCGATGCCGTGGATCCGCTGCGGCGCCGACGGCTCGCGAATGTCTTTCCCGAGGCGCTCCAGATCTCGGCCCTCACCGGAGAGGGTCTTGACCGGCTGCGCGCGCGCCTCGCAGACCGCTTCGCGGACCGGTTCGAGCCCGTCGAGCTGCTCGTCCCGTACGAGGAGGGCAAGCGCCTGGCCGAGCTGTACGCCCTCGGCGCCCCGATCGAAGGGCGCGAGGACCGTCCGGACGGCGTGCTCGTGCGCGCACGCCTTCCTCGCCGCGAGCTGCGCCGCTTTGCGGCCTTCCTGGTCGTCGGCGAGCCCACGTCGGCCACACGCGCCTCGTGATCCGCGTGCCGATCCTGCGGCTGCGCCCCGACGCAACGGTGCCGAAACGCGCGTACGCCGGCGACGCAGGGCTCGACCTCACAGCGTGCGAGCGCCACGTCCTCGCGCCGGGCGAGCGCGCCGTGGTGCCGACGGGCCTTGCCGTGGCCGTTCCGGAGGGTTACGCCGGCTTCGTGCAGCCGCGCTCCGGACTTGCCGCCCGGCACGGCGTCACGATCGTCAACACGCCCGGGCTCGTGGACTCCGGGTACCGCGGCGAGGTGCGAGTGGTGCTGCTCAACACCGACACGCGCGAGACGTTCACCGTCGAGCCCGGCATGCGAATCGCGCAGCTCGTCGTCGTTCCCGTGGCCGCCGTCGAGCCGCTGGAGGCCGAAGAGCTGCCCGCAAGCGAGCGCGGCGAGCGCGGCTTCGGGTCGTCCGAGTAGCGGTGGCCGCCGAACCTCGCATCCGCGTGTCGGCGATCCTGCGCTGGGAGGGTCGCCTACTGCTCTGCCGCCACGAGAAGTCCGGGCGCGAGTACTGGCTGCTGCCCGGCGGCGGCGTGCACTCGGGCGAGGGCCTCGTCGCAGCGCTCCATCGCGAGCTCGCCGAGGAGGTCGGGCTCGCGGACGAGCCGCCCGTCGAGGGCCCGGTGGCCATCGTCGACTCGATCGCGCCGGAGCGGTCGTTCGCGCAAAAGCACGTCGTGCACATCATTTTCGCGGCAGACCTCAGCGGCCGCTCGCTGGAACGCGTCTCGTCCCAGGATGTCGCCGTCCGCGGCCACCGGCTCTTCGCGATCGACGAGCTCGACAGCATCGTGCTGCACCCGCCCATCCAGCGCTTTCTGGCCCGCTGGCGGCCGGGCGACCCGATCGTGTATCTCGGCCCCCTGTGGGCTCCCTAGCAGGCAGCGGACCCCGGCCCTACCATTGGGAGGCCGTTTCCGGCAGGAGATGCCGTGAAGCTCGCCGACTTCATCGGCTATGTCAACGTCCTCGCGTACGGGACGCTCGCGGGTGTGGCCGCCCGCCAGTGGCGAATGCGACGCGACGGAACGGCCGTCTGGGCCGCGCTCGGCTTCGGTGCACTCGGCCTGGTCGTCGTGCTCGGGCAGATCCTCCCGGAGCACCCGCACGGCTTCTTGCAGTCGGCGGTGCAGCGGCTCGACATCGCGCTACTGCTCGCCTTCCCCTACCTGCTCTACCGCTTCACGACCGCATTCCGAGTGACGACGCGGCGGCTCGAGTGGGCGATCGGCCTGCTCACGCTCGCACTCATCGCCTGGACGTTCGCGCTCCCGAGCATCCCCGAGTCCGGGGAGCCGAGGCCGTCGTGGTTTTTCGTGTACCTCGTAGCGTTCCTGGCGCACTGGACGCTGCTGTCGGTGCTCGTCGCCGTGCGCCTCTGGTGGGCCGCGACGCAGGCACCGTTGGTCGCTCAAAGACGCATGCGCCTGCTCGCCTCCGCGTCGGCTGCTCTCACGCTCGCGCTCTTCGTCGCGGCCGCGAACAATGATGCGGACCCCGGCCTGGACGCCGCTGCCGGCGCGCTTGCAACTCTCAGCGCGGTTGGGTTCCTGCTCGGGCTCGCACCGCCCGCCTGGGTGCGGGTGCTCTGGCGAATGCCGGCGCAGGAACAGCTCCAGCGGACGATCCAGAACCTCGTCGCCCTCGCGCGGTCGCCCAGCGAGGTGGTCGGGCGAGTGCTGCCGAGCATGGCCGACATGGTCGGCGCACGCGGCGTCGCCTACGTCGAGCCAACCGGGCGGGTGGTGGGGGCGCACAACGTGGACACCGACGTCGCCGCGCGCGCCGCGCGCGGTGAGGAGGTCGATTTATGGCGCGACGCCCGCCTCGAGCGCGTCGAGGTCCAGGGCGCGACAGTGCTGCTCTGGACCTCACCGTACTCACCGTTCTTCGGCACCGACGAGCTCCAGCTCCTGCGTACCGTCGCCACGCTGACCGGCCTGGCGATCGACCGCGTTCGGCTCTTCGAACACGAGCACGCCGCCCGCCTCGCACTCGAGCAGGCGAACGAGCTCAAGACGAACTTCGTCGCGCTCGCGGCCCACGAGCTGCGGACGCCCGTGACGACCATCCACGGCTTCGCGAGCACGCTCCACCGGCTGGCAGACCGCCTCGACGCCGACCAGCGTGCAGAGTTGCGCGCAGCGCTCGCACGCGAGGCTGCGCGCATGGCGTCACTCGTGGAGCAGCTCCTGGACCTCTCGCGGCTCGATGCGGCCGCGATCGAGATCGTCCCGCAGCGGTTCGCAGTACGCGACCGGCTGACCGACATCGTGCGCACGGCAGCCGGCGAGCGCGCGTCCGAGGTCGAGATTGACGTGCCGGCCGCCCTCACGGTCAGCGCCGACGTGGACGCATTCGAGCGAATCGTCACGAATCTCGTCACGAACGCGCTTCGCCACGGCGCGGCGCCGGTCGTGATCGAGGCGGAACAGTCCGATCGGCACTTCCGCCTCGCGGTCGCCGATCACGGCGACGGCGTGGCCGCCGAGTTCTTGCCGCGGCTCTTCGAGCGCTTCGCCCGCAGCGATGATTCCAGGGGACGCTCGCAGGGGACGGGACTCGGGCTCGCGATCGCGCGCTCGTACGCCCGCGCCCACAACGGCGACCTGCTCTACGAGCCCGGGACTCCCCGCGGGGCCAGCTTCCAGCTCGTCTTGCCGTCCGCGGCCGGTTCCCTCTAGTACCGCCCGCCGCGAGAGCGGGCGCGGTCGGCGGCGACAGCGTGGGCACGCTGCTCGAGCTCGTCCGGGAGCGGCGCGAGGACGATCGCTGTTCCGCCCGCGTGCTTGAGCGCACGGGCCAGCAACCAGTCCGCGAGCCATGGGTTGCGAGGCAGGAGCGGCCCATGCAGATACGTGCCGAGCGCGTTCCCGACGCGGCAACCCTCGGCGCCGCTCTCGCCGTCGTTGCCGAACCCCGCGAGGACGCGGCCGAGCGATTGGGCGCCCTCGTCGAGCCTTGTGCGGCCGGCGTGGTTCTCGAAGCCCGCAAGCGTCTGCCGCTCCCCCGCGTCGAGCTCGCACTCGAGTAGGACGTCTCCGATCATGCGCCGCTCGCCGGCGACCGTCTCAAGCGGGAAGACGCCTGCGCCGGGCAGCTTTTCGCCGGCGCGCCCACGGTAGAGGCGGCCGAGCAGCTGGTAGCCGCCGCACACGGCGAGCACCGCGACGCCGCCGGCGACCGCCTCGCGCAGAGCTGCCCCGCGAGAGGCCAGGTCAGGCGCGATCAGCGCCTGTTCGCGGTCCTGGCCGCCGCCGACGTAGAGCAGGTCGTGCTCGCCCGGTCGCAGCACGTCGCCTGCCCCGATCGCCTCGACGTTGAGCTCGATTCCACGCCACCCCGCGCGACGCTCGAGCACGGCGATGTTGCCGCGGTCAGCGTAGATGTTGAGATAGTCCGGATAGAGGTGCCCGACGCTGATCCTCACGGCGCCGAGTCCTCGCCGCGCGCTTCTCCGGCCCGCACGAGCTCCGGCGCCGGAAGCCCCACTTCCCAGTACGGGCGCACGAAGCCACGCTCGCTCACGATTCGGCGCAGCGCGAGCATCGCGGTGTAGGTCGGCAGGCAGACGAGCTCGCCGCCCGGGGGCGTGCGCTCGAGTCCGCGGTCGAGAGCGCGGCCGAGATCGGGCTCGACTGCGATCGCCTCCTCGGCAAAGCCGCCGTACTTGCATCGCAGCGCGAGCTCGGCGGCCCGCTCACCCGTGGCGATCACCCCGTCGAGCACGTCGAGGAGTGGCTCGAAGTCGACGTCCCAGATCCACGAGACGTCGCGACCGTCGGCGATGTCGTCGTTCAGCGCCATGAGGGCAAGGCGGGGAGGGCCGCCGGCCACCAGCGTCCGCACGGCCTCATTCGCGCCGGCAGGGTTCTTCACGAGGAGGACGAGCAGCCGGCGTGAGCCGACCGCGATGCGCTCGAAGCGGCCGAACGCTGCGCTGAAGCGCTCGAGACCAGCCACGATCTCGTCGAGCGAGGCGCCAAGCGCCTGCGCGAGCGAAGCCGCCGCCACGGCGTTGTAGACGTTGTAGAGGCCCGGGAGGCGCAGGCGCACGGTCCTCGATCCCTGCGGCGTGACGAGCTGGAAGCGCACCGAGTCGAGCCCCGAGAGCTCGATTCTGCTTGCGACCACGTCGGACATCGGCCTCCCGTGGCCGCAGGCGGGACAGCGATAGTTGCCGAGGTGGCCGACGTACGCCGCGGTGTAGCGGTAGGGCGTGCCACAGCGGAGGCACCATTTCGAGTCGGCCGCGTGCTGGAGCGCCGGGCGCGCGTGGCGAGGATCGTCCACGCCGAAGACGAGCGTGCGCGCGCGGTCGCGGCCGAGATCGCCGACCTGCGGATCGTCGCCGTTCACCACCAGCCAGGCGTCCGGGTCGAGCGCGGCGACGGCAACACGCCAGCGCTCGGCGACGTGTTCGAGCTCGCCGTAGCGGTCGAGCTGGTCGCGGAAGAGGTTCCCGAGACAGACCGCACGGGGCCGCACGCGGCGGGCGACCTCCGGCAGCGCGCCCTCGTCCACCTCGAACAACCCAAGCTCGGCTCCGTTCGCGGCAAGCAGCGTCGAGGCGACGCCCGAGACGAGATTGGCACCGGAGCTGTTGTGGGCGAGCCGCACGCCGGGGGAGAGGATCTCGGCGGCCATCGCCGCGGTGGTGGTCTTGCCGTTCGTTGCCGAGATGAGCGCCGAGCCCTGCGGCAGGCGAGCGGCGAGCCGGTCCACGGCCTCGGGGTCGAAGCGGGTCAGAAGCTTCCCCGGAAGCGTCGTGCCGCCGCCCGTGCGCGCGAGGCGCGAGAGCCCCGCAGCAGCACGCGCGAGTGCTACCGCGAGGGCGAGCGGCAAACGCAGGGTCACGCGCCGAGCGTAGCGACCAGCGGGGTCGGGCTCCTCTCCCTCTGAAGGGGGATGATCGGCCGCGCCGCCGGCCGTACGGTCAGTCCGTCGGCTGTGGGCCGACACGAATGCGGACCCGCGAAAGGCGGTAACGACGGCAATGGGCGGACACAAAGGCGGCAGGCGGCGCGGGGTGCGCGCGGGATGAGCACCGTCGCTGCCCGTCCTTCCGAGGCTTCGGCGCCGGGCGTCGGCTCGCCTCTGCCCCTTGGCGCCACGCTCTACCTGGCCCTCGTGGGCGCCGGAGCGCTGGGACTTGGCCTGCCCATGCTCGGGCGCCTGTCGTTCGACACGCCGGACTGGACGACGTGCCTGCTGCTCTCGGCCGGAGCCGCGGTCGCGCAGATCTTCACGGTCCGCACGACCCGCAACTACTCCTACCACACTACCGGCGTCTTCCTCGTGCCCGCGGCGCTCCTGCTGCCCGGCGGCCTCGTGGCGCTCATGCCGCTCGCGCAGCGCCTGCCGGACTGGCTCCGCCGGCGAACGCCGTGGACGATCCAGAGCTTCAACGTCTTCAACTACACGCTGGCGGTGCTCGCGGCGTGGGGAGGGGCGCGCTTCGTGCGCGACGCGCTCCCGGAAGGGGCCGCGACGCTCGCGCTCGCCGGCTGCCTCGCCGCAGTCGCCTTCGTCACGGTGCAGGCGCTCCTCGCCGCACCGATGCTCTGCCTCGCCCGCCGCTGCTCGCTGCGCGAGACGGGAGTCTTCACCTTCCACGGCGTCTCAACCGAGCTGGTGCTCGCCGCGCTCGGAGTGGGCGTAGCGTTCCTGTGGCAGGAGAACCCTTGGCTCGTGCCGTTCGCGCTCGCGCCGCTACTGATCGTGCACCGCTCCCTCAGCGTCCCGCTGCTCGAGGCGGAGGCTCGTGTTGACGCGAAGACCGGCCTCTTCAACGCGCGGCATTTCACGTCCGCGCTCGAAAACGAGTTCGCGCGCGCAAAGCGCTTCGGCCGGCCGCTCTCAGTCGTGATGGCTGACCTCGACCTCCTGCGCGAGGTCAACAACACCTACGGCCATCTGGCCGGGGACGCGGTCCTGCGCGCGGTGGCCGACGTCTTCCGCTCGCAGCTCCGCCACTACGACGTCGCGGCACGCTTCGGCGGCGAGGAGTTCGCGCTCGTCCTGCCGGAGACGGGCACCGAGGAGGCGGCGGAGATCGCAGAGCGGATCCGCCGCGCCGTTGCCGCGCAGGCGGTAACGGTGCCTACCTCGGACGAGCCGATCCGCGCGACTATCTCAATGGGCCTCGCCACCTATCCGACGGACGGGTGCGACGCGACGGAGCTCGTCCACCAGGCCGACGTGGCGGTCTACCGCGCGAAGCTCCAGGGACGAAACCGCGTGGTGCACACCGGCGGGGAGCCGGTTAGGCGGCGTCCGCGCTCCCCGGCGGCCGAGGCGAGGGCCCCGGAGGCCGAAGGCCGGTCGCGCCAGGTCTCACCGCTCGTGCTCTGGCTTGCCGGCTCGGCGGGCGTCGCGGGGGGTCTCGCGGGCGTGCTGTTCGGCGCCGGGGGCGATCTCCCGGGCATGCTCGCGCTCGTCGGCATCGTGGCGCTCGTCCAGGCACTCGCCGAGGACGGGGCGGAGGAGGCCGCCTCCGCGAACGCCGTCGGCATCCTGGCCGGCGCCGCCCTCTTCGGGCCACGCGTCGCCCTCGCAGCCGCACTCGCCGCCTGCGCGGTCGAATGGAGCCGCACGCGCAAGCCGCCCGCCCAGGCTGTGTTCGAACTCGGTTCGCTGACAGTGGCCGCGCTCGCGACCACGGCGCTGTTCGCACTCCGGCCGGGGGCCTTCGGTGATGAGCTCGAGACGATCGTCGCGGGTCTCGTGGGGGGCGCCGTGTATTTTGGCGTCACGGCCGGGCCGCGGCTCGCGGGCCTAACGATCTCGCGCGCGCAGGAGAGGCACAGCTGGCGCCTTCTCCAGCAGGTCGCCGGAGGGCTGCTGGCCGGAATCGTGGCCGTCGCCTACGGTGAAGCCGGCGTCTGGACGCTCGCGCTGCTTGTGGTTCCACTGCTCCTCGCGCGCTCGATGCAGGAGCGCCACGCCGGCGAGACCCGGCGGACAGCCGAACGGCTGGGGGAGACACTCGAGGCCGTGCGGGCCCAGAACGCCGCGCTGGAGGAGGCCAACCTCGTGCTCAAGGAGCACTCGACCGCCGTCATGGAGGCCCTTGCCACAAGCGTCGACGCCCGGCAGGCAGTCGGGCACTCGCGCGACGTACAGCGGCTTGCGCTCGCGATCGGCGCGCGCCTCCGTCTCTCGCGTCCGGAGCTCGACCTCCTCGCCCACGCCGCGCTCTTCCACGACATCGGCAAGCTCGCCGTGCCCGACGCGGTGCTGCTCAAGCCCACGGCGCTGACTGACGATGAGTGGAAGCTGATGCGGCCTCACGCGCACGAGGGCGCCCGGCTCGTCCAGCGACTGGCGTTCCTGGAAGACGCGGTGCCGTCCATCCGCCACCACCACGAGCACTTTGACGGGTCCGGCTACCCGGACGGCCTGCGCGGCGAGGACATCCCGCTCGGCGCGCGCATCATCCACGTGGCGGATGCCGTGGTCTCGATGCTCGACGACCGTACGTACGAGGCTCGGCGGTCGCCGCGCGAAGTGCTGACCGAGGTGCGCCGCTGCTCGGGCACCCAGTTCTGCCCGCGCTGCGTCGACGCGCTCCAGGACATCGCCGCGGAGGGCCTGCTCGAGGGCGTCCGGCGCCCGCTCCGCGGTCCGCGCGCGGATGCACTTGCAAGTTAGCTAGCTTGCTCTAACCTTCTTGCCATGGCGAGACGCAGGGCAGTACGCGCGCTCGACGCCATCGACCAGGACGCGCTGCGGGCGTTCCAAGCCGGCCTGCGCCGGCGCTACTCCGACGCGGAGATCATCGCCCAGCTTCGGGGGGCGGCGGAGCGCCTGGGCCGCTCGCCGACGATGCGCGAGTTCGCGGCTGACGCGGAGACGACCGTGCACCCGCAGACGGTCATCTCGCACTTCGGGAGCTGGAATGCCGCCAAACGGGCTGCGCGCCTTGTACCACGCCGCTTCGCTACGCGGGAGGAGCTACTGCGGCAGCTGCGGGAGCTCGGCGACCGTCTCGGGCGCACGCCAACCGCCCGCGATCTCGAGGAGCACCGCGGCGAGATGCCCTCCAAGTCGCTTTACTGGCACACGTTCGGAGCGCTGTCGACAGCGCTCCGCGAAGCCGGCTTCGATGTTCCGGTGGGGGAGGAGCGCCTCGAGCGGGCGCTCGACCAGGGTGAGGCGCTCGCGCGGCGGCTCGAGCGGCTGCCGAAGTTCGCCGACTGGACGGAGGCACGGCGCCGCGAGCCCGAGCTGCTCAGCGAGTGGCAGATCTACCGAATGTTCGAAGGTCGCCGCGGAGCCTGGGCGGCGTTCCTGTTCCTCCTCCGGCAACGCCTGGTCGACGCCGGCGCCGAGGTGGCGGCGGACGGACGCCTGGGCTAGACCGCCGCGGCGACGAGCGCGGGGAGGAGGCGCAGGCACGACTCGCCCTCGTGCGGGGCGCGCACGGCGGGAAGCAGCTCCTCCTCGAAGCGGCGATCCGGCTCGAACCCCTCGCACTCGAGGCCACCGTCGGCGGTCAGCGTGACCAGCGACCCTTCGCGGAGCTCGCGAACGGCGAGGCTGACGCGCAGACACCGTTCCACCAGCTCGAGCGTGCGCGGGGTGGAGGCGAAGAACGTCTCGTGACGGCCGCGGCCGAGCCAGAGGGGGCGGCCCACGCCGCGCGCCACGAACACGCGGTCGCGCCGGCGCTCGTCCAGCCAGGCGGCGGCCATCGAGCCACGCAGCAGGCCGAGCGCCTCCGCGCCCTCGTGCTCCTCTGCAAGCGCGAAGATCGCCTCCGAGTCGACGGTCATCTCGGGGTGCGCGCGCTCCCAGCCGAGGCGGGAGAAGAGCTCGTCGTCGTTCAAGATGATCCCGTTGTGCACGCCCACCACCGCGCCGTGGCGCACGGGGTGGTTGTTGGCCTCGATCCGCGGGTGGCCCTTCGTGTAGTCGCGAACGTGCACGAGGAGCTGGAGCGTGTCGTCGGGCAGAGCAATCCGCTCGAGCAGCGCGCTCGCCCCGGAGCGCTGCTTCCGCACCTGCACACCGCTGGCGTCGCGAAAGGCGTAGCCGGCCGCGTCGGCACCGCGCTCGGCGATACCGGCCAGAAGCACCTGCGCCGCCAGCGTCCGGGGCACGCCGCTAGCGGGTGTCAGGCTGAATCCGGCGATACCGCACATCTCGGCGTGAACTCCCTTCCAAGGTCGACTCGCGGCCTGTGAAATCCAGGGAACTGCTCCGTCTCCTCACCGTGACCGCCGTGAAGTACGACGACGGCTGCTCTGCTCTGGTTAGTCGGGAGCCATCGCTCACTCGAGCGTCCCCCGATCGAGTGTCCCTCGGAGGGCGTGAGGCGCCGATAGACCGCTCGATGGCGCAGCGCCCCCTCCCCGATTCCGCGGATCCCCAGGAGCCGCACCTCGAGCTGCTGCCGGGCGGCGACATCGCCCGGGAGTTCGCGGAAAGCGAACCCAAGGAAGCGACGGAGCCGAGTGACCCGCAGGTCGCCGACCCGCTGAAGCTCTACGTTCGCCAGATCGGCGACGGGCCGCTCCTCACCCCTGCGCAGGAGCGCGAGCTGGCGAGGCTGAAGGACAACGGCGACGAGGCCGCGAAGCGCCGACTGATCGAGTCGAACCTCCGCCTCGTGATGTCGATCACGCGCAACTACACCAAGGCCGGCGTGCCGCTGCTCGACCTGATCCAGGAGGGGAACCTCGGCCTCATCCGCGCCGTGGAGAAGTTCGACTACAAGCTCGGCTACAAGCTCTCGACGTACGCCACGTGGTGGATCCGACAGGCGGTCACGCGGGCGCTCGCCGACCAGGGGCGTACGATCAGACTGCCCGTCCACGTCGCCGAGCAGGTGCGCAAGCTGCTGCGTGCGCGGCGGGTGCTGACGCAGAAGCTGAACCGCGACCCGACGGCCGAGGAACTCGCCGGCGAGAGCGGCTTCCCGCTCAAGCGCGTGAACGAGCTGCTCGAACTCGTCGAAGACCCCGTCAGCCTCGAGCTGCCGGTCGGAGACGGCGAAAGCCTGTACGGCGACCTGATCGAGGATTTGAACACCGACCCGCCCGACGAGATCACTGCGCGGAACCTGCGCTCGGTGGAACTGCACGACGCCCTACGCAGCCTCAACCCGCGCATGCGGAACGTCCTCACGCTCCGCTTCGGCCTCGACGGCAAGGCGCCGCGCACGCTCGAAGAGGTCGGCAACGGACTCGGCATCACCCGTGAGCGCGTCCGCCAGCTCGAGTCGCGTGCACTGCGTGAGCTGCGAGCGGTCGCGCCGAGCCTGCAGCTCTATCTGCGCGCCGAGTAGCGCCGCACGCGCCGACTAGCCGGCGGCTACGGTTTCCATGTCGCGCAGCTTGGCCAGGCGCCTCAGCGCCTGGAGCTCGATCTGACGGACGCGCTCGCGGGTGAAGCCGAGCACGCGCCCGATCTCCTCGAGCGTCTTGGGCTCGCGGCCGCCCAGACCGTAGCGCAGCGCGATCACGGCCCGTTCCCGCTGTGAGAGCGCGCCGAGAGCCCGGGCGAGGGCCTGGTTACGCAGCGAGACCTCGACCTCCTCCTCGGTGGCCGGGCCGTCGCCTGCCACGAAGTCTCCGAAGACGGCGTCCTCCTGCTCGCCGACCGGCTGGTCGAGGCTCGTCGAGGCGCGGGCCGCCTGGCGCACCTCCTTGGCCTGCTCCACGGGCAAGTTGGCCTCCTCGGCGATCTCCGCGAGGGTAGGCTCGCGACCGAGCTGCGTCCAGAGAATGCGCTCCGCCTTGTTCATCTTCTGCAGGCGCTCGACGATGTGGACGGGCATGCGGATCGTGCGCGCCTTGTCGGCGAGAGCGCGCGCCACGGCTTGTCGGATCCACCAGGTTGCGTACGTGGAGAACTTGTAGCCGCGCCGCCAGTCGAATTTCTCCACCGCGCGGATGAGGCCGAGGGTGCCTTCCTGGATCAGGTCGAGAAACGGGAGGCCCTGGTTGCGGTAGTTCTTGGCGATCGAGACGACCAGTCGCAGGTTCGACTGGATCATGTGCTGCTTCGCCTGCATGTCGCCGCGCTCGACGCGTTTGGAAAGCTCCACCTCCTGCGCAGCGGTCAGCAGCGGATGGCGGCCGGCCTCTCGCAGGAAGAGCTGCAGCGCGTCCGTGGTGGTCTCAGCCGTTGCGGGCGGCGGCGCCTCCGGCTCGCTTCCCTCGAGGATCTCGATGCCACGCTGCTCGAGCTCGCGATGCAGGACGTCGACCTCGAGCGGCTCGAGCTCATGTGCCTCGATTAGCTCATTGAGCTCGGCCACGCGAACGGAGCCCGTCTGATCCGCCGTCCCCAGAAGCTGAACGACAGGTTCACTGGAAAGGACGCTCTCGGAGGCGATCGTCATGGGAACTTGTCCTTTCCGCGCGTGCGGGAGTCTCAAACGCCGCACATGCCCGCGCGGCCGACAGCGCACCCTAGCGCGCCTTGGCCATCGTGTAGCCGGGACCGGCGGAAGCGTCGTGCTCACCTCGGCAAAGGACCCCGCGCGCCTGCCCGGAACCCCAGGCCCCGCCCGCGCGGCCATCTTCCAGGACTGTCTCTCTGAGAACTGTCTTGCGCGCGTTCCTCTGTGCACGAGAACATGCGTTATGTCAAGTTGATCCAAATACGGCTCTGCCCCCCACAGTCGGCGCCTTCCCGGAGCTTCCCGACGCGCGGCACCGGGAGGCACCCGGAGCAGGCCGCCCCGCTGCCCGGGACGCGGAGGCGAGGCATGAGCTTCTGCCAGGCTTCGCATTGGCACCCACAACCGCGTTCACAGGCGCTGTGGAAATGTTGGAAAATGCATCATTCGCAAATTGCGAGCTTTTCCTCGCACAGAGACTGTTGAGGCCTTGCACGCAGGGGGGCGGCTGCATTAGGTTGCCGCTTGCGCCGAGCACGGAACGCGAGTAGATCGAAACCACACCCGGCGGCTGTAGGCGCAAGCCGAAAGTCGGCGGGTGAGGTGAACGAAAGCGAAACCGGCTCGGCGAATTTATTGCCAAAGGGCGCCTCACGGCGCCCTTTGGCTATCTGGACTCGGCTCGCGAAGGCCGTTCGCACGGCGGCCTGGGCGACGGTTCTCCAGCTAGCCGGCAGCCGTTAGGCTGGCGGCATGCATCTGCGCCCTCCGAGCATCGACCACGGCGTCGCCTCATTCCTCTGGGGCTTCGGTCTGGGCATCTTCCTTTGGATCGGCATGGTTCTGATCGGTGTCTCCCCCGCCACGGCGTTCATCTTCGGGGCACTCGGGGGCGCGGCGATCTTCCTGTTCGTGCGCCACTTTGGCGAGGAGCGGCGCGGTCAGGCGACCAGCTCGCGCACCCGCATGCCGTGATCGCCCGAGAGCGCGCTGACCAGCTGGTGGGCCAACGAAGGGCCTAGCGCCCGCTCCAATCGCTCCTCCGCGGGGGCCCGTTGAGGATCGAGGAGACGGTCGAGGGCGTTGCAGTCGGCCAAAAGGCGCGCGACGGCTCGCTCGTTGATGTGGATGGTTGCCGGGGCGCTCAACATCTTGCTCCGGGTATCGGAGCGGCGCACGCGCGGACGATCCCTGGCTGGAGTGACCCGCTAGTGTCGCACTACTCCCGGCGAGGCGGTTCGTCGGGCCCGACGATGCGCGTGTCGGCATCCGCCCCGTCTCGCAGGAGGCGGGCGTCCGCGTCCGAGCGCTCGCCCTCGAGTGTCTCGTCATCCGTGGCCGACGGGTCCCCGACGACCGGGCGGCGCTCCGGCTCGTCGCGTACGACCGTAGGCTGCTCGTCCGCGGGCTCGGCGCGCACGGCCGTCGGCTGCCCCCCTACCACGTCCTCACGTGACGATGGCGGCGCGTACCCCGCCCCCGCAACCGGTGGCCGCTCCTCCTCCGCCACCACCGGCTCGCGCCGGACCCGCGGGCCACTCGTATCGAAGACGAGTCCGAACACGAGCCCGGTACCAAAGGCGAGCGCGGGCATCGTGTAGAGGAAGTTCTGCACGAAGCCCTCGATGCCGAGGTCATCCGTCCACTCGCGCAGGTGACTCGCGAGCCAGTTGTCCGGATCCGGCTGCAGGTAGCCGATCACCCAGAGTGAGGCGACGAGCGTCGGCAGGAACCCGAGAATGAAGACGGCGAGGGAGATACGAGGCCATCCCCATTTTGTCCAGCCCCCAAGGAGTTGCGACAGCGCAATCACGAAACCCGCCGCAGCCATCAGGCCTGCGAAAGCCCAGTAGTCGGCGTTCGAGACCTCGTTGTCCGAGAAAGGATGGAAGATCTCGCTCGCGAGCCAGATCAGCCCGCCTGCCACCGCGACGCCGACCAGCGTCAAGGTTCCTCTCGTCAGTCCGTACACCGCTGCCACCTCCCGCTTGGGGTGTTCCCCGCTGACCCCAGGCTAGTCGAGCGCGAGGCGGCGTGCGTCGAAGCGCGCGGAGTAGAGCTCGGCACGAAAGCTCTTGAGGGTGCGCTCGGCGTCGTCTGCGAAAAAGTGCTCGACGACACCCACGTGTGGGTCGTTGTGGAATGGGACGTCCACGTGCTGGCGCGAGACGAGGTTGACCGACAGGCGCGCGCATGCAGGACAGCGCACCGCGAGGCCGAGAGCCAGCGGGCTCGGCGCGAGAAGCGCGAACGACGACGGGAAGACGGGCCGCGGCTGCTCTTCCGGGTAGCAGAAGAAGCTCCACGGCCACTCCCCCGCTCCGATGCGCCGCGCGGCCAGCTCCCCCAGCTCGCGCCCCACGTCGTCGAGCCGCGCTGTCATGACGTTGAGAAACGCGCCCCCGCCGAGCCCGAGCGGCGCCCAGTCGAGCTCGTCATCGGAGACGAGCCCGGGATGCTCCTCGCCGCACGGGCAGCCGAAAGTAACGTGGAAGAGCGCGGGATGGGCGGCGCCCGGGAGCCGCTCGAGCCGGCGGAAGGCCGACAGCGTCACGCGCACCTCCCCGCGCGCTGGGCAGGAGAAGCAATACCGGGTCGTGAGCGCGTCGTACACCTCTCTCCCATTGTCGGCGAGCGGGCGGATGCGCTGAACCGCCGACCCCTATCTAAAGTAACAGTCTGTTACAAGGACTCTCGCCTCCGCGTGGCGGCCCGACGCCTTCCAGCAGCCCAAATCGCGGAAAGCGATTTGGCCTAGTAGGTAATGAGCGAGTGCAGCGGGAAGCGCGTCAGGCGATCGCGCCCGCCCAGAAACGTCAGCTCGATGAGGAACGCGACCCCCGCCACCTCGCCGCCGAGCTGCTCCACGAGACCCGCGATCGCCTCGACGGTGCCGCCCGTCGCCAGCACATCGTCGTGGATGACCACGCGCGCACCCCCCGTGAACGCGTCAGCGTGCACCTCGAGCGAGTTCTGGCCGTACTCGAGCGCATAGGTCGCCGAAACTGTCTCCGGCGGCAGCTTCCCGGGCCGTCGCGCGGGCACGAAGCCGCAGCCGACATCGCGCGCAACCGCAGCACCGAGGATGAACCCCCGTGCCTCTGCGCCGAGGATGATGTCCGGTTTCCGGGCGCGACACCATTCCCCGAGCTGCCGCACCGTCTCGTCGAGCGCCTCGGCATCGCGGAGCAGCGGCGAGAAGTCCCTGAAGACGACGCCAGGCTCGGGAAAGTCCGGGACGTCGCGGATCTTCGCCGCGAGATCCATCGGCGAGCTGCTCACGCGGCAACTCTACGCAGGGCGCGCCAGAAAAGCTGCTGCGAGAGGCGCTGCGAAACCTCGGCCAGCGACCGCAGGTCGTCGAGTGCTCGCTGTCGGCGCTCGGCGTTGCGGGAGCGGAGTCCGGGCGCGGCGAGCTGTCCCAGCAGCGCCACCTTGCGGTCGGCGGACGTCCGGAAGGGGCGCAGGTGGCGCGGAGCGAGCCCGAAGCGCGCAAGCTCGGCGCAGGCTGCGGCGACGTCGACGTCTCCCTCCGGATAGACCTTCCCTCCGCTGTCCATCCGGGCCTCGAGCAGACCGTAGCTCTCAAGCTCGCGAAGGAGCTCCGGCGTCACGCCCGCGCGGCGGCAGAGCTCGTCGGCCGCGATCTCGTCGTCGCGCTCGCCGAGGACGGGCGGTCTCCGGCGCTTTCGGTCGGCAGGCTGCGACGAGGAGAGCTCCTGCCGAATGACGCGGAGCGGCAGGAACTCATCGCGCTGGAGCCGCAGGATGGTACGCAATCGCTCGACGTCGTCCTCGGCGAACAGCCGGTAGCCGCCGCGCGTGCGGCGCGGCGTCAGCAGTCCCTGGTCCTCCAGATAGCGGATCTTCGAGATGGAGACGTCTGGGAACTCGTCCTGGAGCCGCCGGCAGACCGCCCCGATCGTGAGGCGATCCTCGCGCGCAGCCTCCGCGGTCGTCATCGCCCCAGAAAGGTCAGACGGTACTTGCCGATCTGCACCTCGTCGCCGTCCTCGAGCTCGGCCGAGTCGATTCGGCGGCGGTTGACGAAGGTGCCGTTCAGGCTGCCCTGGTCCTCGATCGAGAAGCGTCCGTCGCGCTCGATCAGCACGGCGTGGCGCCGCGACACGGTTACGTCGTCGAGGAAGACGTCGCAGTCCGGCGAGCGGCCGATCAGCATCCGTTCGCTCGTGGGCAGGAAGTGCTCTCCTGCACGGCCCCCTCCTGCGCGGACGACCAGCGCAGGGCCCTCGACGCCGGCGTCCGGGAGCGGCGCCGCCTCGTTCGCGGCTCCGGTCTCCTCGAGCGTGTACGTCATCGTCACGTCGGAGGCCTCCCCACCCTTGTCGAGCAGCGCGCCGCAGCGGGCGCAGTAGTTCGCCGACATCGGGTTCTGGAACCCGCACTCCGGGCAGTAGACATGACTCATCTCTCCCCCCTCTCCGGCTGTCCTGCCCGGCCGCCTCCCTGCCTGCGTCTGGAAACCACCGGCGGCCGGCGCCCCCGTCTCGGCGCTTCCTGGTCCGCCTCGCGGCGCCAGGAGCGAGAGAGGAGCGAATGCGTCGAGACCTGCGAACGGGTCACGCCGAGTCGTCCTCCGACGGCGGCGCGCCCTTCGAGGCGAGCACTTCGGTAAGCCGGTTGACGTCCGCCTCGCTGATGGGGCTTTCCCCCGCCTGCACCGAGCGCTGGAGCCGTGCGACCAGCTCGGCGCGCAAGATGTCGATCCTGCCGTGCAGGATGCGCCGGCGGTACGAGACCTCGCTCTCCTCGTGCACGAGGTCGCGAATGACGTCCTTCAGCTGCTGGTCGGAGAGCGATGCGAGGTCGGGAAGCGGTTCCACGGGGGCCCTTTCTGTCGCGGGACGATGCGTTGATTAGAGCACAAGGGTCAACCTCAGCTTGAGGTTACTACGTTCGCGCGAGCTCCCCTTCCTCCTGCAGGGCTTCCTCGATCAGCGAGCGCAGGTCGCGCTCGAGCTCGCTCGACTCCGCCGTCGTGCGCCCCTCGGCGTAGATGTGCACGAGCGGCTCGTCGGGGTCGGGCAGGATCTGCGCCCAGCCGCGCTCGTCGAAAACCTTGATGCCGTCCGTGAGCTCGACCTCGCGGTCCTTGAGACGCTCGGTGAGGATGCGCATCACGTAGCCCTTGAACGTCCAAGGGCAGGCGATCTGGCGGTGCACGAGCGTCGAGGCCGGCAGATCGGCGACGAGCTCGGAGAGCGGCTGGTCGACCGGCGCCAGCAGCTCGAGCAGCTTGCAGAGGCTGGCGATCGCGTCGTAGGCGGGCAGGAAGTCGGGGAACACGTAGCCGCCGCCAACCGCACCCGCGAAGATCACTCCGTCCTGCGCGGCGATCCGGGTCAGCTCGGCGAGCGAGGCCGGCGTGCGCACGATCTCGAGGCCGCTCCCCTCGACCAGGCGGTCGACCTGGCTCGTCACGGTCACCGGCAGGGCGAGCTTGCCGCGGCGGCCGTCCGAGGACAGCAGCCGCAGAAAGAGCAGCAGGCCCTGCTCCACAGGGATCTCGCGCCCGCGCTCGTCGATGAGGTAGACGCGCTCGGCGGCCCGGTCGAACACAGCACCGAGATCCGCGCCGACCGCTCCCACCAGCTTCTTCGTCTGCCCCATCAGGCCTCGGAGGATGGTGACCCCGCTCGGCGTGTCGGCCGAGAACGCGTGCGCCGACACCGCCTCGACGCCGAGCGGACCGAGTAGCATGGGCAGGACGAACGAGGCGGCCGAGTAGCCGTAGTCGACCACGATGCGGAAGCCGCGGCGCCTGATCGCCGCCGCGTCGAGGCCGGCGAGGAGCTCCTGCGCATAGGCCTCCGCGGCCCGCGCCGGGTAGGAGACGTCAGCCACATCGCCGGCCGAGACGCGCCGCAGCTCCTGGCGCGTGAAGTGCTTCTCGATCTCCTTCTGGAAGGCGGCAGTCAGCTCGATGCCGGGATGCTCGAAGAACTGGATGCGCACGAGCTCGGGGTCCGCCGTGCCCACGCCGACGTGGATTCCCGCCTCGTACCCCTCGGTTTTCAGCAGGTGCCGGTTCACGGGGGCCGGCAGCACCCGCAGGTCGGCGACGCCGACGCCGGTCGAGATCAGGCCCGAGATCAGCGAGCGCTTGATCAGGCGGCACGCGGTCGGCGCCTCGCGGCTTGCCACGACGCGCGCCCCCCGCTTGAGTGCGGTGCCGAGCGCCGCGCCGAGCCGCACGGCGATCTCCGGCGTCAGATCCACGTTCACGAGACCGGAGACCACGTCCGCCCCGAAGAGCCTCGAGGTGCCGCGCGACTCCCAGATCAGGCTCTCGTGGATCTGCGCGCCCGACTCGACCTCCTTGTATGGGTAGATGCGCACGCCCGGCATGACGACGCTCTCGGCGCCGATCGTGACCTCGTCCCCGACGGCGACACCCTCGTGGAGGCGCACGTGGGAGCGGATGTCGCAGGAGCGACCGATCACCGCGCCCTCGATCAGCGCCGCGCGCCCGACGTGCGTGGAGGCGTCGATCACCGAGCGCGTCGTTCGGGCTCGCTCTCGCAGCGTGACGCTCGCGCCGAGGACGGAGTGTGGACCGACGGTCGCCTCGCCGGCGATGCGGCAGTAGTTACCAACGAAGGCGGGACCCTCGATGGTGTCGAGGTCGTCCACGTCGGATCCTTCTCCGATCCAGATGTTGCCGCGCAGCCGCACGCCCGGGACGTTCAGCCGCACGAGCTCGTCGAGCGCGTCGAAATTGGCCTGCCGGTACTGGTCGAGGTTTCCGATGTCCTGCCAGTAGCCCTCCATCGAGTAGCCGTACAGGGGGCGGCCCATCTCGAGCAGCAGCGGGAAGAGCTCCTTCGAGAAGTCGTGCGGCCGGCCGGCCGGGACATGGCGGAGCACCTCGGGCTCGACCACGTAGACCCCCGTGTTGATCGTGTCCGAGAAAACCTGGCTCCAGGACGGCTTCTCCAGGAAGCGCTCCACCCGGCCCTCGGCGTCTGCCACGACAATCCCGAACTCGAGTGGGTTGGGCACGGACTTGAGGCCGATGGTCACGGCCGCATCGCGCTCGCGGTGGAATTCCACGAGCTTCGTGAGGTCGAAGTCGCAGAGCGCGTCGCCGGAGATGACGAGAAACGTCTCGTCGAGCTTCCCCGAGGCGAGCCGCACCGAGCCGGCGGTGCCGAGCGGCGCCTCCTCGACGGAGTATTCGATCGTCATGCCGAGCGACTCGCCGTCGCCGAAATGGCCGCGGATGGCCTGTGGCAGAAAAGCAACCGTGACGATCACATCGTCCAGCCCGTGCTCGTGCAGCAGCTCGAGGATGTGCTCCATACACGGTTTGCCGACGATCGGCACCATCGGCTTCGGCTGGTTCGACGTCAGCGGGCGGAGGCGAGTGCCTTCGCCGCCGGCCATGACCACGGCCTTCATGCCGCTTTTCTCACCGTTCGGAGCGCTGTTACAGCGTAACCGGCGCCTGCCACGAGCGCGAGCGCGAGGCCCGTCCAGAAGAGCCAAAGCGGCCACTCGGCGCCGTCCTGCGTTACGATCGTGAACGCAAGCGAGGCGTAGAGGATCCAGGTGGCGAGCTTGCCGAGGAGGCTCACGTTCAGGTCGTAGCCCCTCGGCGCAAGCAGCTTGTAACCCGCGAGGAGCACCGCGTCGCGCGCGAGGATCAGCGCCAGCGCGGCCCACGGGAGCCGGTCGTCGAGCCAGAGCAGGATGACCGCGGCGTCGATCATCAGACGGTCGGCGAGCGGGTCGGCCACCCTCCCGAAGGCCGACTCCACGCGCCAGCGACGCGCCAGGAAGCCGTCGAGCTGGTCTGTGACACCCGCGGCGCCGAAGACGATCCCGGCGGCCCAGCTGTGCCCCCCCTCGGCGGCGAGCATGAACGCGACGAAGAGGGGAATCGCCGCCAGCCGGAGCACCGTGAGCGCGTTGGGAAGCTGTGCGAGCGGTGTGGAGACGGCGCGGGAGGCCACTGCGCAAGGATAGTGGCGCACGTGCAGGGAGAATGCGGAGGGCCAGCATCCCCGTTCGGAACAGCCCCTGATTCGCTAGCGTCGCCGCCGTGGCGCTCCTGAGCCTGCCCGGTTTCGTCAACGCCCACAGCCACACGTTCCAGCGCCGGCTGCGCGGCTGCGCGGAGAACGGCCGGCATGGCGACTTCTGGGCCTGGCGCGAGCGAATGGTCGAGGAGGCGCATCGTCAGACGCCGCAGCGCGTACGCGATCAGTACGCCGACGGTTACGCGGAAATGCGCGCCGCAGGCTATACGGCGGTCGGTGAGTTCCACTACCTGGGATTCGACGAGGCGCTCGCCGCGGCGGAGGCCGCCCGCGTCGCAGGCATCGAGCTTGTCGTCCTGTATGCGGCGTACGCGCACGGGGGGAGCGAGCGCTTCCGCCAGGACTCGGTCGCCGAGTACTTGCGCGAGGTCGAATCCCTGCGCGAGCGCGGAATTCGGGTGGGCGCGGCGCCCCATTCCGTGCGCGCCTGCCCGCCCGACTGGCTCGGGCAGATCGCCCGCTACGCCGAGCGCGAGAGCCTGCCGCTCCACGTCCATGCCTGCGAGCAGCCGCGCGAGGTCGAGGAGTGCGTGGCCGAGCACGGTGTGCGCCCGCTCGAGCTGCTGGCGCGCAGCGGCTGCCTCGGACCGCACACGACCGTGGTGCACGCCACCGAGGCTTCCGACACCGAGCTGGACCTGCTCGCCGACGCCGGTGCCCGCGTCTGCCTGTGTCCCACGACGGAGGCCAATCTCGGTGACGGCTTTGCGCCGGTCGAGCGGCTCTGCGCGCGCGGGATCGGCATGTGTATCGGCTCCGACTCGAACATCCGCATCGACCCGCTCGAGGAGCTGCGTGAGCTCGAGGGGATCGCGCGCCGCGCGAGCGGCCGCCGCGGGATTGTCTCGCTCGACGCGCTGCTCTGCGCGGGGGCCGACGAGGGCGCCGGCGCGCTCGACCTCTCAGCGTGGCCGGATGTGGAGATCGACCTCGAGCACCAGTCGCTTCGGGGCGTGGAGGACTGCGACGTGCTGGCCGCGCTCGTCTTCGGCTGCGGAGCGGACGTCGTCGTTTGAGAAGCGGGAATCGCGTCGCGCACGTCGAAACGCCGAGCAGGAGCCGGGAGTGTGCCCCTCCCCCGCTCCGGGAGCGTAAGCAGCTCCCGGCCTCCCGGCTCCGTTTCTCCTACGAGGCCCGGGCGCGCCAGAGGAAGGCGACGGCACCGGCCAGGTAGGCGAGGAGTGACATCGCGGCCGTCAGTCTCAGCGGATGTCTCATACGAGACTTATCGGCACGCGACGATCCCCCGTTGAGGGGCACTGCGTTCCCCCCTTCGGGGGATTGGGCTCACCCCGACTCCCGCCTACAAAGAGGGAAGGACATCCCATCTGGCGAGGAGTCGATGTGACTGCGGCAACAACACAACAAGTCTTCCCCGCGGACGACACGGAGAAGGAACGCGTGATTCGCTGGCGCGTGGAGCAGCTTGCGAAGGTCGGGTACAGCTGGCCGGCGGCGATGGTGATCGCGGCCAACGCGCAGGTTGACCTTCACACGGCGGTCGAGCTGGTACAGCGCGGGTGCCGCCCCGAGGTAGCCGTCCGCATTCTGCTCTGAGAACTCGGTCGGAATGAAAGCTCGCCTGGGCGGGAGCGAGGCATGGCGCTCGCCGCTCTCGCGGCTCATGGGTTACTGGCGCGGCTAGCCTGGAAACCGTGCCAGCTTCCCACGCGGCCGTGGTGCTACTGCTCGTCGCGCTGCTAGCAGTGCTGCACGTGATCCAGTGGGCGGTCACCCGCGCGGCCACCCCGGCCGGACGATTTCCGCCGCTGCGTCAGGCTCTGCGCGATCTCGCCGGCGGTCGCGACCCGTGGACGCGCGGCTTGCTGATCACGGCGATCGTGGCGGTTTCCTTCGCTGCGGCGGCGCCTCTGCTGCCGACACTCGCCGACCTCGTCGACCGCGTCGTTCCCGGCTAGGTCCCGGCGCGTTAATCTCGCGGCGGCGGATGCTCACCTCCTACGTCGTCGTCACCCTGCTCGCGGTCGCCCTGCTCGGCGCGCTTCACCTCGGCCTCGCGCTCGCCGGCGGGCGCCAGACGCTCGAGCGGCCGCGTGTGGGTGGGCTCGCGCACGGGCTCGGCGGCTCGGACGATCCCTGGACGCGCCTGCTCCTCGCGGCTGCACTCGTCGCGGCGCTGTTCGCGCTGGGCGTGGTCGCCGTGCCCGCGCTCCTCTCGGATGACGGCAGCGAGACGGTCACACCGACCGAGCCGACCGTCACGACGCCCACCGGGAGCTCGGGCAGCAGCGCGACCTCGCTCACGACGTCGACCGAGACCGCGACAACCAGCACCACGACCCGGCCGGAGACGTCGACCGAGACCGCGACAACCAGCACCACGACCCGGCCGGAGACCTCGACCGAGACCGCGACAACCAGCACCACGACCCGGCCGGAGACCTCGACCACCACAGAACCGACGACGCCACCCCCTCCGCCGCCGCGCGGCTCGATCGTCCTCGCGCGCGTGGTGGTCGACGGCGCCACGGGGAACACACGGCGGCATGTCAACCGGCTCGGCCCCGCGCCGATCGTGCGCGCCGTCGGCGCCGGCGTCTACCGCATCGTGGTGCCCGGCCTCACGCCGGCACGGCGCAACCGAGCGACAGTGCGCGCAACGGCGGGGCCCGGCACACATGTGGTGGCCACGCAGGAAGCCAGCGGCTCCGTCATCGTCGTCGTCACGCGCGATCGCACGACCGGTGCGCCCTCCGCGCGCCGTTTTGCGCTCACCGTGTACGGCGCGCGCTCCGACCTCCCGAAGTCCACCCTGCCGCCGACCACGTAGGCAGAACGCGGTGCAGAATGAACGCTCGTTCGTGCGAGCGAGGAACGAGACCGCCCGCCAGTTGGAGGCGCACGCGGCGGAGCGAGGCTAGCGGACGAAGAGCCCGTTCGAGCGCCAGTCGCCCGCTGCGCTGATGAGGCTCCCGGTGCCAGCGGACGGCTTCCCGCCCGCGAATCCGATGCTCCGGAACTTCCCTTTCGCGTCGCCGTAGTAGACGCGGCCGGAGGCGAGCGTCATCCCGCGTACAGTCTTCCAGTCGATTCCGCCTGAGTTCGCCACGAAGGTTTCCGCGCCGAGGATTTGGCTCTCGAGCGTGAACCCGCGGTAGCGGAGATTCGAGTCGTCGAGGAGCGTGTAGTAGACCCGAGACCGCTCAGTGTCGATGAACATCCCGGTCAGGCGCGTCACCGGGAAGTTGTAAGTGTCCAGCCCCAGCAGGTTCACGGCGCTCGCCGGGCCCAGCGTGGTGCCGTCGAAGCTGCGGCCGTACAGCTTCCCGTCCGCCCACCCTGTATAGAGACGTCCGCTGACGAGGAACGCGCCCCGCGCATACGCCCATGCGGCCGGCGCCGTCGTGACCGTCGATGACGGCCCGACCGTCGTGCCGTCAAAGCTCTGGCGCGTCAGCGTACTGCTCTGTCCGACCTTGTAGAGCGTGCCAGGAAGCGTGCCGGTTGTCGGCCGTGGCGGCGTCGTGCCGCCGAGGGCGGGGAAGAAGCCGAGCCGGGCGTGATACTCCCAGCCGAGCCGGGTCGTGTCGCTTCCCACCCACAGGCCACTCGCCGTGACGAGGAACGCCTCCACGCCGACGCCGCGACTCCGGCCGGGGTTCCAGGACAGCGGGAGGCCGTTTACGGGATCGAGGGCGGCGATCCCTTCGCGCGACACGGCGCCGGGCCCGGCGAAGTCGGCTGCGAACGGGTTGTTGTGCCACCGCTGGTGGCCGCCGACGTAGACGGCCGGGCGAGTGACCTCGACGCTATGCAGCGTATCGCCGCCCGTGTGGTCGACCCACGTCGGCTGGAGGCCGGAGCCGGCGACCCCGATCTCCCAGCGAGCGGCGGTGTCGCAGAGAGAGCCGGCGGCGTACCCTCCCGCCGTGACGATCGCGAACCAGCCGCCGTCGGGATGGAAGTCGACGTCGCGCACGTAAACCGGCCACTTCGGCGCGCAGGCTGGCTGGTACCTGTCCGTCGACCAGTTCGCGAGGGCGGCCGGCGCCTGCGAGATGTCGAGGACAGCGACTTGGTGGCGCGGCTGGCCGTTCACCTTTCCGAAGCTGCCGGCGACGACGAGCCGGGATCCGTCGGGCGAGACGGCAAGGTCGCTAACCGCCAGCGCGGCCGACGTCTGGGATGTTGTCCGCTGCTCGGCGAACGTGAAGTTGACGTTCGCGTCGAGCGCGCCGGTGACAGCGTTGACCGTGGCGAACTTCGACCGCACCTGGCCGTTCACGGCCGAAAACGTGCCCCCGAAGAACAAGCGAGTCCCCGACAGCGCCACCTCGTGCACAGGGCCGTTCGGCTTGGCTGCAAACGTGGAGACGGTCTGCCCGGTCGCGAGATTGAGCGCCACGAGCCCAGCGCGAGCCAGCCCGTTGACGCTGGTGAACGACCCGGCGACGAGCACGCTTCCGTCGAAGCCGGCGACGACGTCCTCGACCGGGCCGTTGACGGTCGGGACGAACAGCGTGTCGATCTTCCCGGTGGCGGCGTCGAAGGCGAAGATGTTCTGGCGCGCGAGCACGGCACCGCCCGGCTCCTGAACCTGCGAAAACGTACCGGCTGACACGATCTTCGAGCCGACCTGGGCGAGAGCGCGCACTTGGCCGTCGAGCACGTGCGGCGTCCAGTCGGCCGGGTCCCGCGAGACGACGACATCCTGGGGCGTGGCTGCCTGACTTACCGAAACGGGGGCAAGCGCCGCCACCAAGGTGAAAACCAGAGCACAGCGCCAAACAGTCCTCACACAACCCTCCCCACCCAGCGAGCTAAACAGCACTGTACTCCACGCCACCTCCGCCGCCGGTCACGTCCCGTCAAGTGGTGTGCGAGGTTGAGCGGGTCATCCTCGCCTGACCTCTACGCGGCCGCCTCGATCGCGATCACCTCCTCCGGTTCGGCGACGGGATGGGCGAGCGCCTTGGCGATCGACTCGGCGCTCATGTAGCGACGGGCGACCGCCCACTCGTCGTGTTGCTCGGCGAGCACAGCGCCCACCAGGCGGACGATCGAGGCGCGGTCGGGGAAGATGCC
>JBHEMZ010000037.1:0-5259 GCA_046262315.1 Gaiellaceae bacterium
CCCGCTGATGAAGTAGACCATCTCGTCCGGGTGAGAGTGCTCGATATCGCTCGTTCCCGCCGGGAGCGTCATCTCGACGATCCGGTAGTCCCCGTCCTCGAGGAGCAGGCGGTAGTTGTCCGGCGATACCTCGATCGGATCCTTGTAGTCCACCTCGCCTCCTTTGCGATCGCTCCCGATCGAAGCTTTGGGGCCGACTCTACCTCCCGAGTCAAGCACGTGAGCTGGAGCGCGTTCACGTCGAGACGCTCCGCCTCGTGCTCAACAAGGTCAACCGCGACGTCGCAGAACACGAGGCGAAGGAGCGGGCGCGGGCCGAGCGCGACGAGCAGCGGAGCCGCGAGCGCGAAGAGAGCATCCGCCAGGTTGCCTCGCGGCTCAAGTTCGACTAACCATCGCCCGTCTCGTCCACGAGCCGGGGTAGCTACTCGACGCCAATACGATCGATGTGATGGACGAGGAACCGCGGATGGACACCGAGATGGGCGAGCGGGTGGCTGAGCAGGCGTATCAATTTTGGATCGGGCCGGAGATCGAGCGGCGTCGGGCCGCGGGCGAACTGTCCGACGATTTCGCCCTGCATGGGGCGCAGGTGATCTTCGGGATGGACGAGGAAATGCCGGAGGTGAGACTGAACGATGAGGTGAAGGCGGTCGCGGACGTGATTGCGGCGCGTGCGATCGCGAAGGGCGAGCAGGTGACCGCGGACGACATCGCGGGCTACAAGGACATCCTCCTGACCGAGGATGACCCGAATGAGGGCCACATCACGATCGTGGCGCACGACGGTGGCTGGGCGATTGCCTTCGACTTCCGCCGGAACGCGACCCGGATCGCCGAGCACAGCGAAGTGGCCCGGCAGTTCCTCGAGACTGCAAGGTGGGCGCGCAGGCAGGACTACGCGCGCGTGGTCGTCGATAACCTCTTCAGCGCGACCGAGCTAATGGCGAAGGGGATGCTGATCTGGCAGCCCGACCGATCGCTGCTCCACTCGAAGACCCACCGCTACATCAAGGTGCGCTTCAACCAAGAGCGGAGGCACGACCACGTCGACGGGCGCTTCGTCGACCTCCTCAACCAGCTCGGCGAGCTTCGCGAGCCTGCTCGCTACCTCGCCCGAGACTTCGAGCTCTCCGAGAGTGAGATGGACGTGATGCTCGCCGTTGCCGAGGAGATGCACGAGGTGCTCGTGGCGAGTAGTCCGCGGCGGGCGTCGGTCAGCAGCTACTAGACGCTACGGTAAGCGCGGTCAGTTCTCGAGCGTGGCGATGAGGGCCTCGGCGACGACACGCATCGGCCGTCCTGAGACCTGACTTGCCTTGCGGAGGCGCGCGAAGGCCTCCTCTTCCGAGAGCCGGTCGCGCTCCATAAGTAGCCCCTTCGCGCGCTCGATTGACTTGCGGGCAGCAAGCGCTCCGGCGAGTGAGTCGGCCTCCTCGCGCAGCGCCACGAGTTCCTCGTGGCGCGCCTGCGCCGTCCGGATCGCCGGTGCGAGATCCGACTCGCGAAACGGCTTGACGAGGTAGCCGAAGACGCCTGCCTCGACGGCGCGGGAGACGAGTTCCGCCTGGCCGTAGGCGGTGAGCATCACGATTGGGATCGGTCGCTCCGCGAGGATGCGCCGCGCGGCCTCGATGCCGTCGAGGCGCGGCATCTTCACGTCGAGGACGGCGACGTCGGGCCGTTCGGCCGCAGCGAGGTCGACGGCCTCCACTCCGTCGCGCGCCTGAGCGCACACGTCGAAGCCGGCCCGCTCGAGCATCTCCGCCAGGTCGAGGCGGATGATCGTCTCGTCCTCGGCGATCAGCACGCGGGTCACGCCCGGAGTCTAGGAAGAGGCGGACCCCGCGGCCCGGGGTCCTCCCCCGGCGTCAGCTCGGCGTGCCAAGGCTCTCTGCGAGCCCGAACGGGTTGCCGTCCGGGTCCTTGAACGACGCCAGCTTGACCATGCCCTCGATCACGTTCGTGTCGCCGTCAAACTTCGCTCCGGCCGACTCGAGGTGCTTTCGGGCCGCCTCGATGTCCGCGACCGTGAAGTACGGCGCGACGCCGCCCTTCGCTCCGTCGCCGCCGGTGCCGAGGCCGATCTGGACCCCCGGGATCGGGGTCGACAACTCGCACCAGCCCATGTCGTCGAGCTTGTAGATCAGTTCGAAACCGAACGCGCGGCCGTACCACTCAATCGCGCTGTCGAGATCGGCGACGCTCACCGAGACAGTGACCTGCCCGCCGTACTGGAACGGCGTGCGGGCGGGCGCCTGAACCTGCGCCTGCTCACTCATGCTTCCTCCTTTGGTTGTGCTTGTCGTGTCCCGAGAAGGAGACCGAACCGGCTTCGTGAGCCACGTCATGACCTCGACCCGCCAGTTCCTCCTCGACGAACTCGTGGGCGCGCGGCTCCCGCCGGAGCCGAACGAGGATATAGGTGTCGAACTCCATTCACCGGCTCCTTTCGAAGTAGACGAACGGGCAGGCCCCAGATCGACACCGCCTTCTCGCCGAAAAACCCACTGGGGCCGATCGACCTTCACGGGCGGAGGCGGGCTTGTCCCGCCACAGCTACATCGCGCGAAGTCGCGTCTGACTTCGCCCCACCCGCCGCAAGTCGTCATGGCGCGCGTCAGCGCGCCGGACTTGTGGCGGCAGGGAGGCGGGCTTGTCCCGCCGCAGCCACGACGCGCGAAGTCGCGTCTGTCTCAGCAAACCGCGAAAAATCGTCATGGCTCGCGGAGCGAGCCGGATTTTTCGCGGTCATCAGAGCGGGAAGACGACCTCTGCGCGGAGGCCGCCGTTGTGCTCCAGCGAGAGCGTCCCGCGCAGCTCGTCCCGCACGAGCGCGCGCACGATCGAGAGGCCCGTGCCGTGCAGCTCCCCGCCGGCCGGGCTGCCGTCGTCGACGATCGCGAGCACCACGTTGCCGTTTCGCGGCGCCAGCTCCACCCGCACCGACGGACCTCCGTGCTCGAGCGCGTTCTGAAGCAGCTCGCTGAAGACGAGCGCAAGCGCGGTCGCGCGGCTTCCCGCGAGCTCGACGGGCTCGAGCCGGGTCTGCACATCCTTCGCGACGCCCAGTCCCTGCACGAGCATCCCGCGCAGCCGGTCGAGCAGCTCCGCGAGGTCGACACCTTCCTCGCGCTGCTCGGTCAGCACCTCGTGCACTGCTGCGATGGCGAGGATGCGGTTGGCCGAGTCGTCGAGCGCCTTGCGCGGGTCGATGCCGTCGGCGGCGCGCGCCTGGAGGCGTAGCAAGGACGCCACCGTCTGGAGGTTGTTCTTGACGCGATGGTGGATCTCCTGGGCCAGCACGCCGCGGAGAACCGCCCGCCCATGCTCGAGCGCCATCGCGGCGTGCTGCGCGATCGAGCCGAGGAGTGCACGGTCGTCGTTGGTGAAGGGCGTGTCGCGGTCGCAGACGAGCTCGCCGATCTGCCGTCGCTTCCAGCGCAGGGGCAGGCGCACGGCGTGCCGTCCAGGATAGCCCTCAGGCCAGGCGGTGCGCCCGTCCTCGAGCACGAGCGCGGCACCGGTCGCGTGTACCGCCTCGATGGTCGTCTTCACGATGGCCTCGAGCGACTCCTCGAGATAGAGCGACTCGGAAACCGCTTCCGAGATACGCGCCAGCGCCTCCAGCTCGGCCACACGCCGCTGCGCCTGCGCGTAGAGGGTCGCGTGCTCGATCGACTGCGCCACCTGGCCGGCGATGGCGAGCAGGAGGTCGATCTCGGCCTCGGTGAACTCGCGCGGCGCCACGGTGCGGACGTTGAGCGCCCCGGCCAGGCGCTCGCGCGCGAGGATGGGGACCGCGAGGATCGACTCGTACTCGTCTTCCGGCAGGTTCGCGAACGAGCGGAAGCGCTCGTCGAGGTGCGCCTGCGCGGCCAGCATGATCGGCTCTCGAGCCGCGGCCGCGGCCCCCGTGATGCCCTCGCCCGGCCGCAGGCGCGGGCGCCGCGTCATCTCCTCGACGCGCGTTCCGTGCGTCGCGCGCAGGACGAGCTCGTCCGCGGCCTCGTCGTACAGGTAGACGAAGCAGGCGTCCGCCTCGAGCGCGTGGGCCACCTTGCGCGCGACGAGCGCCAGCACCTCCTCGAGGTCGAGCGTCGAGTTGACGGCGGCGATTGTCTCGGTGAGCAGCGCCAGGTGGCGCTTGGGCGCGTCCACGGTCCGATTGTAAGTGTCGTCCGATCCGGCAACTATGGTTGCCACCGTGTACGACTTCCTGCTCTTCGTTCACGTCCTCTTCGCGTTCGCGCTCGTCGCCGCGGTGACGACCTTCTGGGCACTCATCCTCTCGACGCAGCCGGGCCGCATGCTGCTGACGCCTCGCGGTGCCATGCTGCTCGGCCGCGTCGGCGGCATGACGGTCGCGGTCTCCGGGTTCGGCGTCCTCGTCTTTGGAGTGTGGCTCGCGATCTACATCGACGGGTACGAGCTCTGGGACGGCTGGATCCTGGCCTCGCTCGTGTTGTGGCTGGTCAGCACGATCGTGGGCATCCGCAGCGGACGCCTCTACGAGCGGGCTGCTGAGCCGGACGCCGACGCCGTCGTATTGCGGCGCCAGGGACTCATGCTCCAGGTGATCTCGAGCGCCGCGATCCTTTTCGTCCTCATCCTGATGATCTTCAAGCCGGGAGCCTGATGCTCGCGATCCTGCGCACATCAGATTGGGAAGTGCCGCTCTTCCTGCACGTGGCCGGGGCGATGGTGCTGGTCGGCGCGCTCTTCGCCGTCGCGGTTGCACTCGTGGCGGCGTGGCGCGCGGAGGACGCCGATGCCGCCGCGTTGACGCGTTTCTCGTACCGGACGCTCTTTCTGGCGGCGCTGCCGGCGTTCATCGCGATGAGGATTGGCGCGCAGTGGGTGCTCTCCGAGTCGCCGTACGAAGCTGTTGACCTCGGCTGGGTGGGCGTCGGCTACCTCGTCTCGGACCTGGGCGGCGTGGCGCTGATCGCATCGCTGGTCCTGGCGGGGATCGGGCTGCGGCGGGCTGGCCCGCGCAGCCAGACGCTGGCGCGGGCCGTCACGGTGCTCACACTGGTGCTGCTGGCGGCCTATCTGATCGCCGTCTGGGCGATGACCACGAAGCCTGATTAGGAACTCGTTTCAAAACGAAGTGCTATGCCGCCGAGACACGCTGGACGGCGCGATCCGTCGTCCTCAGTCGCGCCAATAGCGCTGCTATTGACGCTCCCTGCGTCCTAGACTCGCACTCGCCCAGCGCGCCTCGCCGGCGAGCCTTCATTCTGAACCGAGTTCTAA
>JBHEMZ010000038.1:0-23182 GCA_046262315.1 Gaiellaceae bacterium
ACCGCTTCGCCTACCGCACGAGCGCTCATCGCGCTCGCGCGCTCCCCGGCTACCTGCGCTGGTACAACCGACACCGACCGCACAGCTCGCTCGGCGGCCGTCCGCCGATCAGCCGCGTCTCACAGGTCTGTGGGTCCCACACCTAGTCCGCGAGTCCGGCTAGCGGACCTGGCCCTTGCCGCCCTCCTTGGCGCGGTACAGGGCCTCGTCCGCGCGCTGGAAGAGCTCGCGTGCGGTGTCGTCCTTTTTGATGAGTTCCGCCACGCCTGCCGAGGCGGAAAGCCGCTCCGCGCCTGCAATCGGCCGCGCGTCGAGAGCACGCTGGAAGCGTTCGTAGAGCTGTGCTGCGTCGTCGGAGCCGGACTCCGGGAGAATCACCGCCAGCTCGTCCCCGCCGACGCGGCAGGCGATGTCCGTCCCGCGCAGGGCCTCGCGGACGCGGGCGCCGAGCTGGGTCAGCACTCCGTCGCCGGCGAGATGGCCGATTCGATCGTTGATCTCTTTGAAGTCGTCGAGATCGAGGAGCATCAGGGAGAGCTGCCTGCCGTAGCGGTGTGCGCGAGCCACTTCCCGCTCGAGCGCCTCGTCGAAGAACCGGCGATTGTGGAGGCCGGTCATCGAATCGTGGTCGGCGGCTTCGCGCGCCTCCAGATAGCGGCGGGCGTTCTCGACCATGGGACCAGCGCTGGCGGCGAGCTCCTCCAGTGTGGTCAGCTCCTCGGCCGAGGGCTCGCGCTCGCGACCGCGCCAGAAGACGGCGAGCGTGCCGACGTAGTCCTCCCGTGCCCCGGTAAGCGGCACCATGAGGCCCCCGCGGATGAGGTTGGCGTCGCGACCGACGTCCGACTCGCCGTACCGGTAGTTGAGCGCCACCGCACGTGGCTGCCGACCCTCGAGAGGCGGCGCAACGGGCTCGTTGGCCGCTTCCTCGCGGCTCATCCCGTGCGTCGCGATGAGCGGGCCCCGCTCGCCGTTCGGCAGCACGACCATCGCGGCGTCCATGCCCGGCAGTAGCTCGGCGGCCTCGAGCGTCCGGCCGAGTACCTCGTTCAGGTCGAGCGCGCCGGAAAGCTGTGCGAGGAAGCGCCCGCGGCGGTTCTCTTCCTTCGCGCGCTCGAGCGCGCCGCTCAGCTCGCGCACGACATCCTCCAAGCCGCCGTGATTCGGTGCGGCCTGGGTCTCGGCCTGCTGCGCTCGCTCCACCTGGTTCGCCCGCTCG
Source organism: Gaiellaceae bacterium (assembly GCA_046262315.1). GTDB lineage: Bacteria > Actinomycetota > Thermoleophilia > Gaiellales > Gaiellaceae > JACVRM01. The sequence goes on from JBHEMZ010000038.1 coordinate 1,220, forward strand.
GTCCGATAGCCGTCCTGCTGCTGCTGCCGACGCGCCAGCAGCAGGACGAGCAGCACGACGACCAACGTCCCCAATGCCGTTGTCAAGGATACGAGGGCCGTCGTCATATGAGCGCGCCCCCGTATCCGCCGCGTTTCGTCCGCGTCTTCACTGCCTCCCCCGGCTTTGCCGCAACTCGCCCTGCGTGGGCCTTCTCACTGTACTCGCGCCCCGCCCTTCTGACCATCCCTGAAAGGAGGCGATATCTCGCAGCGCGAAACGGTTTGCTACCATGCCGCCCGGTGGTTGGCAGGGGTGTCTCCTGCCGACCTTCTTTGTGTGTAGACCTCGAATCCGGGAGTTCAGTGCCGACCGTCAATCAGCTTGTGCGCCGCGGCCGCAAGGCCATCAAGGAGAAGACCAAGACACCGCATCTCCAGGGTTCGCCCCAGCGGCGCGGCGTCTGCACGCGGGTCTTCACGCGCACGCCGAAAAAGCCGAACTCTGCGCTCCGCAAGGCCGCGCGTGTCCGGCTCACGAACGGCATGGAGGTCACCGCCTACATCCCAGGTGAGGGGCACAACCTGCAGGAGCACTCCGTGGTGCTCGTTCGCGGCGGGCGAGTCAAGGACTTGCCGGGCATCCGCTACAAGGTCATCCGCGCCGCGCTAGACGCTGCGGGCGTCAGCGACCGCCGCCAGGGCCGCTCGAAGTACGGGGCGAAGCGCCCGGCCTAGGGAGAAAGATGCCGCGTCGTGCAGACATCGAGCCCCGCAAGGTGCAGCCGGACCCGGTGCACAACTCCGTGCTCGTCAGCCAGGTGATCCACCGCGTGATGCTGGACGGCAAGAAGAGCGTCGCCGAGACGCTCGTCTACTCCGCGCTCGAGCGGATCGGCGAGAAGACCGGCAAGCCACCCGTGGACGTGCTCGAGCAGGCGGTCAAGACCGTCACGCCCGTGCTCGAGGTGCGCTCCCGCCGCGTCGGGGGCGCCAACTACCAGGTACCCGTCGAGGTGCCGCAGCGCCGCGCGCGCACGCTGGCAGTGCGCTGGCTGATCGAGCACGCGCGCAAGCGGCGCGAAAAGGGCATGGAGGAGAAGCTCGCGGGCGAGGTGCTGGACGCGCTCAACCAGCAGGGCGGCGCGTTCAAGCAGAAGGACGACCAGTACCGGATGGCGCAGGCCAATAAGGCCTTCGCGCACTACCGATGGTAAGCCGGAGGGTTCTCTCGCCTCTGGCGTGCCGCTGCCGGTGCGAGGCCGGAGGGAACAGTACGCCCAGTACGGGCCCGGAGAGCATCGTGCCGGCAACGGCACGAGGCGGACGCGGAGGCCGGCTTCGCCGGCCGGTAGCGTGCGCCGGCCAGGGGTGAGAGAGATGTCGAACGTCGCCACGCAGACCCAGGTCGGCCTCGACCGCGTCCGGAACATCGGGATCATGGCCCATATCGACGCGGGCAAGACCACGACGACCGAGCGGATCCTCTACTACACCGGCCGCACCCACAAGATGGGTGAGGTGCACGAGGGCGCCGCCACGATGGACTGGATGGCTCAGGAGCAGGAACGGGGCATCACGATCACGTCCGCTGCGACGACGGCGTTCTGGCGCGATTTTCGCGTCAACATTATCGATACGCCCGGGCACGTGGACTTTACGGTCGAGGTTGAGCGCAGCCTCCGCGTGCTCGACGGCGCGATCGCGGTTTTCGACTCGGTCGCAGGCGTCGAGCCGCAGTCCGAGACGGTTTGGCGGCAGGCCGATCGCTACCGCGTGCCGCGCATCGCGTTCATCAACAAGATGGACCGCACGGGCACGGACTTCTTCGCCGCCGTACAGTCGATGGTCGACCGCCTGGGCGCGCGCCCCGTCCCCGTGCAACTCCCGCTCGGCCAGGAGGAGCACTTCCGCGGCGTTGTCGACCTCGTCGAGATGCGCGCGATCGTCTACTCGGACGCGCTCGGAATGGAGTACGCCACCGAGGAGATCCCCGAGGAGCTGCGCGAGCAGGCCGAGGAGTACCACCATCAGCTGATCAACTCGGTCGCCGACCACGACGAGGAGCTGATGGAGACCTACCTCGCGGACGAGGTCGCCGTCACGCCCGAGATGCTCCGCCGCGCCCTCCGCGCCGCGACCCTCGACATTACCGTCACGCCGATCCTGTGCGGCTCGGCCTTCAAGAACAAGGGCGTGCAGCCTTTGCTCGACGCGGTTATCGACTACCTGCCGAGCCCGCTGGACGTGCCGCCCGTGCACGGCATCGACCCACGCACGGAGCACGAGCTCTCGCGCCGGCCGGCCACGGACGAGCCTTTCGCTGCGCTCGCCTTCAAGGTGATGACCGACCCGTACGTCGGCAAGCTGACCTACTTCCGCGTCTATTCCGGCAAGATCAAGGCCGGCGACCGCGTCGTCAACACCACGAACGGCAAGACGGAGCGGATCGGCCGCATCCTCCAGATGCACGCCAATCACCGCGAGGAGCGAGCGGACATCGGCGCGGGCGAGATTGCCGCCGCCGTGGGGCTCAAGCAGACCACGACCGGCGACACCCTGGCAGTGGAAACTGCGCCGATCGTGCTCGAGTCCATGACCTTTCCCGACCCCGTCATTTCCGTGGCCATCGAGCCGAAGACAAAGGCGGACCAGGACAAGCTGGCGCAGGCGCTCCAGCGGCTCACGGAGGAGGATCCAACGTTTCGCGTGCGCACGGACGAGGACACCGGGCAGACCCTCATCGCGGGGATGGGCGAGCTACACCTCGAGATCATCGTCGACCGCCTCATGCGCGAGTTCAAGGTCGACGCCAACGTTGGCCGCCCCCAGGTCGCATACCGCGAAACGGTGGTTCAGCGGGTGGAGAAAATCCAGGGCCGCTTCGTCCGGCAGACGGGTGGTCGCGGACAGTACGGCCACGCGGTCATCACGATGGAGCCCGCAGAGCCCGGGGAAGGCTACGAGTTCATCGATCGGATCGTCGGCGGCACGATTCCGAAGGAGTACATCCCGTCGGTCGACCTCGGCATCCAGGAGGCGATGGAGTCCGGCGTCCTCGCGGGCTTCCCCGTCGTGGACGTGCGGGTCGAGCTGACGGACGGCTCGTACCACGATGTCGACTCGAGCGAGATTGCGTTCAAGATCGCCGGCTCCATGGCGTTCAAGGAGGCCATGAAGCGCGCGAAGCCGAAACTGCTCGAGCCGGTCATGGCCGTCGAGGTCGTCACGCCCGAGGAATACCTCGGCGACGTGATGGGCGACCTCAACGGACGGCGTGGGCGCGTCGAGGGCCTGGAGCCGAGGGGGAACGCGCAGGCGATTCGCGCGCACGTCCCGCTCGCCACCATGTTCGGTTACGCGACCGACCTGCGCTCGACGACGCAGGGCCGGGCCACGTTCACCATGCAGTTCGATCGCTACGAGCAAGTTCCAGCCTCAATTTCTACCGAAATTGTGGCCAATGAGGGATCAAAGACCTAAACAGGCTAGGAGTGTTTCCTAGCCCGGATTTCCGGAGGAAATATGGGCAAGCAGAAGTTCGAGCGCACCAAGCCGCACGTCAACGTCGGCACGATCGGTCACATCGACCACGGGAAGACCACGCTTACGGCCGCGATCACGAAGGTGCTCGCCGAGCAGGGGCTGTCCGAGGCGCGGACGTTCGACTCGATCGACAACGCCCCAGAGGAGCGGCAGCGCGGCATCACCATCAACACGTCACACGTCGAGTACGAGACGGCGAACCGTCACTACGCGCACGTGGATTGTCCGGGTCACGCCGACTACATCAAGAACATGATCACGGGCGCCGCCCAGATGGACGGCGCGATCCTCGTGGTCTCCGCGGCCGACGGCCCCATGCCTCAGACGCGCGAGCACATCCTGCTCGCCCGCCAGGTCGAGGTGCCCGCGATCGTCGTCGCGCTGAACAAGGCCGACATGGTCGACGACGCTGAGCTGATCGAGCTCGTCGAGATGGAGGTGCGCGAGCTGCTCTCCAAGTACGAGTTCCCGGGCGACGACATCCCGGTCGTCCAGGTCTCGGCCCTGAAGGCGCTCGAGGGCGACGCCGAGTGGACGCCCAAGATCCTCGAGCTGATGGAGGCCGTCGATACGTACATCCCCGAGCCGACGCGGGACGTCGACAAGCCGTTCCTGATGCCGATCGAGGACGTCTTCACGATCACCGGCCGCGGCACCGTCGTGACCGGCCGCATCGAGCAGGGCAAGCTCCAGACCGGCGAGGAGGTCGAGATCATCGGCATCCACGACGAGGTCACGAAGACCGTCTGTACGGGACTCGAGATGTTCCAGAAGACGCTCGACTACGCGCAGGCGGGCGACAACGCCGGCGCGCTGCTTCGAGGCGTGAAGCGCGAGGACGTCGAGCGCGGACAGGTGCTTGCCAAGCCAGGCTCGATCACGCCGCACACGCACTTCAACGCCGAGGTCTACGTCCTGTCGAAGGACGAGGGCGGGCGGCACACGCCGTTCTTCAACGGCTACCGGCCGCAGTTCTACTTCCGCACGACCGACGTGACCGGCTCGATCAAGCTGCCGGAGGGCCAGGAGATGGTCATGCCGGGCGACAACACGAACATGGAGATCGAGCTGATCCAGCCGATCGCCATGGACGAGGGCCTGCGCTTCGCCGTCCGCGAGGGCGGCCGCACAGTCGGCGCCGGCGTCGTCACGAAGATCGTCAAATAGCGAAGTTCGGAAGGGAAGCGCACGGTGCCGCAACAGAAGATCCGCATCCGGCTGAAGGGCTACGACCACACGCAGCTCGACCGGTCGGCGACGCAGATCGTCGATACCGCGCAGCGCACCGGCGCGACGATCACCGGTCCCGTGCCCCTACCCACCGAGAAGAACGTCTACTGCGTGATCCGCAGTCCGTTCAAGGACAAGGACTCGCGGGAGCACTTCGAAGTGCGCACGCACAAACGGCTGATCGACATCCACAACCCGACGCCCAAGACGGTCGACTCGCTGATGCGGCTCGATCTGCCTGCGGGCGTCGATATCGAGATCAAATTGTGACCTGGCGATCCCAGTTTGATCTAGCTGGAGAAATGGCCCCTAGCTTCGACACGTCCAGTTATCGCTTTTGCCGGAGGCAAAAGTGAAGGGCATCGTCGGCCGAAAGCTCGGCATGACGCAGGTGTTCGACGTCGAGAGCGGCGAGCTTACGCCGGTCACGGTGATCGAGGCCGGCCCGTGCCCCGTGGTCACCGTGCGCACGAACGACGCCGATGGCTACGAGGCCGTGCAGCTCGCGTTCGCGCCGGTTGCCGAGCGGAAGATCTCCAAGGGCGAGCGGGGCCACCTGGCGAAGAACGGCGTGGAGCCGCACCGGCATCTCGTCGAGTTCCGCGGAGCCTCGGAATCCGTCGTGGGCGAAACCATCACCGTCGAGGCGTTCGAGCCCGGCGACAAGGTCAAGGTGGCCGGCATCGGCATCGGCAAGGGCTTCGCGGGCACCATCAAGCGGCACAACTTCAGCCGCGGCCCGGTCACGCACGGCTCACACAACATCCGCAAGCCGGGCTCCATCGGCGCTTCCGCGACCCCGTCGCGCGTCTTCAAGGGGATCCGCATGGCTGGGCGCATGGGTGGCAAGCGCGTCACGCAGGTCGGGCTGACGGTGCACTCCGTCGAGCCGGAGCAGAACCTGCTGCTCGTCAAGGGCGCCGTGCCCGGCCCGAAGAACGGCCTGGTCGAGATCCGCGAGGAGGGTCGGTGATGGCGGCGCCGAAGGCACCCATGCTTGGCGGCAAGGCGAGCGACGCTGTGTCGCTCGAGGAGGCCGTGTTCGCCGCCGAGGTGAAGCCGCACCTGGTCCACGAGGCTGTGCGCGCGGAGCTCAATGCGCAGCGCGCTGGCACGCGAGCGGCGAAGAGCCGTGGGCTCGTCTCCGGCGGACGGGGCAAGCCGTGGCGCCAAAAGGGCACCGGTCGCGCGCGCGCCGGCACGATCCGCGCGCCCCAGTTCACGGGCGGGGGCGTCGCCTTCCCCCCGACACCGCGCAGCTTCGCCGTCAAAGTCAACCGCAAGGCGTACCGCTCGGCTCTGCGCAGCGCGCTGACGCAGCATGCGGCCGCGGGCACGCTGGCCCTGGTCGACCCTGCGTCGCTCGCCGAGCCGGCCACGAAGGCGGCCGCCGCACTCGTCGAGGAGTGGGGACAGGAGCGGCCGTTGCTCGTCGTGGCGCTACCGGATGAGGAGACGGTGGTCAAGTCGTTCCGCAACCTTCCCCGCGTGCTCATCGTCGAGCCCGCCGAGGTCGAGGTTGCCGCGGTCGTCTGGGCGCGCGCGCTCGTCGTCACCCCGGGCGCACTCGAGCAGCTCCAGAGGAGAGCGGCATGAGCCTGCACCCCAACGAAGTGCTGATCTCCCCGGTGGTCTCGGAGAAGAGCTACAGCGGGATCGCCGACGGCATCTACTCCTTCCGCGTCCACCAGGACGCGCACAAGACGCAGATCCGCCAGGCGGTCGAGGAGCTGTTCAGCGTGAAAGTTCGTGCGGTCAACGTCTCGCAAGTGCGCCCGAAGCCCAAGCGGCGCGGCCTCGTGCGCGGCAAGCGCCCGGGCTGGAAAAAGGCCATCGTCAAGCTTCAGCCCGGCCAGACCATCGGCATCTTCCAGGGGCCTGACGTTTGATGGCACTCCCCTCGCTCATGTACGAACGCTCGCGCTCTTGCGACGGTCGTGTTTCGCAGGCAGCGCCCGCGATCCGCAAGCGAGGTGACAGCTGATGCCCGTTCGCAAGTTCAAGCCGACGAGCCCCGGCCGTCGCTTCATGTCCGTCTCCACCTTCGAGGAGGTCACCAAGAAGGACCCCGAGCGCAGCCTCGTCGAGCCGGTCAGCAAGACCGGGGGCCGCAACAACAACGGCCGTATCACGACACGGCACCGCGGAGGCGGGCACAAGCGCCGCTACCGCATCATCGACTTCAAACGCCTGAAGGACGGCGTGCCGGCGAAGGTCGCGGCGATCGAGTACGACCCGAACCGCTCGGCGCGCATCGCGCTCCTGCACTACGCGGACGGTGCGAAGGCGTACATCCTCGCGCCGGCCCGCCTGCGAGTCGGCGCGACGGTCGAGTCGGGCCCGGCGGCGGACATCAAGCCGGGCAACGCGCTGCCGCTCGAGAGCATTCCGACCGGCACTCTGATCCACAATGTCGAGCTCAAGCCCGGCCAGGGCGGCAAGCTCGCACGCTCCGCCGGTGCCGGCGTCCAGCTCGTCGCCAAGGACGACGGCTATGGCGTGCTGCGGCTCGCCTCGGGTGAGATGCGGCGGGTGCCTCTCACATGCCGGGCGACGGTGGGGCAGGTCGGCAACGTCGACCATCAGAACATCTCGGGCGGCAAGGCCGGCCGCAGCCGCTGGCGCGGCAAGCGCCCGACCGTGCGCGGCTCGGCCATGAATCCCGTCGACCATCCACACGGCGGCGGCGAAGGGAAGTCGAAGGGCGGCCGCCATCCGGTCACGCCTTGGGGCGTGCCGACGCTCGGCAAGCCGACGCGCCGCAAGCACAAGCAGTCGGACAAGCTGATCGTCCGGCGCCGCCGGCGCGGCAAGGAAGGGAGGCGCTGAAAATGCTCGTGCATTTTCAGGGGCCTAAAGCACGTATATCGCTTCGCCTCGTAGGAGAGAATAATTTTGAGTAGATCGAGCAAAAAGGGACCTTTCGTCGAGGAGCGGCTGATGAGCCGCATCGAGGCGATGAACGCCGTCAACGAGAAGCGGATGATTCGCACCTGGTCGCGTGCCTCGACCGTCTTTCCGGAGATGGTGGGCCACACGATCGCGGTACATGACGGCCGCAAGCACGTGCCCGTCTTCGTTAGCGAGCAGATGGTCGGCCACAAGCTCGGCGAGTTCGCGCCGACGCGCACGTTTCGCGGCCACGCGGGCGACCGGCAGGCCCAGGTGAAGAAGCGCTAGGTGATCGCTGATGGCAACTAAGACCACACCGGACGGGAGGCCCGAGGTGCGCGCCGAGGCGAAGTGGCTGCGCATCCCGCCGCGCAAGGCGCGCCTCGCCGTCGAGCACATCCGCGGCCGCACCGTGCCCGAGGCTCGCACCGTCCTCGCGTTCACAGACCGCGCAGCCGCGCGCGAGGTCGAGAAGGTGCTGCGCTCTGCGGTCGCGAACGCGGAGGCGAACCACGGCCTGCTCGGTGACGAGCTCGTCGTCTCGGCCGCCTACGTGGACGAGGGCCCGATCATGAAGCGCTGGCGCGCCCGCGCGCGTGGCCGCGCAGCACGCATCCGCAAGCGGACCTGCCACATCACGGTCCAGCTTTCGCCTTCGGCTCGAGCAGGACTAGATGGAGGGCCGCAGGAAAGGGCCGGCCGCTCGCGACTTCGCGGGCAGGCGAAGGACGCCGGGCCGCAGGCGGTCGGCGAGGCGAAGGAAAAGGCGTCGCGCCGCCGCGTCGCGAAGGCCAAGGCCACGCAGGCGGGCGAGATCTCGCCGGCCGAAGAGGCCCAGGGCGCGGCGTCCGAGGAGAAGCCGAAGCGCACCCGACGGAAGAAGAAGGAGACTTGATGGCGATCCCCTGCCTGGCTTGCCTTTCGCGGCCGGAAAGCACGACCCACACGGAAGGTGATCGCTAATGGGCCAGAAAATCCATCCGGGCGGGCTGCGCGTGGGCGTCATCCACGACTGGAAGTCCAACTGGTACGCAAGCCGCAAGGACTACCCGCAGATGCTGCTCGAGGACGTCAAGATCCGAGAGCACATCTACGCCAAGCTGTCCCATGCCGGGCTGTCGGACATTCTCATCCGCAAGGACCAGCAGCGGGTCACCATCGACATCTACACGGCCCGGCCAGGCATCGTGATCGGCAAGTCGGGCGCCGAGGTGGACGCGCTGCGCCGCGAGATCCATGCGATGACGCAGAAGAACGTCCACGTCAACATCAACGAGATCAAGCGGCCCGAGCTCGACGCCAAGCTCGTCGCGCAGTCGATCGCCGAGCAGCTCGAGAACCGCGTCAGCTTCCGGCGCGCCATGAAGCGGTCGCTGGCATCCGCGATCCGCTCCGGCGCCCACGGCGTGAAGATCACGTGCGGAGGCCGGCTGGGTGGCGGGGAGATGAGCCGCTCCGAGACCTACTCCGAAGGCCGCGTCCCGCTGCACACGATCCGTGCGGACATCGACTACGGGCAGACGGAGGCCAAGACTACGACCGGGCGTATCGGCGTCAAGGTCTGGATCAACAAGGGCGAGATCATGCCCGAGGGCTTCGAGAGCGTGACCGGACGTGACGCGCGGCTCGGCGATCAGGATCAGGCACGCCGCCGGGGTGGCCCCGCCGAGGGTCTCTCGGCCTCGCGGGAGGGTGGCCGCGGACGGGGCGCCGACCGCGAGGGTCTTGGCCCGGTGCGCCGCCGGCGCCCCGGCGACAAGCGCGGCGGTCCCGGCGGCCAGCGCGGCGGCGGCCCGGGAGGTCCGCGCGGTAGCCGCGGCGCCCGCCCACAGGGTGAGCGGCCGCAGGGCGATCGTGTCGAGAGCCCGCGCACCGACGAGCAGGCAGTCTCGGCGGAAGGCCGCGAGCAGCCGGTCGTGACGCCCGAGGCCCAGACCACGCCCGCGCCCGTGGCCGCGGCGCCCGATACGACCACCCAGAAGCAGATGCACGAGGACCCGTCGAAGCTCGACCAGTCCGGCGACCCGGCCGCGGAGCAGTCCGGAGGCAAGGGCTCGGGCGCGAAGGGCTCCAAGAAGGGGAAGAGCTAAACCGTGCTTCTCCCGAAGAAGACCAAGTTCCGCAAGTACCAGCGCGGACACCGCCGCGGCCTCTCGAAGGGCCAGACGGAGGTGCAGTTCGGCGACTTCGGCATCAAGTCGCTCGACGAGGGCTGGGTGACGAACCGGCAGATCGAGGCCGCCCGTATCGCCATGACGCGCAAGATCAAACGTGGCGGCAAGGTCTGGATTAACGTCTTCCCGGACAAGCCAGTCACGCAGAAGCCGGCCGAGACTCGCATGGGCTCCGGGAAGGGCTCACCCGAGCACTGGGTCGCCGTGGTCAAGCCGGGGCGCGTCATGTTCGAACTGGCCGGCGTGCCTGAGCCGCTCGCCAAGGAGGCGCTGCGGCTCGCCAGCCAGAAGCTGCCTGTCAAGACGAAGTTCGTGAAACGTGAAGCCGACCTGTTCGAGTAGCGAGGAGCCATGAAAGTCAAAGACCTGCACGAGCTGACTGACGACGAGCTGGCGGAGCGTCTCTCCGAGACGCGTCAGGAGCTCTTCAACCTGCGCTTCCAGTCGGCGACGGGCGCGCTCGAGCACCCTACGCGCATCAAGCTCGCCAAGCGCGAGATCGCTCGCATCCTGACCCTGACCCGCGAGCGTGAGCTGTCCCTGGAACGGAGATAGATGGCCGAGAATGAGAAGGACGAGACCTCCGCCGGCGAGGCGGCGGAGGTGAGCCCCGAGCCGGAGGCTGCAGGGGGCCACGCGCCCGTCGTGACCGACGTCGTCGAGGCAACGGCCGCCGAGCCGTCTGCGCCCGCTGCGCGGGCGGCCGAGGCCTCCGCCGCCGAGCCGACGGAAGCTACTGAGCCCGAAGCTGAGGACGCCGCAGCGCCGGCCGCCGCCACGGGGGAGCCTGCAGCCGATGTGGAGGCAGCCGCCGCCGCCGCCGAGGCGCCCGAGCCTGAGCCCGCAGCCGCGGATCCGCTCACTTCGGCCGAAGACGAGGAGCCTGCCGCTGCGGTTGAAGAGACACCCGAGCCGGAGCCCGTCGCAGCGACCGACGAACCTAGCGCGCGCGCGAAGCGCGCGCGCAAGCGACTGCCTCGCTCGCAGCGGCGCCAACGCACCAAGCTGGTGCGCGAGCGTCCCGCCGAGCGCCGCCCGATCGTCCGCCTGCCAAAGCCCGAGGGCGAGCGCGGCCGGCGTCAGGAGCGCCGCGGCGTCGTTGTTTCCGCCGCGATGGACAAGACGATCGTCGTCCTCGTCGAGACGGTCAAGTCGCACCGGCGCTACAAGAAGGTCGTCCGGCGATCGACGAAGTTCCACGCCCACGACGAGCAGAACACCGCGGGCCTCGGCGACAAGGTCCGGATCGTCGAGACGCGGCCGCTGTCCAAGACCAAGAACTGGCGCCTCGCTGAGGTGCTGGAGAAGGCCAGGTAACGCTCTCCGATGATCCAGCAGGAGTCACGAGTCCGGGTGGCGGACAACACGGGAGCCCGGGAGCTGCTCTGCATTCGCGTGATGGGCGGATCGAAGCGTCGCTACGCGCGCGTCGGCGACGTGATCGTCGGTACGGTGAAGAGCGCGACGCCGCAGGGCGCGATCAAGAAGGGCGAGGTCGTGCGGGCGGTCGTTGTGCGCACGAAGAAGGCCTACGGCCGCAACGACGGTACGCACATCGCCTTCGACGAGAACGCCGCCGTCATCATCGATGCGCAGCGGAACCCGCGTGGCACCCGCATCTTCGGCCCGGTCGCCCGCGAGCTTCGCGACAAGAACTTCATGAAGATCGTCTCCCTAGCCCCGGAGGTTCTTTGATGCGCAGGAAACTCACCCCGACGAAGACGCGCATCCGCAAGGGCGATCTCGTCCAGATCCTGAGCGGCAAGGACCGTGGCAAGCAGGGCCGCGTGCTCGAGTCGCGGCCGAAGGAGGGGCGCGTCGTCATCGAGAACCTGAACATCGTCAAGCGCCACACGCGTCCGCGCCCGCTGCGCGATTCCAACCGCATGGGCCAGCAGCAGATCCTGCCCGGCGGCGTGATCGACAAACCGGCGCCGCTGCCGATCTCGAACGTCATGATCGTCTGTCCGGTCTGCAACCGGCCGACGCGCATCGGCGTCGAGCTTCGGACCGTGAAGGGTGATCGCCATCCCGTGCGAGTGTGCAAGCGCGCCGACTGCGGCCAGGAGGTGGATCGCTGATGGCAACCGCCACTGAGTACATGCCACGCCTGAAGCGCCTCTACAAGGACGAGCTGCGCGAGCGCCTGAAGGATGAGCTCGGCACGACGACGGTCATGGACGTCCCGCGCGTCGAGAAGATCACCCTGAACATGGGCGTCGGCGAGGCGAAGACCGAGTCGAAAATGCTCGACAGCGCGATGGACGAGCTCACGATCATCGCCGGGCAGCGCGCCCAGCTGCGCCGCGCCCGTAGGTCGATCGCTGGTTTCAAGCTGCGCGAGGGCATGCCAGTCGGTACGCGCGTGACGCTGCGCGGCGACCGCATGTGGGAGTTCCTCGACCGGCTTGTCTCGATCGCGCTACCCCGCATCCGCGACTTCCGTGGGCTCAGCCCGGACTCGTTCGACGGCCGCGGCAACTACTCGCTCGGCATCCGCGAGCAGATCATCTTTCCCGAGATCGACTACGACAGCGTTACGTCGATCCGGGGCCTGGACGTCACGATCACGACCACCGCGAAGACCGACGACGAAGCACGGGCGCTCCTGCGCGGCCTGGGCCTTCCGTTCGCCGGCTCGCCTCAAGGAGGCAATGAGTAGTGGCAAAGAAGTCTCTCGTCGTAAAGGCAGCGCGCCCGCAGAAGTACAAGGTGCGGAACTACCTACGCTGCAACCGCTGCGGCCGGCCGCGGGCCGTCTTCCGCAAGTTCGGGCTCTGCCGAATCTGCCTGCGTGAGCTCGCCCACCAGGGCGCCATCCCCGGCATGACCAAGTCCTCGTGGTGACCCACGAGGACTAGCTGGAAAGCCGTAGCGCCACCACGAACGCAGTTATTGGAGACTCGATGAGAAGCACATCAAACACCATCCACCTCGAGCATTTGCGCGGAGCGGCAAATGCTCACTGATCCGATTGCAGACATGCTCACTCGCATCCGCAACGCCAACAAGGCGATGCACGACCAGGCCGTCATGCCGACCTCCCGGCTGAAGGAGGAGATCGCCCGCATCCTCAAGGACGAGGGCTACATCGTCGGCTACCACGTCGAGAAGGGTGAGAGCTTCGACAACCTGGTCGTCCAGCTCAAGTACGGCCGCAACCGCGAGCGCGTGATCACCAACCTGCGCCGCGTGTCCAAGCCGGGTCGCCGTGTCTACGCGCGCAAGGACCGCCTGCCGCGCGTGCTGGGCGGCATGGGCACGGCTATCCTTTCCACCTCCCAGGGCCTCGTCACGAGCAAGACGGCAGCAGAACGAGGCGTCGGCGGCGAAGTCGTCTGTTTCGTCTGGTAGCCATTTGCTGCGCAAATGCTAGAACAGAATGAAAAACGCAACGAAATCGACATCTAGCCATTTCAGCGCCGAAGGCGGTGAAGTGGGATGAGCCGAATCGGAAAAAGACCGATTGAAGTTCCCGAAGGCGTCAACGTCGCGATCGACCCTGGTCGCGTCATGGTGTCCGGGCCGCTCGGCGAGCTGCAGCAGCAAGTGCCCGCGCGCATGACGATCGCGCGCGAGGACGGGCAGCTCGTCGTCACGCGCCCGACCGAGCGCGGCGACGACCGCGCGCTGCACGGGCTGACCCGCACGCTCGTTGCGAACATGGTCGAGGGCGTCACGAAGGGCTTCGAAAAGCGCCTCGAGATTCAGGGCGTCGGCTACCGCGCCGCGCTGCGGGGCACCTCGCTCGAGCTCAGCGTCGGCTTCTCGCACACGGTCGTGAAGGAGGCTCCCAAGGGCATCACGTTCGAGGTGCCGGCGCCGACGCAGGTGATCGTCAAAGGCATCGACAAGCAAGCTGTCGGCCAGGTAGCCGCCGAGATTCGCAAAGTGCGCCCGCCCGAGCCGTACAAGGGCAAGGGTATTCGCTATGAGGGCGAGTACGTCCGCCGCAAGGTCGGCAAACGAGCCTGAGGAACGAGAGATGGGAGCCCTGACAAACAGACAAGCAAGGGCACGCCGCCACCGTCGCGTGCGCCGGAAAATCTCCGGCACCCTCGAGCGGCCGCGCCTCGTCGTCTTCCGCTCGAACCGCGGCATCGAGGCACAGCTCGTGGACGACCTCGGCGGCCGCACGGTCGCCGCGGCGAGCTGGCTGCACCTCTCAAAGCAGGACGGTTCGAAATCCGATCAAGCGGCGGAGGTCGGGAAGCTCCTCGCCGAGCGCGCTCGAGCGGCGGGCATCGAGACCGCGGTCTTCGACCGCGCGGGCTACCTGTACCACGGACGCGTCAAGGCGCTCGCCGAGGGCGCACGCGAAGGAGGACTCACGTTTTGAACAGGATGATCGAGGCCTCAGACGGAAGAGAGCTCAAGGAGCGCGTGGTCGAGATCAACCGCGTCGCCAAGGTGGTCAAGGGTGGCCGTCGGTTCTCGTTCACCGCCCTCGTCGTGATCGGCGACGAGACCGAGCGCGTGGGCGTGGGCTACGGGAAGGCGCGCGAAGTGCCGCTCGCGATCGCGAAGGCGGTCGACGACGCGAAGAAGAACCTGTTCCCCGTGCCACGCCACGGAACGACGATCACGCACGAGATCCTCGGCCGGTTCGGCGCGGCGCGCGTCCTGCTGCGCCCCGCGAGCGAGGGCACCGGAGTCATCGCCGGCGGCGGCGTGCGCGCCGTGCTGGAGCTGGCGGGCATCCGCGACATCCTTGCCAAGAGCCTGGGCACGACGAACCCGATCAACATGCTGAAGGCGACCGTCAACGGGCTCCAGAACCTGCGGCGCCCGGAGGAGGTAGCAAAGACTCGCGGCGTCAAGATCTCCGACGTGCTGCCGCCTCGCCTCCCCTCCCCGGCAGACGAAGCGGGGGAGGAGGAGAGCCTCCCCGATCGTGCGCGCGGCGCAGCCGAGGCAATCGCGGAGCGCGCGCGCGAGATCCCCATGGTCGAGCAGGTGGTCGAGGCTGCCGAGAACGCTGTCGAGCACGTCGTCGAGGCCGCCGAGAGCGTTGTCCACCGCGTGAAGGACGCCGTCTCCGGCGACGAGCCTGAGCAGGCTGACGAGGAGCAGAAGCCCTGATGCCGCAACTGCGCGTCACGCAGGTGCGCAGCTCGATCGGCCAGAGCGAGCGTCACCGTGGCACCCTGCGCGCGCTTGGTCTCGGCCGCATCGGTCGCTCCGCCGAGCACGCGGAGAGCCCGCAGCTCGCCGGTATGCTCAGGAAGGTTCGCCACCTCGTCCGCATCGAGGAAAGCAGCTAATCCCATGGCCGACGAGCTCAGCCTCTCCACGCTCAAGCCCGTCCAGGCGCGCAAGGACCGCAAGCGTGTCGGCCGCGGCCTGGGCTCGGGCAAGGGACGCTATTCGGGCCGCGGCATCAAGGGCCAGAAGTCGCGCTCCGGTTCGCACAAGATGCGTGCGGGCTTCGAGGGCGGCCAGAATCCGTTGCACATGCGGCTGGGCAAGCAGCGCGGCCCGTATTCCAAGGACGCGATGCCCATGGGCCCTCACCGCACCTCCACGCAGCCCGTCAACCTGCGCGACCTCGAGCAGCGTTTCGACGCCGGCGCCGACGTCACGCTCGAGGCGCTTGTCGAGGTCGGCCTGATCAAGAACACGCGCACGGACGTGAAAGTGCTCGGCTCCGGCGAGCTGGCGAAGAAGCTTTCCGTCACGGCGCACAGCTTCTCGGCGACCGCGCGTGAGAAGATCGAGGCCGCCGGCGGCAAGGCCGTTTCGCTTCGCGAAACGGTTAGGAAGAAGCAGCGGAAGAAGAAGGCGAAGCCGACAATCGCGGACGCGTCCACTGCGACCGAGGCGCCCGTCGAGGACGCGCCGGTCGAAGAGTCGACCACGGAAGGCGGAGAGGACGAATGACGTGCCGTCCTAGCCTTCTCCTCGGAGCGTAGGAGGCATGTTTTCCTGGCTCGCCAACGCGTGGCGGGTCCCGGACCTGCGGCGCCGCGTGCTCTTCACTGCGGCCATCCTCGCGATCTACCGGCTCGGCTCTTGGGTGCCCGCGCCCGGCATCGACTCCAACCAGATCGAGAGCTACTTCAACAACCAGGGCGGCTCGGTGCTGAGCCTGCTCAACCTGTTCTCCGGCGGCGCCCTCTCGCAGTTCGCGATCTTCGCCCTCGGGATCATGCCGTACGTCACCGCCTCGATCATCATCCAGCTCATGACCGTCGTCGTGCCAAAGCTCGAGGCGCTCCAAAAGGAGGGCGAGGCCGGCTATGCCAAGATCAACCAGTACACGCGCTACCTGACCGTGGTGCTGGCTGCGCTCCAGGCGATCGGCTACGCGTACCTGTTCCAGCGCCAGGAGATCCTCGACGCGAGCCCCGGCAATCTCGTCCTGATCGTCGTCACGCTGACCGCCGGCACGACGCTCCTGATGTGGCTCGGCGAGCTGATCACCAAGCGCGGCATCGGCAACGGCATCTCTCTGCTGATCTTCGCCTCGATCCTGACCGGTCTGCCGCTCGGCGTGAGCGCCTGGTACAACGGGGGTGTCAGCGAGCGGCTGTTCCTGCCGATCATGGCGGTCGCGATCGTGGTCGCGGTCGTGTTCATCCAGGAGGGTCAGCGCCGTATCCCGATCCAGTACGCGAAGCGGATGGTTGGACGCCGGATGACGACCGGGCAGTCCACCTACATGCCGCTCCGCGTCAACATGGCGGGCGTGATCCCGGTCATCTTCGCCGCGGCGCTGATGGCCTTCCCACCGACGATCGGCCAGTACTTCCCGGCCACACAGGACTTCGTCAACACCTACTTCTCCTACACGGACTGGCCGTTCCTCGTCATGCAGGCGGTGATGATCGTGGTCTTCACGTACTTCTACACGGCGGTCCAGTTCAACCCCGTCGACCAGGCCGACAACCTGCGCAAGCACGGCGGCTACGTCCCCGGGATCCGGCCGGGGACGCCCACGGCTCAATACCTCGACCGGGTGCTGACGCGCCTGACGCTTCCCGGCGCGCTCTACCTGGCGGCCGTCGCCACGCTGCCGAGCATCGGCATCATCTACTTCGGCTTCTCGCAGGCGACCGCCGGCGCCGTTGGAGGCACGAGCGTGCTGATCGCGGTTGGCGTCGCCCTTGACACGATGCGCCAGATGGAGTCGCAGATGATGATGCGCTCCTACGAAGGCTTCTTGAAGTAGTGGACATCCTCCTGCTCGGTCCCCAGGGGGCTGGGAAGGGGACGCAGGCCCGGCGGATCGCGGCCGAGTACGGCATCCCTCACATCTCCACCGGCGACATGCTGCGAGGGGCGGTCGCGGCCGGAACTCCGCTCGGGCTCCTGGTCGGGCCTATCCTCGACGCCGGCGAGCTCGTGCCCGACGATTTGATGGTGGCCCTGATCCGCGAGCGTCTCGGCGAGGCGGACGCGCACGAAGGGTCCGTCCTCGACGGCTTTCCCCGGACGATGGCCCAAGCGGACGCGCTCGACGCCATGCTCCACGAGATCGGCCGTGACCTGGACATTGTCTTCGAGCTCCAGCTCGCCGACGAGGTCGCGTTCCAGCGCCTGCTCGGCCGAGCCCCCGAGGAGAACCGCACCGACGACACACCGGAGGTCATCCGCCGCCGCCTCGCCACCTACCATTCTGAGACAGAGCCGCTCGTAGGCCACTATCGCGCGCTGGGGAATCTCGTCGGGATCCACGCCGAGCACTCGGTCAACGAGGTGTTCTCCGAGATCCAGGCCGCACTCGATCAGGTCGCGGGCCGCACGGCGGCATGATCGTCCGCAAGTCACGCGAGGAGCTCGAGCGGCAGGCGCGCGCCGGCCGCGTCGTGTCGGAGACGCTCGCGCTGCTCACCGAGCACATGCGGCCGGGGGTGACAACCGCCGAGCTCGACCGGGTGGCGGAGGAGCACATCGGCGCCCGGGGCGGCCACCCGACCTTCAAGGGCTACCGCGGCTACCCCGCGGCCATCTGCACCTCGCCGAACGACATGATCGTGCACGGCATCCCAGGGCCGTATGCACTGGCCGACGGCGACATCCTGTCGGTCGACGTGGGCGTCACCCTGGACGGGCTGGTCGGGGACGCGGCCTACACCTTCACCGTCGGGTCGGTCTCGGCGGAGGCCTCGCGCCTCCTCGACACGTGCCGCGAGGCGCTCGCGGCGGGGATCGAGGAGTGCCGTGCGGGCCGGCACCTGACGGACATCTCGCATGCGATCCAGCAGGCCACCGAGGAGGCAGGCTTCACGGTCGTGCGCGCGCTGGTGGGCCACGGGGTCGGCCGGGTCATGCACGAGGACCCGCAAATCCCGAACTACGGCCCGCCCGGCCGCGGCCCCGTGCTCCAGCCAGGCATGGTCTTCGCCATCGAGCCGATGATCACCGCCGGCACGCACGCGATCGTGCTGGAGGAGGACGACTGGTCGATCTCGACCGCGGACGGCTCCCTGGCCGCCCACTTCGAGCACACCGTGGCGATCACCGAGGGCGAGCCGCGCATCCTCACGTGGCCGCATCCGAGCGCGCTGCCCCGTTTTGAGGAGACCCGGCGCGCGGCCGGCTAGCGACTCCCTGCTCGGGTTGGTTCGCGAGCGCCCTCTGCTACCATGCCGCGACGGCGCAGCCGGGCTGCGCCTTGTTTTCGTGTCCGCTCTCCGAGCAGCGGGCGGGCGCGTCTTATAACAACGCCGCAAGGGTTCGATGAAGGTCAGACCGTCCGTGAAGCCGATGTGCGAGCGCTGCCGCGTGATCAAGCGGCACGGCCGCACGATGGTCATCTGCACGAACCCACGGCACAAACAGCGACAGGGGTAGAGGAGACAGTTTGGCGCGTATTGCTGGAGTGAACTTGCCTCGCGAGAAGCGGCTCGAGGTCGGGCTTACCTACATCTTCGGCATCGGTCGCTCGACGGCGCGCAAGGTCTGCTCGCAGCTCGGGCTCTCGCTCGACACCAAGGTGCGCGACCTGACCGACGAGGAGATCACGCGCCTGCGCGAGTACATCGACGGCGACCTCCAGGTCGAGGGCGACTTGCGCCGCGAGACGACGCAGTCGATCAAGCGGCTCTCCGAGATCGGCGCGCTCCGGGGCATCCGCCACCGCCGCAATCTGCCGGTCAACGGCCAGCGCACGAAGACGAACGCCCGCACGCGCAAGGGCGCCAAGAAGACCGTCGGTCGCGGCAAGAAGGCCAAGGTCTAGCGGGTGGCACCGCCCCGCAGACAGCCCGCCGCGCGCGGGCGCACGCGCCGCCGAGTCAAGAAGAACATCGCCATCGGCCAGGCGCACATCAAGACGTCGTTCAACAACACGATCGTCGCCCTGACCGACAAGGAGGGCAACGTGATCGTGTGGGAGTCGGCCGGCTCGGCGGGCTTCAAGGGCTCGCGCAAGTCGACGCCGTTCGCCGCGCAGGTCACCGCCGATGCGTGCGCGCGCAAGGGCATGGAGCACGGCCTCCAGAAGGTCGAGGTGTTCGTGAAGGGGCCCGGCTCCGGCCGCGAGACGGCCATCCGCTCGCTCCAGGCAGCCGGGCTCGAGATCCTCGGCGTGAAGGACGTCACCCCCCAGGCGCACAACGGCGTTCGCCCGAAGAAGAGGCGGAGAGTTTGATGGCAATCCCCATCTGCGAATCTCGCACGAGTCTGGCTTGCTTTTCACGGCTGATGAGCACGATCTCCACGGGCGGTGATCGCTGATGGCTCGCACGCTCGGCCCCAAGTGCCGCTTCTGCCGCCGCGAGGGCATGAAGCTCTTCCTCAAGGGCGAGCGCTGCCTGACCGAGAAGTGCTCGGTCGAGCGCCGCTCGTACCCGCCGGGCGAGCACGGCCGCGGCCGCATCAAGCAGTCGGAGTACCTGCTCCAGCTGCGCGAGAAGCAGAAGGCGCGCCGCTACTACGGTCTGCTCGAAAAGCAGTTCCGCACCTACTACGAGAAGGCCGCGCGGCGGCAGGGCATCACCGGCGAGAACCTGCTGCGCATGCTCGAGACGCGCCTCGACAACGTTGTCTACCGGCTCGGCTTCGCCGCCTCGCGCGCGCAGGCGCGCCAGCTTGTGCGCCACGGGCACTTCCACGTCAACGGCCGGCGCGTCAACGTCCCTAGCTTCCAGGTGCGGCCAAACGACGTCGTCACCATCGCCCCGGGCAGCGCCGCCGAGCCCGTGGTGCGCGACGCCACCGACCTGACGGCTGCGGTGTCGCCCTGGCTCCAGGCTGACCACGAAGGACTCAGCGCGAAGGTCTTGCGGTATCCCGAGCGCGGCGAGATCGACACACCCGTGCAGGAGCAGCTGATCGTCGAGCTCTATTCCAAGTAGCGCTCCACGCCACTTGGAGTAACTAAGAAGGAAAGGAAAGAGATTTGGCCACCCGTACGTCTCTCATGGAATTCCAGACCCCGCGCATCGTCCACGAGGAGCTCGAGGCCGAGCGCGGAGTCTTCGTGATCGAGCCCCTCGACCGGGGGTTCGGTTATACGTTCGGCAACTCGCTGCGCCGCGTGCTTCTCTCGTCGCTCGAAGGCGCAGCCGTGACCTCGGTGAAGATCGAGGGCATCGCGCACGAGTTCACGACGCTGCAGGGCGTCCGCGAGGACGTCACCGACATCATCCTCCAGCTCAAGAACCTGATCGCGCTGCTGCACGGCGCCTCCCCAGAGGTCGAGGTGCGGCTCTCGAAGCGTGGTGCCGGAATCATCACCGCCGGCGACATCGAGGCCCCAGCGGACCTCGAGATCCTGAATCCCGACCTCGAGATCGCGCATCTCTCGGACAACGGCAAACTCGAGATGACGATCACGATCGGGCGCGGCCGGGGCTACGTGCCGGCCGAGCTGAACCGCGGCCCGGAGCACACGATCGGCGTGATCCCGATCGACTCGATCTTCTCACCCGTGCGGCGGGTGTCATACGACGTCGAGGCCGCTCGCGTCGGCCAGCGAACCGACTACGACAAGCTCAAGCTCGACGTGACGACGGACGGGTCGATCGACCCACGCGAGGCGATCGGCCAGGCTGCCGAGATTCTCATCCGCCAGCTCGCGATCTTCACGGACATCGAGCGCATCGAAGGCCTCGGAGACGGCGCTGCGCCGGTCGAGACCGCCGAGCCTTCGCTCGCGCACGGGATGGAGAACTTCCCGATTGAGGAGCTCGAGCTGGGCGTGCGCTCGTACAACTGTCTCAAGCGCGTCGGCATCGAGACGATCGGCGACCTGGTCACGAAGAGCGAGAACGAGCTCGCCGCGATCCCCAACTTCGGCAAGAAGTCGATCGAGGAGGTCAAGGAGACGCTCGGGCAGCACGGCCTCAACCTGCGGGGCGAGGAGTGAGGCACCGCCGCTCGGGCAGGAAGCTCGGCCGCGACGCGTCGCACCGGAAGGCGCTGTATGCGAACCTCGCGGGCGCGCTGATCGAGCACGGTCGGATCCGCACCACCGAGGCGAAGGCCAAGGAGGTGCGCCCCATCGCCGAGCAGATGATCACGCTCGGGCGGCGGGGGGACCTGGCCGCGCGGCGGCGCGCGCTCGCGTACCTGCGCTCGCAGGAGATCGTGCACAAGCTCTTCGCGGATGTCGGGCCGCGCTTCGCCGGCCGCCCTGGCGGCTACTCGCGCATCGTGAAGCTGGGCCCGCGGCCGGGTGACTCGGCGCCGATGGTCTATCTCGAGCTCGTCGATTTCCTGCCGGAGGTGGCGCCGGAGCCTTCGCGCCGCCGGCGGGAGCCCGTCGAAGCCGAGGCGTAAGCCCGGCGCCGGCCGGCGTGATACTGCGGCCCGTGCACAACCACGAGCCGTCCGGCTACCGCTGCCCGTTCTGCGCGCTTGTCGCGGGGCTCGAGATCGAGCACAACCGCGCGTCCGACGTGATCGCGCGCGATGAGGTCACCACGGCGTTTGTCTCTCCGAAGTGGTAACACGCTTCGGAATCCCGGGCACGTGCTCGTGATTCCGAACGAGCACGCCGAGAACCTCTACGACGTCTCGGACGATGCGCTCCCGCACGTGTACGCGTCGGCTAGGAACTCGTTTCAAAACGAAGCGCTATGCCGCCGAGACACGCTGGACGGCGCGATCCGTCGTCCTCAGTCGCGCCAATAGCGCTGCTATTGACGCTCCCTGCGTCCTAGACTCGCACTCGCCCAGCGCGCCTCGCCGGCGAG
>JBHEMZ010000039.1:0-35941 GCA_046262315.1 Gaiellaceae bacterium
GAGGACACGGGGGAAACCGTGTTTCTCCGTGGGCCCCTTCTTCACGGCTCTCTTCGCAGCGCTGCTGTTTGGGCTGCGGCGGGCAGAGCCCGCCTCCGCCGGTGACGAGACATGCAATCGAGGGAAGAGCATGCCCAGCGGATGAAAATTACGCTGCTCGTCGGGACCGTCGCTCGCCGGCGTGCTGGTGTACCTCCACCGAGACGTCCGCTTTGGGGTCGCGCGCCAGCTGCTAGTCGAGCGTGACGAGCTCCTTGGTGAACGAGGTCAGCACCTCCGGGCCGTCTTGCCGGACGACGACGAGGTCCTCGATGCGGATGCCGCCGAGGCCCGGCAGGTAGATGCCCGGCTCGACGCTCGTCACGTTGCATTCGGCAACCGTCTCCGTCGACTCGGTGGAGAGGCGCGGCAGCTCGTGGACGTCGAGGCCGACGCCGTGGCCGAGCCCGTGGCCGAAGTGCTCGCCGTGCCCAGCGGCCTCGACCACCTCGCGGGCGGCACGGTCGGCGTCCACCCCGCTCACCCCCGGTTGCACGGCCTCGAGCCCTGCCAGCTGGGCGCGCAGGCAAAGCTCGTATCCGTCCGCGAGCTCGCCCGACAGCTCGCCAGCCGCGAAGGTGCGCGTGCAGTCGGAGCAGTAGCCGTCGACGATCGCGCCGGCGTCCACAATGACCGTCTGCCCGCGCTCGATTACCCGGTCGCCCGGCGACGTGTGCGGGCTGGCTCCGTTCGCGCCCGCAGCGACGATGGTGGGGAAAGCGTTGGCGTCGGCGCCGCCCTCGTGGAGAAACGTGTCCATGCGCCAGGCGAGCTCCCGTTCCGTCACGCCGATCACGGGCTCGTGCGCGAGGCGCTCGAAGGCGCGGTTCGTGACGTCCGTCGCGCGGCGGATCGCCTCGATCTCATCCTCGTCCTTGACCGCGCGCAGGCCCTCGACGAGACCGTTCGTCGGCACGAGCTCGAGCCCTCCCGCCCGCAGGGTCTGCCCGTGCGCGTGCGTGAGCGTCTCGGCCTCGAACGCGATGCACCCCGAAAGCCGCTGGGCGAGATCGCTCGGCAGCGCTCGCTTTGTGAGCTCGAACTCGACGCCCTCGACCTGCTCGCCTGCTTCGGCATAGCGGAAATCGGCGAAGAGCCGCACGCGTTCCGGCTCGACGAGCACGGCCGCGTTCGAAGAGCGGAAGCCCGTCAGGTAGCGGACGTTGACGAGGTTCGTGACGAGAAGCGGGACGTCGACCGCCGCGCGAACGCGTTGCACGCGCTCGTTCACGAGCGTCCCACCAGGAAGGCCAGCGCCTCGCGGTAGCCGACCGGCCCCTTGCCGGCCACCCGGTGCGCGGCGACGCCCTCGAGCACCGAGTGGCGACGCCACTGCTCGCGCGCGTCCACGTCGGACAGGTGCACTTCGACGACCGGCAGGCCCGTCAGTTCGAGAGCGTCGCGAATGGCCCAGCTGTAGTGCGTCCATGCGCCGGGATTGGCGACGACCCCGCCCGCGCCGTCGGCCGAGTCGTGGCACATCTCGACGTACTCGCCCTCGTGATTCGTCTGCCGGCAGCGGACGCTGCAACCGAGCTCCGAGGCCCACGCGTAGATCTTCGTCTCGAGCTCGTCGAGGGACACCCCGCCGTAGAGAGCGGGATCACGTTGCGCCAGGCGGTCGAGGTTGACGCCGTTCAGCACGTCGATGCGCACCGCGCGAGACTACCCGGCGATCAGCGCGTCGAGCTCGGTATGGACGGCCTCGATCGGGACGTCGTCGCGGACAACCGGACGCCCGGGGGCCTCGAGCAGGACGACGCGCCCGCCCTTCTTGTCGCGCCGCAGCGCCTCTCGAGCGCGCGCGCGGTCTGCGCGCACGGGACGCGGCTCGAGCACGCGCTCGACGTCGTCCGTCGGCAGGCCTGACAGCCGCAGCGCGGCGAGCAGCCCGAGCGCCACGGCGTCGCCGTGGCGCACCGCGTAACCGCTGGCGGTCTCGAGAGCGTGCGCGAACGTGTGACCCAGGTTGAGCACGGCGCGGCCGCCGCGCTCCTCCGGATCGCGGAGGCAGACGCCCGTCTTGTACGCGGCACAGCGGCGCACGAGCTCCTCCTCGCGAAGCTCCCAGAGCGGCTCGCCGGCAAGCAGGCCCGTCTTCATCACCTCCGCCATGCCCGCGCGGCGCTCGGGCTCCGGGAGCGTGGCGAGGAGCCCGGGGTCGATCACCGTCGCGACGGGCCAGTGGAAGGCACCGACGAGGTTCTTGCCGTGCGGCAGGTCGAGGCCTGTCTTGCCGCCGATCGCGGCGTCCACCTGCCCGACGAGCGTGGTCGGCACCGCCGTCCAGGGAATGCCGCGCAGGTGCGTGGCCGCGACGAAACCGGTCACGTCCGTCACGCGGCCCCCGCCCAGGGCGACGACCGCGTCCTCGCGGCCGGGGGGCAGCTCGCGCCAGAGCCCTTCCGCGGCCGTGAGAGTCTTCGCCTCCTCGCCGGCCGGCAGCTCATGCGTCGAGAAGAGGCGGCCTCCGAGCGCCAGCTGGGCGTCCGGACCGTGGATCCCCGCCACGTGCTCGTCCGTCACCAGCGAGACGGGACGATCGCCCGGCACCAGGGTCCCCAGGCGCTCGAGCGCGCCCGTCTTCACATGAACCGCGCCTGCGGCCAGCACGGCGTCGTCCGCGTCGCGCGCGACCGCGTCAGCCACGTCGCGGTAGAGCGGGCGGCGCTCCTCGTACAGCGCACGGAAGCGCGACTCGTCGCGAGCGAGCGGCCTCCCCGCACCCCGAGCGCGCTCCCACGCCGTGTCCGCGTCGACGTCCAGAAGCACCGTCACGGCGCGCCGGCGGAGCACGGCGCGGACGGCTTCCGAGGTGACAGCGCCGCCGCCGAGAGCCAGCACGCACGGTGCATGCACTTCGAGGGCGCGCACCGTCTCCTCCTCCTCGAAGCGCCGGAACGCCTCCTCGCCGCGGCGGTCGAACTGCTCGGCGATCGTTTCGCCCAGCGCGTCCTCGAGAGCGGCGTCGACGTCGTGGAACGGCCGGCCGATGCGCTTCGCGACCTCGGCGCCGAGCGTCGTCTTCCCCGCGCCCATGAACCCGACGAGCGCGAGATGCCGGTCTAAGACGCGCTCCACGGGATCCGCTCGAGGTAGGCGGCGTGAGCAGCCACGAAGTCGGCGAGCGCGTCGCCGCCGAACTTCTCGCGCGCAGCGCGGGCGAGCTCCCAGGCGACAACGGCCTCCGCGACCACCGCGAGCGCCTCGACCGCAGACACGTCGCTGCGCTCCACAAGCGCCTCGCCGGGCTCGCCGCTCGAGAGGTCGACGGAGCGCAGCGGTCGCATGAGCGTCGGCAGCGGCTTCATCGCCGCGCGCGTGACGACAGCCTCGCCGTTCGAGACGCCGCCCTCGATGCCTCCGGCGCGGTTCGTCTCGCGACGAAGTCCGGGAAGGATCTCGTCGTGCGCCTCCGAGCCGCGCCTGCCCGCAAGCGCGAAGCCTTCCCCCACCTCGACGCCCTTGACGGCCTGGATACCCATCAGCGCCCCGGCCAGCCGCGAGTCGAGCCTGTCGGCGGATGTGGCGTACGAGCCGAGGCCCGGCGGGACGCCGGTCGCCGTGACCTCGACGATCCCCCCGAGCGTGTCGCGCTCCTTGCGCGCGGCGTCGACCGCGACCCGCCGAGCATCCTCGTCGGCCTGGCCGCCGATCTCCAGAGGACGTCCCGACACCTCGACGCCGATCGCGGCGAGCAGCGCCTTGGCGACCGCGCCGGCAGCCACCGTCATTGCTGTCTGGCGCGCGCTGGCCCGCTCGAGGGTGTTGCGGACGTCGTGGTGGCCGAACTTGAGCGCGCCCGCGAGGTCGGCGTGGCCCGGACGCGGAAGCGTGATGGGCTTCGCGCCCTTGCCGTGCGGATCGCCGCCGGGCGGCCAGGGGTTCATCCCCCAAGTCCAGTTTTCGTGGTCGCGGTTTCGCACGACGAGCGCGAGCGGCGTGCCGAGCGTGCGCCCGCTGCGCAGGCCGGCGAGCACCTCCACCTCGTCCCGTTCCACGCGCTGGCGCGGACTGCGGCCGTAACCCTGTTGGCGCCGTCTGAGATCGGCGTCGACGGCCGCGCGGTCGAGCTCCAGGCCGGCGGGCAGGCCGGTCACGATGCCGACGAGCGCCGGCCCGTGTGACTCCCCGGCCGTGGCAAGCGTGAGCGTCACGCCGGCAACCCTACGGCGCGGCGCATGACCTCGACAGGAGCGGCAATGCCGGTCCAGAGCTCGAACGAGGCGGCCCCTTGCGCGACGAGCACCTCGAGCCCCGAGATGACACGCGCCCCGGCCGCCCGCGCCGCGACCGCGGTCGCAGACTCGGGATAAGGCAAGTCGACGAGCGTCTGATCCGGTCCGAGCTCCGCGAGGATCTCGTCCCTCGCCGACGTGGCGTTGACGACAAGGTCCGCGCCGCTCACGTCGGGCGGCCACTCCCCGCGCCGTGCATACCGGCGCGGCTCAAGATCGCGGAGCGCGTGCGCGAACGCTGCGGCCGACCCACCGTCGCCGAGGATGATCGGCCGCCGCGGGTCGAGGTCCTCGACGATCGCGGCGTCCGAGGTCCAGCCCTCGATTCCCTCGGGGGTGCAGCGCAGAATGTTCACCGAGGGCGCGTCGGTGTCAACGACGTCCAGGCGTGTGGCCGCCAGTTTGTGCGGCGCCGTCACGTTGGCGCCGGCAAAGCCGAGGGCTCCGAGTCCCACGACCGCGCTCCGGAGCCCTCCCGGAGCGACGTCGCAGGCCACGTAGGCCCAGTCGAGTCCGCGTGCGGCGAAGGCGGCGTTTTGCATCCGGGGCGAGAGTGAGTGCGCAACCGGGTGGCCGAGCAGCGCCACGAGACGGGTCTCAGCGCCGAGCATTCGTCACGCATTCGTCACACAGCGGTGCGAATCTCCTCGGTACGATCGAATCGGGGAGGAGGCCACGGGCACCTCGGCGGCCTGTCTCTCGAAGACGTGTCTGCACCGTTTTCGAAGACGTGTCGCGCCGGTGTGCGAGAGGAGCCATTAGCCGTTCGAGCGGCCAGCCGGTCGAACGGCTAGTAGCCGTTCTCCAGCTGGTACTCATCGAACTCCTGCTTGCTCGCGGTGAAGAAGTGGTGCTGGCGGTCGGGCTTGCGCACGAAATACAGGTAGTTCGTCTTCTTGGGATGCGCCGCCGCCTGCATCGATGCAAGCCCTGGATTCGCGATCGGCCCCGGCGGCAGGCCGGCGTGGATGCGCGTGTTGTAGGGCGTGGGGGCGTCGAGGTGAGACTGACGCAGCGACTCGGTCGCGGGCACCTTGAGCGCGTAGCGGATCGTCGCGTCGATCCCGAGCGTCATCTGCCGCTTGAGTCGGTTGTAGATCACGGACGACACGAGCGCCCGCTCGTCCGGGGCGACGACCTCCTTCTCGATCATCGAGGCGATGACGAGGACGTCGTAGGGCGTCAGGTTCTTCGAGCGCGCGTAGCGAAGGTCGACCTTCGCCCAGTTCGCGCGAAACGCTTTCAGCTGGAGCGCGACGAGCTGCTCCGTCGTTGTGCGGGGCGTGAACGCGTACGTGGCCGGGAAGAGAAAGCCTTCGAGCGTACGCCGCTTCGCGTCGCGGGCGAAGCGTCCCGGCAAAGACGCGGACGCGGTCAGGCTGAGGTAATCGGCGCGCGAGAGGCGGGTGTTCGCCCCGCGCTCGCGCCGCGCGATGTCCTTGACGGCCACGATGCGGTCGGCCATCTCCTCGCGGGTGAAGCCCTCCGGGAAGACGATGCGCAACACCTGCTGCGCGGTGGCTGTCGTCGGTCTCGTCTCCGGCGAGCCGGTCTCGGAAGCGTCGTCCCCACGCACGAGCGCGACGCCCAGCCAGCCGAGCAGCCCAAGCCCTGCGACGAGTACGACGAGCGCCACGACGCGCCGGCGCGCGACCTGCGCCTTCGGCGGCGCGCCCAAAGTCACCGCTCCCCCCGGGACTCGCGCCACTGGAGGTAGCCGCTGAGTAGAAAGGCGGCCGCACGGGCGTCGTCTCCCCCCGCTCCCGCGAGCTTGGTGGTGAAGCGCTCGTCGTACATTTCGACCGGCACGCTCACAGCGCTGCGCAGCGACTCGAGGAACCTCTGCGTCTCGCGGGCCTGCTCCCCCACCTCGCCACTCAGCGTCAGCGGCAGGCCGACGACGATACGCTCGGCGCCTTCGCGCTGCACGAGCTCGACCAGCCGTGCGAGCCCCGCCTCGCTCGAGGCGCGCTGGACCACCTCGAGCGGCCGCGCAACGGTTCCGGTCGGGTCTGACACGGCGACGCCGGTGCGCGCCGGCCCATAGTCGAGCGCGAGCACCTTCACGGAGCGAAAGATTGTAGGTACCGCCCGCGACAGCGCAGATGTCCGGCCGCTTCCCGCCCGCGCGGGCCATCCGCGGACGGCCGCCGCCTCGCCGCTCGAAGTCGCCTCGGCTCCGCCGAGGGTATGACGACTTTGCGCGGTTGTGAGGTGGTCGTCCGAGAGCAGGCACGGCCGACGCCGGCCAAGCCGGCATCGGCGGCGGAGGCATCACGACAGGGCCGCAACGATCAGCTCCTCCGCGCGCGCGAGCGCGTCCGAAAGCCTCTCCGGCTGCTTCCCGCCCGCGCGAGCCATCGTCGGCCTGCCGCCCCCACCGCCTCCGATCACCGCGGCGGCCTCCTTGATCACGCGTCGAGCGTCGAGGCCGCGTCCCTCGAGCGAGCGGTCGAAGTTGAGTACGAGCTGCGCGGAGCCGTCCTCGCGCGAGCCGAGCACGACAGCGGCGGGCGCATGCTGCTGCTTGAGGCGATCGGAGAGCTCGAGTAGGTCGTCTCCGCTGGCCGCCTTCACCTCCGCGACGATCACCTCGACGTCGCCCGCTCGGTTGCGCCGCTCCTCGACAATGTCCGGGCCGGCTCGCGGCGCCGCGGCCTGCTTCTTCGTCTCTTTGCGGGCGCGCCCGAGCTCGTCGCGCAGCACTTCGGCCTCGCGCGCGCGCGCCACCAGCAGCGCGTAGGCATCGCCCCCCGTGACGGCCTCGATCCGGCGCGCTCCTGCGCCGACCGAACCCTCGCTGAGGATCACGAAGGGACCGACCTCGGCGGTCGAGCGCACGTGCGTGCCGCCGCAAAGCTCGCGCGAGTAGCCGCCGACCTCGACCACGCGCACCTCGTCGCCGTACTTCTCGCCGAAGAGCATGATCGCGCCGAGGTTACGAGCCTCCTCGAGCGTCGTCACGTACGCGCGCACCGGACGGCTCTCCCAGACCTTCTCGTTGACCCGCCGCTCCACCTCGGCGCGCTCCTCGGTCGTGAGCGCCTCGCCATGCGTGAAGTCGAAGCGGAGCTTGTCGGGCCGCACGGCCGAGCCCGCCTGGCGCGCGCGTTCACCGAGCACCTCCTGGAGCGCCTTGTGGAGCAGGTGCGTCGCGGTGTGGTTCGCCATCGTCGGGAAGCGCACGCTCCACGGCACGACGGCGCGCACCCGGTCGCCCGCCGAGAAGCCCTCGCCCCGGAACACAAGCACCTGATCCTCGTCCAGCCGGTACGCGGCCTCGAGCTCAGCACGCGCCGGGTCGGGCGGCGGGCCGTGCGGCCCGTCGAGCTCGATGAAGCCCGCGTCGGTGACCTGACCGCCGCCCTCCGCGTAGAAGGGCGATTCGCGCAGCTTGGCGAGGAAGCGCCGGTCCTCGAGAGGCTCAAGCGCGCCTAGCTGCGTCAGGACCTCGGTCTTCTCCCAGCCGACGAAGTCGCTCCGGAAGCCGGCCGCGGCCGCGAACTCCGCGGCTCGCGCCGCCTGCCCGCCGGCCGTGCCTGCGCGGGAGATCTCGCGGTGCTGCTCCATCAGCCGCGTGAACTCCTCGTCGTTCACGCCGGCGCCGCGTTCGCGCGCCAGCTCAACCGTCAGCTCGATCGGGAAGCCGTAGGTCGCCTGGAGCGTGAACGCGTCCTCGCCGCTGATGTCACCGCCCCGCTGCGCCGCCTCCTCGAAGACCTTCATGCCGCGCTCGAGCGTCTCGCGGAAGCGCTCCTCCTCGGCCGTCAGGACTCGGTGGACCTCGCGGCGATGCTCGACCAGCTCAGGATAGGGCTCGCCCATCTCCTCCGTAACCGCGTCCGTCAGGCCGGCGAGGAACGAGCCGCGCATGCCGATCCGGAGCCCGTGCTGAACGGCGCGCCGGACGATGCGCCGCAGCACGTAGCCGCGCCCCTCGTTCGACGGCGTCACGCCCTCGGCGACCATGAAGGCCATGCCGCGCCCGTGGTCGGCGAGCACGCGGTGCGACTTGGTCGCGTCGGGCGAGTCCCCGTAATTCGTCCCCGACTGGCCGGCGATCCACGCCATCATCCGTTGGTAGGCGTCCGTGTCGTAGACAGAGGCGACGTTCTGAACGATCCGCGCCGTGCGCTCGAGGCCGAGGCCGGTGTCGATGTTCTGCTCGGGCAGCGGCGTCAGCGTCCCATCGGCGTGCAGCTCGTAGGCCATGAAAACGAGGTTCCAGAACTCGAGGAAGCGCTCGCAGCGCGTGCAGCCGGGCAGGCAGTCGGGCTCGCCACAGCCGGTCTCCTCGCCCCAGTCCCAGTAGATCTCCGAGTCGGGGCCGCAGGGGCCCGGGCCGCCGACCGACCAGAAGTTCTCGGACGACGGGAGCGGCACGATTCGCTCCGCCGGCATGCCGACGCGCTGCCACAGCTCGATCGCCTCCTCGTCGGGGCCGAGCTTCAGCTCCGGGTCGCCCGCGTGGACGCTTACCCAGAGGCGGTCCCAGTCCAGCTTCAGACGCTCCCGGAGGAACTCGGTCGCGTAGGCGATCGCGCCTTCCTTGAAGTACTGCCCGAACGAGAAGTTGCCGAGCATCTCGAAGAACGTGAGGTGGTACGTGTCGAGGCCGACCGCATCGATGTCGGACGTCCGGAAGCACTTCTGCGAGGTGGTCGTCATCGGCGCCGGCGGCTTATCCCGGCCGAGGAAGAACGGCATCTGCGGCTGCATGCCCGCGGAGGTGAAGAGTGTGGAGCGGTCGTCCGCGCGCGGGATCAGCGACGAGGATGGGCGCCGCAGGTGGCCCTTCGACTCGAAGAAGGAGAGGTACTCCTCCCGCAGCTCGGCGGTCGTCCTCACGCGCGTCTCTCGCCGCCGGCGGCTCCCGGCCGGCGAAGCCACCCTCCGCCCCGCGGGTGCCACCCGGGGAACGCGCGGGGAATTGCCATGACAGAGTCGCTCACGCGGACGATTGTAGGCGGGCCCACTCATCGCGCTCGACCGCGCGCACCTCGAGCACGATGCCGCCCTGGGGCCACGCGACGGACTGCCACGGGTGGATGCCGAGCCGCTCCTGCACGCGGATCGACGGGCTGTTGTCCGGATGCACGATCGAGACGAGCCGCTCGACGGAAAGCTTTGCGAACGCATGCTCGATTGTCGCGGCGCCCGCTTCGGTCGCGTAGCCGCGCCCCCACACCGCTGGGTCGAGCCCCCACCCCACCTCGGGGTCGTCCGCCCAGAGACGGTGGTACTGCACGCCCACACGGCCGACGAAGTGGCTCGCGCCACGCTCCTCGACGGCCCACACACCGAAGCCCCACTCGTCCCAGTGCCGCCGGAAGCGCTCGAGCTGCCCCGCGGACTGCTCGGCCGAGATGGGTGAGCCGTCCGGCGTCAGATAGCGAGTGAACTCCGGGTCTGCGTTGATCCGGGCCAGGTCGGCGAGGTCGTCGTCACGCCAGCGCCTCAGCCGGAGCCGCTCGGTCTCGAGCTCGGTCAGAGGCCAGGCGCGGCGCGCTCGGGCGCCTCTTCGGCGGCGATCTCGTCGCGGATCTTCTCGAGCGCGCGGCGGATCAGCCGGGAGACGTGCATCTGCGAGATACCGATCTGCTGAGCGATCTGCGACTGCGTCAGCCCTTCGAAGAAGCGCAGGTGCAGGATGCGTCGCTCGCGCTCGTCGAGCACGCGGAAGCCCGGCGCGAGCACGGCTCGATCCTCGGAGACCTCGTACTGGTGCTCCTCGGTTCCGATCGACTCGAGTGGATCGAGCTCGCCGTCGTCGTCCCCCCCGCCGCTCCCCGCCGAAAGCGAGACCGAGCTGTACGCGCGCCCGGATTCGAGCGCCTCGAGTACGTGCTCCTCCTCCACGCCCGCCTCCTTGGCGATCTCGGCGATCGTGGGCGAGCGCCCGAGCTGCACGGTGAGATTCTCGATGAGACGGGAGAGCTGGACGGAGAGCTCTTGGAGGCCGCGCGGTACCCGAACCGCCCAGCCCTTGTCGCGGAAGTGTCGCTTGATCTCGCCGATGATGTTCGGCGTTGCATAGGTGGTGAGCTCGACGCCGCGGCTCAGGTCGAAGCGGTCAATCGCTTTGATCAGGCCGATCGCGCCGATCTGGACGAGATCCTCGAGCTGCTCGCCACGGTAGGCGTAGCGGCGCGCCAGCGAGCGGACGAGCGACATGTACTGCTCGATCAGCTGCTGGCGCGCGGCGAGATCGCCCTGCTCGTGGTAGCGGCGCAGCAGGAGCTTGTCGTCCGGGTTCGGCATCAGCCCTCGAGCGCCTTGCTGAACCGCACCCAGTCGCCACCGGCGCCGGCCTCGACCTCGAGATCGTCGACCGTGTTGTCGAGCACACGGCGCAGGCCGAGCTCGCTCTCTCCTGCCTGCTCGAGATCCGCGCGAAGCAGGCCGCCGTCGAAGGGGCCGAGCCTCGCCTCGAGCCCCGCCTTGCGGAGCTGGATCTCGATTGTCACGTCGCCCTCGCCGCGCTCGCGCTCGAGGAGCTCGTCAAGGGCGATCTGGATGTCCTCGAGTTCCTCCAGCGTCACGTTCTGGCGCAGGGCGAGGCCGCCGAGCACGAGGTGCGCAACGGCAAGGAAGCCGCGCTCGCGCGGTACGGTCAGCCTGATGCGGTCCGTCATTCCAGTCCCCTCCCCGAGGTTGCATCTTGACGCGCCCGCAGCGGGGACGCGCACTCGGCCGGCGGCAAGGTCACGCGAGGCCGACCGAGCGGATCTCGCCCGCGCCGACGACCGCGTCGCCGTCGTAGATCACCGCGGTCTGGCCCCGTGCGACCCCGTAGACCGGTGGGTCGAGCTCGAGGCGGAAGCCGCCGGGGGCAGGCTCGATGCGCGCGGCCGTCAGCGGCGAGCGGGCGCGAAGCTTGACCTGGGCGCGCTCGACAGGCTCGTGGAGACGGCCGGCAGCCCGCACGTGGGCAACGGCCAGAGCGTCCCGCGCGCCGACGATCACTGCGTTACGCCTCGGATCTGTGCGCAGCGCGTAGAGCGGCTCCGCGGCGGCCACGCCCAGGCCGCGGCGCTGGCCGGGGGTGAAGCGCCAGTAGCCGTCGTGGTGGCCTAGCTCGCGGCCATCCTCGGTCAGGATCGGGCCCTCGATCCGCTCAAGGCCGCGGCGCTCGAGGAAGTCGCGATAGTCGCCGCCGGCCAGGAAGCAGGCCTCCTGGCTGTCCGCGCGACGGGCGGCAGCGAGACCGGCACGCTCGGCCTGGGCCCGCGTCTCGGCCTTCGTCTGGTCCCCCAGCGGGAACCAGAGACGGCCGAGCACCCGCGGATGGATCGTTGCGAGCATGTACGACTGGTCCTTGGCGGCGTCTGCGGCGCGGGCGATTCGCAGGCCTCCTTTGCGGCGCACGATGCGCGCGTAATGGCCGGTCGCCAGGCGCGCCGCGCCGGCGTTGCGGGCGAAACGCAGCAGCTCGGCGAAGCGAAACGCGCCGTTGCAGCGCGTGCATGGATTCGGCGTCTGGCCGCGTTCGTAGGCGCTCACGAACGGCCGGACGATGGTGTCGTGGAACGCCGGGCGCGCGTCGAGCGTCACGTGCGGCAGGCCGCGCGCGTGGCAGGTGGCGCGGGCGGCGACCACCGCCTCCGGGGAGCAGCAGGCGCGCGTCGCGTCCGGGCCTTGGGGGTCGAGCCAGAGGCGGAGCGTGACGCCGACGGCCTTCGGACCTGCGCGCAGGAGCGCAACGGCGCTGTCCACGCCTCCGCTCATCGCGACGGCGACCCGCTCGGGGTCACGCGTGGCGCAGAACGCCTGGCCGAGCGCGGCCGCAAGCGCGTCGACCCCGAGCTCGTCGCCTCCGACGGCCGCCGCCTCGAGCAGGGTCAGCCCAGCGAGCGGCCGCTCGAGCCCATCCGCGTCGGCGCTGACGATGCGGCCGCGATCGACGCCGAGACGAACGAGCGCCCACCGACCGTCGCGCGACGAATCTCCGACGAGTTCGATCACTTCGCGAGCGTAGCTCTTCCCGCCGGAAGTCCGGCCTGCTCTTTCCGCCGGAAGTCCGGCCCGCTCTTTCCGCCGGAAGTCCGGCACGCTCCGCAGGCCATGACGACTTCCGGCGGGGTGCTGTAGTCAGACGCGACTTCGCGCGGTGTGGCTACGGCGGGACAAGCCCGCCTCCGCCGACAGAAGGAGCTGTTCCTGCGAAGGGTGTGGCAAGGCCCATCTGTTCGCCACAATGCATGACGTTTACTCCTGCGGGCGATGCCGAGCGCGTGACCCGGCTCGCCACGCGCGGGCTTGCGCGGTACAGTGAGATCCGCTCGACCTCGTGCGTGGTTCCGCGTTCCGATTGGAACCAACACCAAGGAGAAGGGAGCTTGCGTCCGGCGGCGACGCCGGCAGGGCACCCACCTGGCTTGCCAGGTTCTCCGGGGCGCGGGGGCATCGGCGAGGTGGAGCATCTTTCAGAAGCCGGCGACCGAAAGGCGCCGGCCTTCTCTTTGCCGCGCGTCCGGCGTTCGGGCGCGCTAGCCAGCCGCAGCAAAGCGCCAGCGCACGATGTCAGTGCTCTGGAGACCGAGCAGCTTGGCGAGTTGCGGCGTCACGGCGAACTGCGTGCCCGCCGGCGTCCGGCGCGAGATCACCTGCGTCAGCACCTCCTGGGAGCCGAACGCCACGTACAGCTTCGCCCCACACCGCAGCACGGGATGGGCGATTCCGGCCGTCCGCCGACGGACCACGAACCCGCACGTGCTCCGGCGTCCGAGCGGCTCGTCGAGCCTGGGCGCTGCTAGCGCCTCGTACCAACCGCCCCCTGGGGCAGGCACCGCTTCGGGGAGCGCCGGCCGGCGCGGCTCCGGTTGGCGCTGATGCACGATCGCGAGCGCTGCAACCACGCCGAGAAGGGCCACGGCTCCGAGCGCGAGCCCGCGGTGAACAGCCTCGAGACCCACGTCAGTTTCCCGCGACGAGGAGCTCGGCGAACGAGTCGCGCACGAGCTCGTCGAACTCTCCCGGCAGTCTCCCGTCCGGGCTCGCGTACTCCCGGAGGTGAACGAAGAGTGCCGCCCACTCCTCGTCGCGGGCCAGGTCGCCCCCTGCCCGCTCGCGCGCCCGGCGCTCGAGGTCCCACAGATTCCACTCGCGTACCCCGCGGACCGGCAGCGCAACAACGCGCGGCAGCTCCGGCTCCAGCTCCGGCTCCGGCTCGCGCTCCACGAGCCGCACCGTCGGCCCGGTCGGGACGGCCGGCTCGGGCTCGGCAGGCTCAGGCTCAGGCTCGGGCTCGGGCTCGGGCTCGACGAGCTCGGGTTCTTCCCCGGGCGCCACCTCGACGGCGGTCGGCGGCTCAGGTTGCGACTCGAGCGACCGCGGCTCGCTCTTTTCGCCGACCGGCTGCCGAGGCTCCTCCCGGTCCGAGTCGAGTTCGACTTCCTTAGCCGTCGGGAGCGTGAACGGAGGCTCGGGCAACTCCTCGACGGCCAGCTCGGGCTCGACGACCGGCTCGGGCTCGACCTCTGCGATCACTTCCCGCTCCTCCTCCTCTGCGCGAGAGGGCTCGCGACGGACGTCCCGCGCGTGGAGCGGCAGCGGCTCGTCGCGTTCCTCCTCCCGGTCGCGCGAGAACACGCCGCGGCCCGGCTGGAGCACCATGCGCTCGAGCCCCGCCACGAACACCCACGCGGCCGCCATTACGAGGACGAACGTCATCAGGCCGACATCGGCCACACCGAGCGCGAACCCCACCGCGAGGAGGGCCGCCGCCTCGAACACGAACCGTACGCGCGCCGACTCCAGGGTCACCTAACCCTCCCGCTCTGCAACGTCGTCGAGCCGCTCGCCCTCGGTGGAACCTCTGCCGCGGGGAAGCAGCCGGACGTGTCGTGCCGACGGGCGCGCCGATGGTGCGGACGCGGCCGGCTCCTCGCCGGAAGCTCGACGCCGCCAGAAGGGCCGCCGCCGCGGCCGGGGCAGCAACGGCTCGAGCTGCGGCCGCGGCCCATCGGGGGGCGCGCCCACGGTCGGCGCCTCCTCGGTTGGAGCGCCCTCGGTCGGCGGCTCCTGGGCGGTCGCGCCCACGGTCGGCGGCTCCCCGGCGGCCGGGTCTTCGGTCGGCGGCTTCTCTCCCGCCTCGCTCGCCTCGTCCCCGGCGGAAGGCTCCTCCACAGCAGCTTCCTCGCCATTGACGCCCAGCGAGACGCCCGGCCGAGGCCCCTCCTCCGGTTTGGCCTCAGGCTCTGGAGCGGGCTTCGGGGGCGAAGGAGGCTCCGCGACCACCGCATCGGGCAGGCCACGCATGGCATGCGGACGCCGCGCGGAGAGGCGCCATGCGACCAGCTCGAAGAGCATTGCGACTGCCCAGCCGAGAGCCATGAGGCCCACGATCCGGCCGGCCGACAGCTCGGCGACCCCGGCCCCGACAGCGAGTGCGACGAGGAAGGCTGCCTCGAGAGCGAATCTGCGCCCGAATCCCGCCATCGTGCGGGACAGACGTTAGCCCGCTTCTCCGCCGCCGCCCGGTTGACCCGGTTGCGGCGGCGCGGGTGCGACGCTCGGACGACCCGGCCTCGGCGTGAACGCCGGCGGTCCCGTCGACCCCTGCTCTGCCTCCGCCTGCGCCATCAGGGCATCGACGACACGGCTGATCGCAGGCTCGCCCAGACCGGCCGCTGAGAGAAGTTGCTCCGCGCCCTGCTGCGCGCGCGACACGATCGTGGACGCCTGCCCGCGCGCCCATTCGAGCGTCTGCTCGACCTCGGCGCGGGCGGCGTTCGTGAGCTCGGTGGCTTGGTGTCGTGACTGCTCGAGGAGCCGTGCCGCGCGCGCCTCGGCCTCGCGCAGTTCCTGGCTTGCGTCGCGGTTCGCGTCCGCGAGCAGCTGCCGCGCCTCGTTGCGGGCCGCGTTGAGCGTCTCGGCGCGGAGGCGCTCGGACTCCTGCCGGAAGCGCTCGACGTCCGCCTCGCTTTGCTGGAGCTCCTGCTGGCGCCGCCGAATCTCGGCCTCCGTCCGGCGCAGCTGGGCCGCGGAGGCCCGCTGGGCGTCCCGCTCGAGCACATCGGCGAACTCGGCCGCTTCGCGGATGAGGTGCAGCGCGTCCATGCGCATCGCGTGCCCGGTCGGCTCCACGTCGGCCGTGCGACCGGCTGCCTTGAGCACACGCAGCTGGGCCTGGAGCTGGACTACGTGACGCCGGTACGAGTCGAAGGCGTCGCGCACCGTGTCCGGGTCGTACCCGTGCTCGACGGTACGCAGATCCTCGAGTCGCGGCAGCGACGTGATCGACGGCTTGGGCGTGCGGGCAGTGTCTTCAGTGGCCATCCGTTACTCCTCATCCCCCGCGC
Organism: Gaiellaceae bacterium; assembly: GCA_046262315.1. Taxonomy (GTDB): domain Bacteria; phylum Actinomycetota; class Thermoleophilia; order Gaiellales; family Gaiellaceae; genus JACVRM01. The sequence continues at coordinate 15,581 of JBHEMZ010000039.1, forward strand.
AGGGCTGCGCGACGTCCATGCTCAGTATGACGGCTCGAGCGGAAGCCGTCACTCGGCTCTTCGATCGGACGCCACGACGGCGATCCCTAGCTCGGAGAGCTGCTCCGTCGGAAGCTCGATCGGTGCGCCCGTCATCAGGTCGAGCCCCACCTGGTTCTTCGGGAACGCCTGCGTGTCCCGGATCCGCGGCTCCCCAAGGAGCGCCATCAACAGCCGGTCGATGCCCGAGGCGATGCCGCCGTGGGGGGGCGCGCCCATCGAGAGCGCCTCGAGCAGGAAGCCGAACTTCTCCCGCTGCTCCTCCGTGCCAATGCCGAGGTACTCGAAGACCTGCTGCTGGAGCCCGGGCTCGTGGATGCGGAAGGAGCCGCCGGCGAGCTCGATGCCGTTGCCGACGAGGTCGTACGCGACCGCGCGGGCTGCGCCCGGGTCAGTGGCGATCAGATTCATCGCCTCCACATTCGGACGCGTGAACGGGTGATGCTCGGCGTGCCAGCGGCCTGCGTCCTCGTCCCACGCCAGAAGCGGCATGTCGACGACCCACAGAAGCTCCCACCGCGACTCGTCGATCAGGCCGAGCTCGCGGCCGAGCTGGAGGCGGAGCAGGCCGAGAATCCTGGCCACGGCCCGAGCCTCGTCGGCCACGAACAGCAAGGTGTGGCTCGGTTCCCGCCACTGCTCGAGCAGCTCGTCGCCGAGGAACTTCGCGATGGGTGACGAGATCTCGCCATCAGCACGAAACACGAGGTAGGCGAGCCCTTTTGCCCCCCATGATCTGGCCGCCGTCTCGAGCGCCTGCACCTCGGTGCGCGATAGTTCCTTCGGTACTGAGATGTACCGGACAACCGGGGCGTTTGCGAAGACGCCGAACTCGGAGCCGCGCGTCGCCTCGGTCGCTTCTGAGATCTCCAGGTCGAACCGAAGGTCAGGCCGGTCGCTGCCGAAGCGGAGCATTGCCTCGTCGTAGGGCATGCGCTGGAACGGCGGCGCCAGCTCGACGCCGATCGTCTCGCGCCAGATCCTCTGAACCATCCGCTCCATGAGCGCGAACAGGAACTCCTGGTCAGGGAACGCCATCTCGACATCGAGCTGGGTCAACTCCTGCAACCGGTCCGCTCGCAAATCCTCGTCCCGGAAGCAGCGGGCGATCTGGTAGTAGCGCTCGAAACCCGAGACGACGAGCAGCTGCTTGGCGATCTGCGGCGACTGCGGCAGCGCGAAGAACCTGCCCGGCTGAAGGCGCGACGGCACGACGAAGTCGCGTGCGCCCTCCGGAGTCGGCTTCCACAGGATGGGCGTCTCGATGTCGACGAAGCCCTCGCGCTCCATCTCCTCGCGGATGATCCGAACGAGCTGGGCGCGCGTTCGGATGTTCCGCTGCATGTGCGGACGGCGGAGGTCGACCCAGCGGTAGCGCTGGCGGAGCCCCTCGTCCACGTTCTCCTCGTCGAGTGAGAACGGCAGCGGCAAACTCGTGTTCAGTACCCGGAGGTCGTCGACTTGCACCTCGACCTCGCCGGTCGGCATCTTTGGGTTGACGGTCTCGGGCGAGCGGCCGACGATCGTCCCCGTCGCCTGGAGCACGTACTCGTTGCGCACGTCGTGCGCGACCCCGGCTGCGGCGGCCGCGTGCTCGGGGTTGACGACGAGCTGCGTAACGCCGCTCTCGTCGCGAAGGTCGACGAAAACGAGGCCGCCGTGGTCGCGGCGGCGAGCGGCCCAGCCGGCGAGCGTGACCGTGCGGCCCTCGTGCTCGGTTCGCGGCTCGCCGCAACGGAGATCGCGCCATTCGAGCCCCTCTCCGACGCCGTCGCTCGAGGGACCTGCGAGTGAGGCCTGGCGCCGACGTGTCATCCGCAGAACCTAGCGACCAGGTCGTCGAGACTCACCGGTTCGTCCTCGCCGCCTGGGCGGACGATGCGCGCGCCGGTGCCGTCGACGATCACGGTCGTGCGCGCGCCAAGACGGCCGGCCTGGGTGAGTTGGCCCTTCAGGGAGCGTCCGGCGTAATCAGTGTCGCACGCGAGGCCGCGGCCGCGCAGCTCGCCCATCACGCCGAGCACGGCGGCACGGTCAGCGCCCTCGGCCACGGCGAAGAAGACTTCGACCGGCGCGTGCCGGGTCTCGCGCTCCCCCACAGAGAGGAGCAGCCGCTCGATGCCCGCGCCGAAGCCGATTCCCGGAGTGGGCGGCCCGCCGATCGCCTCGACCAGCCCGTCGTAGCGCCCGCCGCCGCAGATCGCATCCTGGGCACCGTCGTGCTCCCCCCTGAACTCGAACGCCGTGCGCGTGTAGTAGTCGAGGCCGCGTACGAGCGTCGGCGCGAGCTCGTAGCGCACGCCGTACGCGTCGAGGTACTCGCGCACGCGCGCGAAGTGCTCCGCGCAGGCCTCGCACAGCGAGTCCCCCACCCTCGGCGCGTGCACGAGTAGCGCCTGCACGCGCTCGCTCTTGACATCGAACACGCGTAGCGGGCTCGTGGAGCGCTTCGCCCGCGCATCGTCGTCGAGCTCGGCATCGTGCACGTCGAGCCAGGCGGACAGCCGCTCGAGGTAGGCGGGCCGGCAGTTGCGATCGCCGATCGAGTTCAGCCAGAGCGTCGCACCGGTCACGCCGAGCCGGCGCAGAAGCTCGTCGTAGAGCTGGAGGAGCTCGGCGTCGACGGCGGGGTCGTCGGACCCGATCGCCTCCACGGAGAGCTGCCAGTGCTCGCGGTAGCGCCCCTTCTGCGGCCGGTCGTAGCGCCACATGGGCCCGATCGTGTAGAGCTTCTGCGGCTGCGGCTCGCGATGGAGACCGTTCTGGAGGTAGGCGCGGCAGATCGGCGCGGTCGCCTCCGGGCGTAGAGTCAGCGAGCGGCCGCCGCGGTCCTGGAACGTATACGTCTCCCGCTGAACGACGTCCGAGCCCTCGCCGGACGTGCGCACGATCAGCTCCGTGTCCTCGATCCCGGGCGTATCGATGCGCCGGTACCCGTACAGCGCGCACAGACTCTCCATCTCGGCGCGAACCCACTGCCAGAGCGGCTGCTCGGCGGGAAGGATGTCGTGGGTCCCCCTCGGCGACTCGAACTTCACGGAGCGACTCGCGGCTCGGCGAGGAAGGGGTTGCGGGCAAGCTCGACGCCGATCGTCGTCGTCGGGCCGTGGCCGGGGTAGACGATGGTCCCGGGCGGAAAGTCGTCGGCCAGCCGGCGGAGCGAGTCGAGTAGCGCCGCGCCGTCGCAGCCCGGCAGGTCGACACGGCCCACGGAGCCCGCAAAGAGCACGTCGCCGGAAAAGAGCGCACCGTTCGCGGCGAACGCGAGGTGGTCGGGCGAATGCCCGGGCACACGGAGCGTCTGCCAGGGTATGCCCGCGAGTTCGAACTCCTCGTCGCCGGCCAGCCGGATATCCGTCGAGTAGGGACGGATGCGGACGCCGAGGGCGGCGTACCAGTCGTCGGGCCGCTCGAGGACGGGCGCCTCGAGTTCGGACATGTAGACGGCTGCTCCCGTGGCGTCGGCGAGGTCGGCCACGCCGCCGAGGTGGTCCCAATGGCAGTGGGTGACGAATATGCCCGCGCACCGCGTACCGCTCTGCGCCAGCTCGCGCGCAAGCGTGGCCGCGTCGCCGCCGGGATCCACCACGACGGCCTCGTTCGCCCCGCGCGCGGCGCGCACCACGTGGCAGTTGGTGCCGATCGGGCCGAGCTGGTACGTGTCGACGGCGAGCGCCATGGGCCGGGCGAGTGTAACGAGGGCGTCCCGCGCCCCCCGGGCGCCGTTAGGATCGCGGCCGTGCGCAGCTGGAACCTGCTCGAGATCGAGGCACCGGCCGGCACGCGCGATCCCGTCGTCCTGCACTCCACCGCTGAGGCGCGGGCGGTGCTCGTCGTCCTCAACGCCGGCCAGCAGCTCGGCGACCACCAGGTCAAGGAGAACGCATACGTCGCGGTCGTGGACGGGCGCGTGCGCGTGGACGCGGGCGGCGAGACCCGCGTGGGGGGCCCGGGCTCGCTCTTCCGGTTCGAGCCCGACGAGCGGCATGCGGTGGCGAGCGACTCGGGGGCCAGGCTCTTGCTCTTGCTCGCGCCGTGGCCGGGCTCGGGCCACTATCGCGGCGATCGCTAGCGCGGCTTTTCGCCGGCGGCCCGGGCACCGCGACGCATGAAGGCGCGGTACATGACCCGGTCCATCAGATAGCCGAACGGCACGAAGAACGCGAGCAGGATCAGCGTGTTTACGGCCAGGGCAAAAAGCGGAAGGTCGCGGTTCAGCAGGTAGAGGACGCCGAACATGAACGGCGCGAAAAGCAGGCCGCGTCGCGCTGCGCGACGCAAGGAGGCCGGCTCGACGGTGCGCCCCTGACGTCCTCCGCCTCCGCGACCCGAGGCGGCCTTGCTATCGCGGGCAGGCCGCTCCCGGCGCAACGCGGGCTTGCCGTTCGGGCTCGCCTCCTCGTCGCCGACGGGAACCTCGTTGCCCTCCTCGTCCACGTAGACGAACTCGTAATCGTGCCGCCGGTCCTTCTGCCGGCGCCGACGCTGCTTCCGCGATGACATGGCGTCAGCCTAGCTCCGGCCCGCGGAGGCAGAGCTCGAGGAAGCGCACGCCGGGCACCGGGTTCGAGCGGTACGGCTCGATCTCTCGAAAGCCCAGCGAGCGATAGAGCCTCGCGGCGGCCTGCATGTCCGGCAGCGTGTCGAGGCGCACGCGCTCGTAGCCGAGCCGACGGGCCTCGGCAAGCGCAGCTTCGGCGAGCGCGCGGCCGAGACCGCGCCCGCGCGCCTCTGGGCGCACGAACAGGCGTTTCAGCTCGGACATTCCCGGCTGAAGGGCCCGCACGGCGACACAGCCGACCGGGCGACCCGCGAGCCGGGCGAGGATGAGACGGCCCGACGGCGGCAGGTAGCCCGCCGGCAGCTCCCCCAGCTCGCGTTCGAAATCCTGGAACGTGAGATCGATGCCGAGCCCGTCGGCGTACTCGCGAAAGAGCTCCCGCGCGACCTGCACCGCTGCGGCGTCGCCCGCCTCGACGGCGTGCAGCGAGAGGTGGCTTAGCGCGTCCACACGAGTTCGCCGCCGACGACCACACGAGCAACGAGAGCGCCGCCCAGGTGATAGGCGAGGTAGCGCCAGTCGGGAGCGTCGAGCAGCACGAGGTCAGCCCGGTGTCCGGCGACGATCCGCCCGATGCTCCCGGCGCGGCCGAGCACGTACGCCGCGTTGACGGTGCACGCAGCCAGGGCCTCCGCCGGCGAGAGGCGGAGCTGCATGGCCGCGAGGGAGCAGACGAGCGGCAGGCTCTCGCAAAAGGCGCTGCCCGGGTTGAAGTCGGTTGCGAGGGCCACGGCCGCCCCCGCGTCCACCAGCGCACGGGCGGGGGGCATCGGGCGGCCCAGGAAAAGCGCGCTCGCCGGAAGGAGCACGCCGACGACCCCGCTCCGTGCGAGGGTCGTGACGCCGTCAGAGCCCGTCGCCTCGAGATGATCGATCGAGCGAGCGCCGAGTTCGACCGCGAGCGGAAGGGCACCCGACTCTGTGAACTGGTCGCCGTGGAGCCGGAGGACGAGCCCAGCGTCGCGACAGGCCTCCAGGTACCGGCGCGCCTGCCCGGCGTCGAATGCTCCCCGCTCGAGGAAGACATCGGCCGCCTCCGCGAGCCGGGCCGCAGCGGGCAGCACCTCCGTGAGCGTGAAGTCGAGGTACGCGTCACCGTCGACGAACTCCGGCGGGACCGCGTGCGCTCCGAGCCAGGTGGGGACTCCTCCCGCAGCACGAATCGCCCGCAGCGAGGCCAGCTCGGTGTCGCGGTCGAGACCGTAGCCGGACTTCGCCTCCCAGGTTGTAGTGCCGGCGGCGAGCATCCACGAGCGGTGGCGCACGAGAGCGCGGGCGATCCCCTCCTCGCCGGCCGCGCGTGTCGCGCTGACGGTGGAGAGGATGCCGCCGCCCGCCGCGTGCAGCTCCTCGTAGGAGGCAACGCCTGCGCGCAGCGCGAACTCCTCGACGCGGTCGCCGGCGAAGCAGGCGTGTGTGTGGCAGTCGACGAGACCCGGCACGGCGCAGAGCCCGCGAGCATCCAGCTCCTCGACGTCGCCGCCGAGGGGCGGCAAGTCGCGCATGCGCCCGCGCGCCGCGACGACGCCGTCCTCGCAGAGCACGTACGCGTCCTCCACGACCTCGACCTCGCCGAGCGCGGATCCGCGCAGCGGCGCGGCCGAGCCGGCCGGGCTCGCCAGCTGTGCGATGTCGCGGACGAGCAGCCTCGCCACGCTGGCGAGCCTACTCGGCACCCGCGCCGCTACGGGCGCGTCCCGGGCACGGCCGGCAGCTCCAAACCGCCGGTGCGCGCCGCGTCCACTGCCTCCGCGTAGCCCGCGTCCGCATGGCGCAGGACGCCCGTCGCTGGATCGGTCGTCAGCACCCGCTCGAGGCGCTCGGCGGCGTCGTCGGTGCCGTCCGCGACGACCACCATGCCGGCGTGGATCGAGTTGCCGATACCGACGCCGCCCCCGTGATGGACACTGACCCAGGTCGCGCCCGCAGCCACGTTCACGAGCGCGTTCAGGATCGGCCAGTCGGCGATCGCATCCGACCCGTCGAGCATCGCCTCGGTTTCGCGGTACGGAGAGGCCACGGAGCCCGAGTCCAGGTGATCGCGCCCGATCACCACCGGCGCCGAGACCTCGCCGGAGCGTACGAGGTCGTTCATCGCAAGACCCGCTCGTGCCCGCGCTCCGAGACCAAGCCAGCAGATCCGCGCCGGAAGCCCCTGGAAGGCAACACGCTCGCCGGCGAGGCGGAGCCAGCGGGTCAGCAGCGGGTCGTCGGCGAAGAGCTCCAGCAGCACGCTGTCGATTGCGGCGATGTCATCCGCCTCGCCGGAGAGCGCGGCCCACCGGAAAGGCCCAATCCCGCGGCAGAAGAGCGGCCGGATATAGGCCGGGACAAAGCCCGGGTATGTGAACGCCTCTTCTAGCCCGCCTTCATAGGCCTCTCCTCGAAGGTTGTTGCCATAATCGAAAACGTAGCTGCCGCTCCGGACGTAATCGAGAAGACCCTCCACGTGCGCGACGATCGACGCGCGCGCCCGGATCAGGTACTCAGCAGGATCCTTCGACCGAAGCGCTTCGGCGTCGTCGACCGACAATCCAGCCGGGACGTAGCCGGTCAGCGGATCGTGAGCCGCTGTCTGGTCGGTGACGAAGTCGAAATGCTCGCGGCGCCGAGCGAGCTCCGGCACTACCTCGGCAGCGTTGCCGAGCAGCCCGACCGACAGCGCCTCACCCCGCGCGGCCGCGCCCCGCACTCGCGAGAGTGCTTCGTCGAGCGAGTCGGTCGCCTCGTCGAGGTAGCGAGTCTCCAGGCGCCGGCGGATCCGTGCGGGATCGACTTCGACGCACAGCATCGCGGCCCCCGCGAACGTCGCGGCGAGTGGCTGCGCGCCGCCCATGCCGCCGAGCCCGGCAGTGAGGATCGTACGGCCGCCGAGGTCAGGCGAGCCGAAGTGTCGCTCGCCCGCGGCAGCGAACGTCTGGTATGTGCCCTGGAGTATCCCCTGGGTGCCGATGTAGATCCAGCTTCCCGCCGTCATCTGGCCGAACATCGTCAGCCCGAGCGCCTCCAGCCGACGGAACTCGTCCCAGGACGCCCAGCGCGGGACGAGCAGCGAGTTGGCAATCAGCACACGCGGCGCACCGGCATGCGTCCGCAGCACGCCGACCGCCTTGCCGCTCTGCACCAGCAGCGTCTCGTCCTCGCGAAGCTCCAGCAGTGTGCGAACGATCCCGCGGAGGGCTTCGTGGTTGCGCGCCGCCTTGCCCGTGCCGCCGTACACGACGAGTTCCTCAGGACGCTCGGCGACCTCGGGGTCGAGGTTGTTCAGGAGCATGCGCAGGGGTGCTTCGCTCGCCCACGAAAGTGCCGTCAGCTCCGGGCCGCGCGGCGCACGGACGCACGATAGATCGCCGCAGAGCCGCTCGACCGTCTCCTCGAGCGCAGCTGTCCGGCTCACCCGCGGGACTCGCGCTCGAGACGCTTGCGGAAGCGCCACCAGCTCCACGCCGTCGCAACGACGAAGAAACCAACCGCCACGGCGCCAGCCTTCAGGAGATCGCCGCCGGTCAGAGCCGCAACGACGACGATGATGGCCGCAAAGATCCCGTAGACGATCGCACTGTCGCGGTAGGGACGCTTCGGCACAGGCAGATCCGAACCCGAACGGCTCACCGGAGATCCCCCACCTCGGCCTGGACGGCCTCGACCAGCGACCCGTCGCCAACCGCCGCGGCCACGGCCTCGATGTCCTGGGCAAGCGGCCTGTCGTCGCGCAGCCGCGGAGAGAGCGAACGGATGTAAGCCCGTGCGGCGCGCACACCGCGGCCAGGCTCGAGCGGCGCGAGGAACTCGACGGCCTGCGCACCGGCGAGGAGCTCGATCGCGAGTGTCCGCTCGACGTTGGCGAGCACCTGCCACGCCTTGAGGCCGGATGCGTTCCCCATCGCGACGTGATCCTCCTGTCCCGCGCTCGTCGGGATCGAGTCGACACTCGCAGGATGGCAGAGCGCCTTGTTCTCGCTGACGAGCGACGCGGCCACGTACTGCGGGATCATGAAGCCGGAGTTGAGCCCCCCGCCGGTGGTCAGGAAGGCTGGGAGGCCGCCCGAGAGGCTCGGGTTGACTAGCCGCTCGACCCGCCGCTCGGCGATGTTCGCCAGTTCGGAGACGGCCATTGCAAGTGCATCGAGTGCGAAGGCGAGCGATTGCCCGTGGAAGTTGCCGTTCGAGACGAGCAGGTCGTCCTCGACGAGGACGAGCGGGTTGTCGGTCGCCGAGTTGAGCTCGACGGCGACCGTCCCACGCACGTAATCGAGCAAATCGCGCGCAGCTCCGTGTACCTGCGGCGCACAGCGCAGCGAGTACGCATCCTGCACCTTGTCGCACCAGCGGTGGGCCTGGTTGATGGCCGAGTCCTCGAGCAGGCGCAGGACATTTTCGGCCGCGGCAGCTTGGCCGCGCAGCGGGCGGAGCGCCTGCACCTGCGGGAGGAAGCTAGTGCGCGACCCCTGAAGAGCCTCGAGCGACAGCGCGCAGGCGATATCGGCCGTCTTCGCGGCCCGGTCGGCGCGGACGATGCCGAGCGCACCCATCGCCGCCATGAACTGCGTCCCGTTTACAAGCGAGAGGCCTTCCTTCGCGCCTAGGCGAAGCGGCTCGAGGCCGAGGCGCTCGAGCGCCTCGCGGCCGGGAAGAAGCTCGCCGTCCACCCAGGCCTCGCCCTCCCCGATCAGCGGTAGCGACAGGTGCGCGAGGGGCGCGAGGTCGCCGCTTGCGCCCACCGAGCCCCGGGCGGGGACTCGCGGCAGAATGCCGCGGACGAGGCACGCCAGGATCAGCTCCGCGAGTTCGACCCGTGCCCCGGAGTTGCCCTTCGCGAGCGTGTTCGCACGCAGCAGGAGGGCCGCGCGCACGACCTCCGGCGGGTAGGGCTCCCCTACCCCGCACGCGTGGCTACGCAGTAGTCGCACCTGGAGCTCCTCGGTGAGCTCCTCCGGAATGACCTGCGAGACGAAGCGGCCGAATCCCGTGTTGATTCCATAGGTGTGCTCGCTCGCTCCGTGCGCCGCGCGCTGGACGAGCGCGCGGGCCGCGCGCATTCGCTCGCGGGCATCGTCGGCGAGTTCCGCCGGCCGACCGTCGACGGCGATCGCCCAGACGTCGTCGACGGTGAGGTCTTCACCCGTCAGGACGCACGTCTCGAGCACGCAGGCGAGTCTAGCTCCGCCGTGTTTCACGCTCCTGGCACAGAGGCGTTTCACACGCCTGCGCCCGCGCTCGATAGCCTGGAACCGGAGGGAGGCCCGCGGCCGGCCCCGGGACAGTGGACATGTCCGCGGAGGGCATGTCCCCCACGCATGACGCGGGGTCGAGGCTCTCGGCGATCGATGGGGGCGGCGGGGCTCAGGCTAGCCCGATGATCAAGACCGAAGTTGCGCCGGATCAGGTAGGACCGTCGAGCCCGAGCACCCGCAGCTCGAGCAGACGCGAGGCGTCGAAGCCGTCGAGGTGCAGCATGGAGCCCGCGGCCGCGGCCGCGGCGCCCGCCGGCATCAGGCCGACAAGCTCCGAACCCACCACCTCCGCGCCGCGGGCCTGCGCCTCGCCCTCGATCCGCTGCACGATGGCGTGGAGCGCAGCCGCCTCCCAGTCTTCGACGTTCATGCTCACCTGCACTAGCCCCGCCGCCTCGAGCCCCAACCCGAGCGCGCGGACGCCCGGAAAGCCGCCGCCCGACTCGCGCACCGCGGCGGCGACCGCCCGCGCCGTCTCGAGGTCGCCTGCGAGGTTGACGTTGAAGGCGACCAGCGGCGGGCGCGCGCCGACGATCGTGCCGCCAGCGCTCTCGTGGAGCCGGGGCGGTCCGTGGTCAGGCACAAGCTCGCCGTCGTCGATGCGCCGCTGGAGGGCGTCGAGGCCCCCGCGGCGGAAGAACGCGGGTCCACGCCCGGGCGCCAGCTCCCCGTAAAGGAACACCGGGATGCCGAGCTCGGTACCGATGCGCCGCGCCACCTCGTGGGCGGCGGCCCGCGCGCGAGACATCTGCTCCGGCCGAACGGGCACGACCGGGACCACATCGGCAGCGCCGATGCGCGGATGGACGCCCGCGTGCCGGCGCAGGTCGATCCGCGCCGCGGCACACGCCACGGCGGCCACCAGGGCGTCCACCAGAGACGCGTCGCGGCCAACCACGGTGAAGACCGCGCGGTTGTGGTCGGCGTCGGCGTGGACGTCGAGCACGGTCGCCCCTGTCCCGAGAGCGTCGGCAATCGCGTCGAGGGTCGCGGCGTCTCGCCCCTCCGAGAAGTTCGGCACCGCCTCGAGCGGCAGCTCCACGGACCGTACTCTAGGAGCCCGTGAAGGCGTACTACGACGCGCGCGCACCGGAGTACGACGACTGGTACGAGAGCACCGGCCGCTTCGCGGGCCGCGAGCGGCCGGCGTGGCAGGAGATGGTGGGCGCGCTCGCCGAGGAGCTCGCAGCGCTGCCGCCGGCTCGTACGCTCGATGTCGCGTGCGGCACCGGTTTCGCGACCCGCTGGCTGCCGGGAGAGATCACGGGCCTCGACCAGAGTGGCCGCATGCTGGGGATCGCCGCGGCGCGGCTGCCGTCGGCGCGCTTCGTCCAGGGCGACGCGCTCGTGCTTCCCTTCGGCGACGACGAGTTCGAGCGGGTGACGACGATGCACTTCTACGGCCACCTCGAGGGCGGCGACCGGCTGCGGTTCCTCGACGAGGCGCGGCGCGTCGCGCCCGAGTTGGTTGTGGTCGACTCGGCGCTCCGCGACGACGTCGAGCCGGAGGAGCGGCAAGAGCGGATCCTGAACGATGGGTCCCGCTGGACGGTCTACAAGCGCTACTTCACGGCAGAGGGCCTGCTCGAGGAGCTCGGCGGCGGCGAGAGCCTCTTCTCGGGCACGTGGTTCGTCGCTACGCGCTCCCCGCGTTGAGCGCGGGGACGCACCCGGTCGCGCGACGACGGGCCGCCTGGACGATCTCGTCGATATCGAGGAGGTATGGCAGTCGCTGCCAGGGAGCGGCCTGCGCAACGACGGCGACCTTCTGGCGCATCCCGGTGAACGACGGGCAGTTCACGGGTAACGCTCCGATTCGCGCGAAGGCGGCGCATCTGGGCGTGGAACGAGCGCGGGAGGCCACCGGTGCGCAGCCGACTGGTGGGACGTACGTCTCCGCCGAGCCGGCCGAGTGACCCGACGCCGCTCCGCGTACCGGTCGCTCGCCTCGCTCCAGCGCGACAATCGCGTCTGCCGGGCGTGCGCAGAGGCCGGCTACCCGCTCGAGTCCAAATCGGTCGTGCCGCCGTACACCGGCCAGCCGGCGTACATGTTCGGCCAGGCGCCCGGTGCCGTCGAGGGAGCGGAGCGGCGCCCGTGGCGCGGACGGGCGGGCGCGACGCTCCGGCGCTGGCTCCGCATGCACGAGGACGAGTTCTACGCGACCTTCTACTGCGCGTCGGTGACACGCTGCTACCCGGGCAGGCACCCGTCGGGTCGCGGCGACCGCACGCCAACGCCGCGCGAGCAGGATCTGTGCGCCTTCTGGCGGGAGTGGGAGCTCGAGCTCATCCGGCCCGCGCTGCTCGTTCCCGTCGGCGGACTGGCCATCCGCCGGCTGCTGGGGGCTAAGCCTCTCGCCGAGTGCGTGGGCAGGCGCTTCGAGCTCGGGGGCGCCGCTGCGATTCCACTTCCCCATCCCTCGGGCGCCAGCGGCTGGCTGAACGAGCCTCACAACCGCGAACGGGTTGCCGCCGCCGTAGCGCGCATCCGCGCCGAGCTACGCCTCCTCGACGGCCCATAGCCGCCACTCGCCGGGAACGCCCTTCAGCTCGGCGGCGCCGCGTTCGACGAAACGGATGCCGGAGCCGGCGACGAGGTCCTTGACGGTCGAGGAAACGAGCACCTCGCCCGGTGCCGCGCGCGCCGCCACGCGTGCGCCGATCGACACGGCGATACCCGCCACCTTGCCGCCGAGGAGCTCGCACTCGCCCGTGTGCAGGCCGGCGCGTACCTCCGGCCCGAGCTCGCCAACAGCCTCAGTGACCGCGCACGCGCAACGGATCGCCCGCGCGGGACCGTCGAACGTCGCGAAGAAGCCGTCTCCCGCCGTGTCGACCTCCCTCCCGCGGTGGCGCGCCAGCTCGCGTCGGACGGTCTCGTGATGGCGCTCGAGCAGCTCCCGCCAGCGGCGGTCGCCCAGCTCGGCGGCCGTCGCGGTCGACCCGACGATGTCGGTGAAGAGCACCGTGGCCAGCACGGTGTCCGGCTCGGGCTCCTCGTCGGAGAGGGCGGTGACGAAGCGCTCGATCGGCGAGGACAGACTCGGCGTCGCCCGCGAACGGCAGATGGTCGGCACCCGGGAGCTCGACGTAGCGCGCTCCCGGAATACGGCCGGCGACAAAGCGGCCCTCTCGAACGTCGACAAGGAGGTCCTCCGCACGGTGGATCACGAGGCTGGGCACGCGGACCGCGGGCAGCACGTCTCGCACGTCGATCTCCAGGTTCATGCGAACGAGGTCGAGCCGTGCGCCCGGGCTGATGCTCAGGCGGCTCTGCGTCGCGAACCAGCCGACGAAGTCGTCGTCCTCTGCCATGGTCGGAGCAAGACGCCGAAGCAACGCGCGGGCTGTGTCGACGGTCATCTGCGCCGGCGCCCGCTCCTCTTCAGCGAGCCAGCGCCGATACTCTTCCTCGGTCGGACGCCACGGGTAGTCCGGCGCGCATAGCGTGTCTCCGGCCGCTCCACGAGCTTATCCTCCGGCGCGGGCCGGTCAGGGCAAGTGGGCATGGCTACGCTCTCGGGATGGCCGCAGTTCCGTACCGGCGCACGTTCGTACGCCTGCTCGCCTTCCTGCGGCCGTACCGCTGGTCGCTCGCGATGTCGGTGGTGCTCGCCGTGGGCGCGCAAGGGGCGGCGGTCGCGATCGCGTGGGTGACGGGTCGCGCGCTCGAGCACGCGCTGACCTCGAACGACCGGCGGGAGCTCTGGATCCTCGTCTGGCTCGTGCTCGCGATCGGCCTCGTCCGCGCATTGCTGATGATGGGCCGGCGCCTCATCTCGGGCCGCCAGGCGCTCGGCGTCGAGTTCGACATGCGGAACGCGCTCTACGCGAAACTCGTGCGGCTCTCGTTCGGCTTCTACGATCGCCACCAGACGGGCCAGCTCATGTCGCGCGCGACGGTCGACCTCCAGACCGTGCGCTTCTTCCTCGGCTACGGACTGATCTTCTTCTTCCAGCACGTGCTGACCATCGTGGGCGTGACCGCGGTGATGTTCGTGGTCGACTGGCGCCTGGCGCTCGCCGCCACGGCCGTAACGCCGCTGATCGTGGTGCTCGCCTACCGCTACAGCCACGTGGCACACCCCGTGCTCCGCGACGTGCAGGAGCGCCTCGCCGACGTGGCGACGGTGGCCGAGGAGAACATCGTCGGCGTCCACGTCGTCAAGTCGTTCGCGCAGGAGCCCGCCGAGACGGCGAAGTTCGAGCACCGGTCCGAGCGGGTGTGGGAGCAGAGCGTGCATGCGAACCGACAGCGCGCCCTGTACGTGCCGCTCCTCTCGTTCCTGCCCCTCGTCGCGCAGGCGGCCGTGCTGCTCGTCGGTGGGCACATGGTCGCCCGTGGCGATCTCGGCTACGGCGCGTTCTTCTTCTTCAACGTGCTGACGCTGATGCTGGTCATGCCGCTGCGCATGCTCGGGATGTGGATCGGACAGGCGCAGCGCGCCACGGCGTCCGGCGAGCGAATCTTCGAGGTGCTGGACGAGCGGGAAGACATCGCCGACCGGCCGGACCCGATCGAGCTTCCGGAGGGGGAGGGGCGGATTCGCTTCGAGAACGTCTCCTTCTCGTACGCCCCGGGGCGGCCGGTGCTAGCGGGCATCGACCTCGAGGTCGAACCCGGCAGGACGATCGCGCTCATCGGCCACACTGGGTCGGGCAAAACGACGCTCGCCTCCCTCGTCCCGCGCTTCTACGACGTGGACACCGGCCGGGTGACCGTGGACGGCGTGGACGTACGCGACGTCCGGCTGGCGTCCTTGCGGCGCTCGATCGGCGTGGTGGCGCAGGACCCGTTCCTCTTCTCGGCCACCGTGCGTGAGAACATCGCCTTCGGCGCCCCCGACGCCACGGACGACGAGGTAGCGCACGCCGCACGCCTTGCACAGGCGCGTGAGTTCGTCGACGCGCTTCCCGAGGGCTACGACACGGTGATCGGCGAGCGCGGGATCACGCTCTCGGGCGGCCAGCGGCAGCGGCTCGCCATCGCCCGGGCGCTCGTGCTCGACCCGCGCATCCTGATCCTCGACGACGCGACCGCGTCCGTTGACGCCACGACCGAGGCGCGCATCCGCCTCGCGCTGCGCGAGGTGATGCGCGGCCGCACGACGCTGATCATTGCGCATCGCCTGTCCACGATCGCGCTTGCCGACGAGCTCGTCGTGCTCGACGAGGGGCGCGTCGCCGCGCGCGGGACGCACGAAGAGCTCTTCGAGACGAGCGCGGTCTACCGCGACATCTACGAGCACGGCCTGCTCGAACGCGAGTTCGCCGCGCGCCTCGAGGCGCGCGGCGAAATCGGCGAGGAGGTCCCGGCGTGACAAGCAAGCAACGCGCGCCAGAGGTCGCTCACCAGAAGGGGGCAAGGGGAACCGCAAGTTCCCCGACCGAGCAGCCGTCGGTGAGACCACCTACGCCCCGCCGCCGAAGCCGGGCTCTGCCCGGCGGGATGCGAGCTAACCCTCAGGCAACGGTGGAACCACCCCGCGAGCCGCCGGCTCCGCCAAACCGCGCAACGACCAGGAGCACCCGCAAGGAGGGGGCGCACGGGGGAGCCGGGGGTTCCCCCGTGGAAGTTTCCCCGTGAGAGTCTGGCAACCAGGGTCGCACCTGACCATGCAGCGGGGCGCCGAGGTGCACGACTGGTCGTGGGCCCGCACCGCCCGCCGCGTCTCGACGCTCGGGCGCCTCACCACGCCGTACAAGCGGCAGACCGCGCTTGCACTCGGCTCGCTGCTCGCAGCGGCGCTGACCGCGCTCGTGCCACCCTTCCTTGCGAAATTCGCGATCGACGACGGCATCCGCGGTGGCAACCTCGAGCTGCTCGGCTGGCTCGTGGCCGGCTTTCTCACCGCGGGCGTGCTCAATCTCGTGACGGGCTCCGCGCAGACGTACTACACGGGCTGGACGGGCGAGCGCATCCTCGCCGACCTGCGCAATAAACTCTTCCGCCACCTGCAGCGGCTTTCGCTGGGCTACTACGAGCGCAACCGCGCCGGCGTGATCATCAGTCGCATTACGAACGACGTCGAGGCCCTCGACCAGCTCGTTACCGACGGCGTCACCACCCTCGTCCAGAACACCCTCATCCTCATCGGCTCGGCGGCCATCCTCTTCTACCTGGACTGGCGGCTCGCGCTAGCCACGCTGACGGTCATCCCCGCGATGACGGTCGCCACGGCCGTCTTCCGCTCGCGCTCCTCCAGGGCCTACAACCAGGTGCGAGACCGGCTCGGGCTCGTGACCGCCACGCTGGCCGAGGACATCGGCGGCATGCGGGTCGTGCAGGCCTTCACGCGCGAGCGCGCGAACCAGCGCCACTTCCGCGAGGTGAACGAGCACTACCGCGCCGCCAACCACCAGACGGTCGTGCTCAGCGGGCTCTACTTCCCGTTCGTCGACCTGCTCTCGGCGATCGCAACGGCGATCGTGCTCGGGTACGGCGGCCTCCTCGTGCTGGACGGCGAGGTGACGATCGGGACACTCTTCGCCTTCATCCTCTACCTGTCGAACTTCTTCGAGCCCGTCCAGCAGCTGTCGCAGCTCTACAACACGTTCCTCGCGGCGGTCGCGGCACTCGACAAGATCATGGACGTCACCGACGAGGAACCCGAGGTGCTCGACCGGCCAGGGGCGCGGGAGCTTGCCCGCATCGAGGGCCACGTCCGCCTCGAGGGCCTCCGCTTCGCCTACGGGCGCGGTGCCGAGGTACTGCACGGCATCGACCTGAACGTCCCCGCCTGCACCACGGTCGCGCTCGTCGGCCACACCGGAGCGGGCAAGTCGACGATCGCCAAGCTGCTCGCCCGCTTCTACGACCCGGTCGAGGGGCGGATCATGATCGACGGCGTCGACCTGCGCGACATCACACAGGCGTCGCTGCGCCGGCAGCTTGGGGTCGTCCCCCAGGAGGGCTTCCTGTTCGCGGGCACCGTACACGACAATATTGCCTTCGGCCGGCCCGACGCGTCACGAGCCGACGTCGAGGCCGCGGCGCGCACTGTTGGCGGCCACGACTTCATCGTGCGGCTCGAGGATGGCTACGACACGGAACTGCAGGAGCGCGGCACGCGCCTCTCGCTCGGCCAGCGCCAGCTCGTGGCCTTCGCGAGGGCCCTGCTCGCCGACCCGCGCATCCTGATCCTCGACGAGGCCACCTCCTCGGTCGACATCGGCACGGAGCGCAAGATCGAGCGCGCGCTCGCGCGCCTGCTCGCCGACCGCACGGCGTTCATCATCGCCCATCGCCTCTCGACGATCCGGGGCGCCGATCTGATCGTCGTGCTCGAGCACGGCCGCGTCGTCGAGCAGGGCTCGCACGCCGAGCTGCTCGCGCGCCGCGGCCTCTACACCGAGCTCTACGGCGACTGGGCCGAGGTCGCCTGACAAACCTCGTTCCCGCCCGTTAGGGTCGCCTCGTGCAACCGGGCGAGATTTTCGGCGAAGCGTTCGACCTGTACAAGCGCTTCTGGCGGCACTTCATCCCGATCGCGCTGATCGTCTTCCTGATCGTGTCGGTCGCGTCGCTACTGCTCGCGCTCGCGCTCGGCTCGATCGGCGCTTTGTTCGGGGTGATCCTCGCGCTGGTGGGCGTCTTCTGGCTGCAAGGTGCGATCGCTGAAGCCGTCAACGACGTGCGGGACGGCCGTGCCGACCTCTCCGTCGGCGAGACGCTGAACCGCGTCGGACCGCGTGTCGCGACCCTCGGTGCGGCTGGATTGCTCGCAGGGCTGGCGATCTTCGTCGGCCTGTTGCTCCTGCTCGTGCCGGGGCTCTACCTGCTGACAATCTGGAGCGTGATCTCACCGGTGATCGTGCTAGAGAAGGCGGGTGTCTTCGAGTCGTTCGGTCGCAGCCGTCAGCTCGTGAGCGGTCACGGCTGGCAGGTCTTCGGCGTGATCGCGCTCAGCTTCGTGATCGTGATCGGCGCGGGCTTGGCTGTCTCGTTGGCGCTCATCTGGCTGCCTGACGCGGTACGCAGCTTCCTCCAAAGCCTGATCTCGAACACGCTCGTCGCGCCGTTCATCGCGGCCGCCTGGACGGTCATGTACTTCCGCCTGCGGGGCGAGCCCGCCACCGAGCCCGGCCCGGCGCCCGCGTAGCGGCCGGGGGGACGTAGAGTCCCGCCGTGGCCCTCGATCGCGAGACCGAGGAGCGGATCGAACAGCCGCTCTCGCCCGAGGCGGAGCGCGAGACCCGCCTCCCGCCCGCCGCGGCGGTCGACCTGATGCGCATCAACGTGCCGGTGCGCGGCAACCGCGCCCTGCGCACCCTCGTCGCCCGCGCCAACGACGACCGCCAGCTGAAGGCGTGGTGGCACGTCGCGAACGTCAACGCGGGAGTGCGCCTGGAAATTAACGACCACTCCTGGGTGCACATCCAGATCGTCGCGAACATCGCGCTCAAGCTCCTCCGTCAGCTCACCAAGCACCACATCGAGCCGACTGTCGTGCGCGACTACGGCCTGACCAACGAGGACGCGGAGGTGGTTGTGACGCTCGGCGCGCTCCTCCACTGCATCGGCATGGCCGTGCATCGCGAGGGCCACGAAGACTTCAGCCTGTTCCTCGCGGAGCCGAAGGCGCGCGAGCTGCTGGCCGGCGTCTACGACGAGCCAGAGCTGACAGTGCTCGTGTGCGAGGCGCTCGGCGCGATCACGAGCCACCGCGAGTACGGTCGCCCGCTGACGCTCGAGGCCGGCATCGTCCGCGTCGCCGACGCGCTAGACATGGCCAAGGGGCGCTCGCGCATCCCGTTCGAGCGTGGCCGCGTGACGATCCACTCGCTCTCGGCCGCGGCGATCGAGGAGGTCCTCATCCACGACGGCGAGGATCGTCCCGTGGGCATCGAGATCCACATGAACAACTCCTCTGGAATCTACCAGGTCGACGGTCTGCTGAAGGCGAAGTTGCGCGGCTCGGGCCTCGAGCCGTATGTCGAGGTGATCGCACGGATCGACACGGATGCCGAGAAGCGACTCGTGCCCGTCTACCGCCTGGAGACTTGACTTCGTCAAGTCTCCAACTGGACAAGGGAGACGGTGGGCCGAGGGCGCGTTCTCACCCCACCCGACACGTGATCCAACTAGACAATCGGGCTGGAAAGCCCGAGTGTCCGGCTACAATCCGGGCGCCGTTGCGGGGTCGTCTAACGGCAGGACACCCGGCTCTGGACCGGGCAGTCTAGGTTCGAATCCTAGCCCCGCAGCCTGCGAAGCCCGCCGAGCGCGGGCTTCGCCGTCCGTGCCCCTTCAGGTGATGCTGTCGAGCTTCTGGGTCGCGAGCACCAAGCGAGAGGCCGCACTCGTCCGCGGCCAAGGTCGGGCACCTTGGCAAGGGCGAGGGCGGACTCTCGCGCCGCGTGATCGCGGGCCAGAAGCCGGCGAGTATTGCCCTGAAGAGGCACTAGCGCTTCTGCTTGCCCCGGGGAGACCGTCACGCCGACGGAGGTTGTCCCGTAGCTCGTAGAACTTGACGGCGGTCCCTCCGGCCTCGTCCGCTCCTGCTGGGAGCGTTCGAGGCGATCCGCCAAAGATCAAAAGGAGGAACCGCCGTGAAGGAAACAACCGTATCGCTTGTCCCGGCCGGGCTCGCTTCGGGAGGCCGCGTTGCCCGTCCGCGTGCGGGAGGCGCTCGGCGAGCTGGTCGGCTCGGCGAAGGAGGGCTTGCTGGCGTTGAGCGTCGGCGTCGGCCTCGGTGTGCTCGCCGAGCTGACGCAAGAGGAGCTCGACGAGGTCGTCGGGCCGAAGGGGAAGCACGACCCTGAGCGCACCGCGGTGCGCCACGGCGGCGGGGCTGGTGAGGTGACGCTCGGCGCCCGGCGTGTGCCGGTCGAGCGGCCGCGGGTGCGCAGCGCCGATGGTCGCAGCGAGCTGCCGCTTGAGACGTACGCGCACTTCGCCGACCGCGACCCGCTGACCACGGCGGTGCTGGAGCGGATGCTCGCCGGCGTGTCGACGCGCCGCTACCGGCGCATCCAGGAATCGGTCGGCGAGGCGGTCGAGGCCAAGGCACGTTCCAGCTCGCGCTCGGCGGTTAGCCGCCAGTTCGTCGCGCGCACGCGCGAGAACCTGGAGGCGCTGATGCACCGCCGCCTCGATGACGTGCGCCTGGCGGTGTTGATGGTCGACGGGGTCGACCTGAAGGGCCGCACCAACGTGGTTGCGCTCGGGATCAGCACCGATGGGCTCAAGATCCCGCTCGGGCTCTGGGAAGGCTCGACCGAGAACGCCGCTGCGGCGACGGCGTTGGTGAGCGACCTGCTCGAGCGCGGGCTCGACGTCGAGCAGGGCGTGCTCTGCGTCCTCGACGGCGCGAAAGCGCTCGGGAAGGCGGTCCGCGACGTGCTCGGCGTCTCGACGCCGGTGCAGCGCTGTGTCCGTCACAAGGAGCGCAACGTCTGCGAGCACCTGCCCGAGCGCGACCGTCCCGCGATCAAGCAGCGGCTCCGCTCGGCCTGGAAGCTCGACGAGCACGCAGTCGCGCTCGAGCGTCTGCGAGCGTTGGCCGCCGAGCTCGAGCGCAGC
>JBHEMZ010000040.1:0-33414 GCA_046262315.1 Gaiellaceae bacterium
TCCGCAGAGTCCGTCTCGTGGCGCTCGACGAGCTGGTGGCGCGTGAGCTCGTCGCGCACGGCCTTCCGCACCGCGCCGGTGCCGCGCCCGTGGATGACGCGGACGAGCGGCAGTCCGGCGAGCGCAGCATCGTCGACGAACGACCTGACCGCCTCCCGGGCCTCCTGGGCGTTCCGTCCGCGGACGTCCAGCTCGCTCGGGACGTCGCCGCGGGCACCCGCCACGACGCGCACGGCGGGCTCGGGACTACCCGCAGCGTGGCCACCGCGCGAGTCCGCCTGTAGACGGGCAAGCGGGACGCGCACGCGCAGGCCTCCCGAAACCACCTCCGCCTCGTCGCCGTCGATCTCCGCCACAGTTCCGCGCACGCCGAGCTCCGGCGCCTCGACGGGGTCACCCACCACGAGCGGCGTAAGGAGCGGCACGGGCTCGACCGCTCGCAGCACCTCCTCCGCGCGGGCAGCCCGCTCAGACGCTGCGCCGAGACGGCGGTCACGCTCGCGCTCGGCGCGGCCTGCGGGACGGGAGGCCGCGCGGCGCCGCTCCTGCTCACGCCGTCGAGCCGCACGAATCTCGTCGCGCATGGCGGAAAGTTCCGCGCGCGCCTCCCCGAGTTCGTTCTCGGCCTCGGCGCGAGCGGCTTCCCGCTCGCGCGCTGCGGAGACTCGAACCTTCTCGATCTCGTCTCGGAGCGTCGCCTGCTGCTCGCGCAGCTCGGCCGCTGTGCGAAGCGCCTCGACGCGTTCCTGCTCGGCGGCCGCATGGGCGTTCGCCGCTGCGCGCTCGCCCGCCTCGGCCTCCGCGAGCAGCTCCGCGATCCGCAGCCGCTCGGGTGCCACACGCGCCCGTGCGTCCGCAACGATCGCTCCGTCGAGACCGAGCTGCTCTGCGATCTGGAGCGCGTGCGAGGTTCCCGGCCGGCCGAGCGCAACGCGGTACAGCGGTGCGTAGGTCTCGGGGTCGAGCCCCGTGGCCGCATTGACGACCCCTTCGGCCGCGCTCGCCCACTCCTTGACGTCCGCGTAGTGCGTCGTCACCACGGTCAGCCGCGCCTGGGCCGCGAGCCGCGCGAGCAAGGCCTGCGCGAGTGCCGCGCCCTCCACGGGATCAGTGCCGGACGCGAGCTCGTCGACGAGCACGAGCGAGCGCTGCGTCGCCGCTGCGAGAATGGCGACGAGGTTCGACAGATGCCCGGAGAAGGTCGAGAGGCTCATCTCGATCGACTGCTCGTCTCCGATATCGGCGAGCACCTGGTCGAAGACCGGCAGCGCGGCGGCGGCCGCGGGCGGGCGCAACCCAGCCTGGTGGAGAAGCGCGGTGAGGCCGAGCGTCTTGAGCGCGACGGTCTTGCCGCCCGTATTGGGACCGCTCAAAACAAGCGCTCGCAGAGGGCCGAGGTCGAGATCGATCGCCACCGCGCTCGCGGGGTCGAGCAGCGGGTGTCGCGCCCCGAGCAGCCGCACGTTCTCCGTGGGCTCGACGGCGGCACCGCGCCAGCGCCGGGAGACGACGCCGAGGGCGAGGGCGAGGTCGAGCTCCCCCACCGCCTCGACCAGGGCCTTGAGCCTGGCGGCCCGCTCGCCCACCTCGGCGGACAGCTCAAGCAGGATGCGCTCCGCCTCCTCGCGCTCCGCGCTCGCCGCTTCCGACAGCCGGTTGTTGAGCTCCACGATTGCGAACGGCTCGACGAAGAGCGTCTGTCCCGAGCTTGACGCATCGTGGACGATGCCGCGCACCTTGCCGCGCGCGCTCGCCCGGACGGCGAGCACCGGCCGCCCGCCGCGCTCGGTGACGAAATCTTCCTGGAGATGGTCGCGCAGGTCGCCGCCGCGTGCGAGCCTCCGCAGCTCCTCGGTCACACGGTGCCGACCGTCGCGCAGCTCGCCGCGCAGGCGGCGCAGGAGCGGCGAGGCGGTGTCGCGCAGGTCGGAGCCGTCTTCCTCGACGCAGCGGTCGATCGCGTCGGCGAGGGGCTCGAGCGCAGGATCGATGGGCGCGGCGACAACTCCCAGCAGGGGCGCGAACTCCGCCTGCTCCTCGAGTGAGGCCCGCGCCGCGAGCGCCACGACGACGCTCCCGGCCGCATGCCGCAGCGCGGCCGACGCCAGCACACCTCCGCGCTCGGCGTGCGCCGCTGCCTCGCGGACGTCCTCGACGCCGTGCAGTGACGGCTCGGCCGAGTTGTCGAGCAGCGCGATTGCCTCGGCGGTGAGCGCCTGGCGGTGCGCCACGACTTCGCTGTCGGGCGACGGCACCAGTGCGCGCGCCAATTCCGTCCCACGCGCGGTGGCCGTGGCGGCCGCGATCCGCTCGACAATGGCCGGGTACTCGAGAACCGCGAGGGCGTGCGAATCCATGAGTTGAGTGTAGGGCGATGATGTTGCTCAGCCGGCCCCCAGCTCGGTCTCGACCTCGGCCGCGTAAACCTCGTGGATCGCACGCTCGAGCACCTGCCGGCGAGGCTCGGCCACGGCGAGGAAGTGCGGCAGAGCCTTCTCATCGAGGGCCGCCAGCTCGCGCCGCGCGGCAATCGTCTTGCGAACCGCGAAGCGGTCGCCGCCGAGTGCGATCGCCTCGAGCCCGCTGAGCCGCGGTCCGAGCACCCGCCACGCCGTCTCCGCGGCATCCTGGATGAGCTCGCGCGCCTGCTCCTCGCGACGGCGCCGGAAGCGGTTGGCCGACGAGCCGCCCGCGCGATGGCGCCCGTACACGTTGCGCCGGCCGACCTTGGAGGCCACGAGCTCCTCGCCCGAGAAGACGCCCACCGCGTAGCCGCCCAGGCGGACGAGCAGAACACCGACGAAGTGCTCCTCGGCCAGCGCGGCGAGCAGCGGCTCGACGTGCACGAACGCGTACTCGCCCTCGTGGGCGAGACCGAACGGCGGTCGCACGGTCACGATCTCGTCGCCGAGCTCGAAGCGGGCGGCGCCGTCCCGGTACCGGCTCGAGCCCGTCCCGCCCTCGAGCGGCTCGAAGCGCTTGCGCACGTTGGCGCGGATGATGTAGCGACTGGATGTCACGCAGATCGGGCCCGATCGTTGCAGGCGCCGCAAGTGAGTGGGAAGATCGGAGGCAGCCCCACCGTCAAGGCATTGAACGGAATGCCAGTACGCCACTGACCCGAAAGGAGGCGTTGTGCAAGAGCCAACCGCACGAGCGGCAATGGTTTCCGCGCCCGACGTGCGCGGAGGCCTGACGACAACGGTCGCGCGTAGCCAAGTCGAGGAAGCGCTGCGGACAGACGAGCCGCCCGAGCTGATCCTCGATCTGACCCGCTTCTCCAAGGATGGAGAAGCAACGGAGCGGCGCAGCGTCGCCGTGTCGTGGGAGCGGAACGACCTCGAGGAGCTGCTTCGGCGGGCCTCGGGCGACACCGTCCAGCTCACGTTCGACCGCGCGGCGCTCGAAGAGGCGATGGACGCAGACGTCGAGGCCCACGGCTTTCGCCAGAAGGTTCTGATCCTCGCCGTCGCCGCGACGGCCGCAGCCGGCAGCGCGGCGGGCGCGCAGGCCATGCCGCTCGACGCGGCCGGCAGCGCAGGCCAGGCCGTGCAGGTCACAGCCACTGGGGGCGGAGGCCACGCGGCGCTCGAAGGGAGCGGCGGCGCAGGGCAGGCCGTCCTCGAAGGGAGCGGCGGCGCGGGGCAGGCGGTAAGTCCGGACGACCGGGCCGTCTCGTTCGCCTCGACCGCAGCCGATTCGAGCGTAAGCCCCGACGACCGCGCGGTGTCCTTCGCGGCGCCCGCAACGCCGGAGACGGGCGTCGCCCCGGACGACCGGGCGTTGTCGTTCGCCTCGACCGCCCAGGAAGCGACCGCGAGCCCGGACGATCGGGCCGTACCGTTCGCTTCGCCGACCGCGCCTGACCAGGTGGTCAGCCCGGACGACCGTGCCTTGCCACGGGCCACGCCCCTGGCGGCACCAGACCCGGGCCTCGGTCCGGACGACCGCGCCGTGCCGCGGAGCACTCCGGGACCGGCGCCGACGATATCCGCGTCCGACCCTGACGGCGGATTCTCGATCGACGCGCCGAGCCCCGAGGCGGTTGCGGTGGGCGGCGCCTTCGCGCTCGCCATCACGGGCGCGGCCTTCGCCTTCGCGACGCGACGGCGGGTACGCCCCACGTAGGCAGCTCGCTTGCCGGAGCGCCGCTGAGGCGCTCCGGCAAGCCCGCTTTGCGAAGATCGTACGCGCCCAGCGGCCCGACGACGAAACGTCGCTCTCTGCGTTAGGTGCGCGCCGATGCACCGGGCCGAAACGTGTTCTGGGCCTACCGTGTCTCCATGGATATCGAATCGGCGCCGTGCACGCGGGATGGCCCTGGCTTGCAGCCGCAGCTGCCAGAGACCGCAGGGCATCGCGTGGATTCAGCCTGACCGATGCGGCTCGAGGAAGGCGAGACGAAAGCGACTTTCATCGAGCGGGCGTGTGCGGCCCTGAGCAAGCTTTAGGGCACTAACCGAACGTGAACGCGTAGCCCTGCACGCCCTGCGCGAAGCGGAGCTCGAGCAGACTCAGACGCGGCACATCGAAGGAGGCCAGCGTGTAGAGGCGGGGCGTCCCGGCCACACGTACCGCGGGCAAGCGCTTGCCGTCCACCAAAACCTGCACGCGCCCCGTGCCCCCGAGCACGAGGTGGATCTTGCGCGCGACGAAACCAAGACGAAGACGCGCATGACGACCGGCCACGATGCGCGCGGGCTCGACGCGCCATTCGCCTGCGTACGCGAGCTGGTCGCGGCCGATCCGTGCCGGGAACCGGTAGGTGAAGAGCGTGTCGGGCGCGATGCCCCGGCCGGCGAACCGCTCCAGGCGGGCGTAGCCGAGGTACGACTCCGGCGTCGTCACGATCTCGGGCGTCCGGTCGGCGACCCGCGTGAGCGGCCCGCTCGCACGTTCGCCCAGCAGGCGGCGGATGGTCCGCTCCGTGACGTCGTACTCGCCCTCGCCGAAGTGGGTTCGACGGATGCGGCCGGTGCGGTCGATCAGGTACTCGGCCGGCCAGTACTCGTTCTGATACGCGCGCCACGTGCCGTAACCGTTGTCGAGGGCGACTGGGTAGCGCACGCCGAGCCGCTCGACGCTAGAACGTACATTGGCCGGCACGCGCTCGAACGCGAACTCCGGCGTATGCACGCCGACGATGACGAGGCCGTCCTTGCGATAGGCGCGGTCCCACGCCTTGCGGTGCGGCAGCGTGCGCAGGCAGTTGATGCAGGAGTACGTCCAGAAGTCGACCAGCACGACCTTGCCGCGCAGGCCGGCGATCGTCAGCGGCCGGCCGCCGGGGGTGTTCAGCCAGAGGGAGATGTCACGGAACTCGGGTGCCCGCCCGGACTCGAGCACGGCGGCGTCTGCCCCACCTGCGGCCGTCAGCCGGCGCAGCTCGCTGCGGGCGACCGAGCTCCTCTCGATGCGATCCTGGAGTGATTGCGTGTAGCCCGGCACTGCCGTCGTGAAGTACTGGTCGACGCCGAGCGCGATTGCGACGGCCGTAACACCGAGCACCACACCCGCCACGCGGCGCGCGCCCACTGCGTGGGCACGCATGAGCCTCATGGCGCCCGCCAGCCGCTGGGCGCCGGCGGCGAGAGCGAGCATCGGCAGGGCGGCGCCGAGCGCATATGACCCGGTCACCGCGAAGGTCCGGCCGCCGAACTGACCGCTCGCGGAGAGAGCCGTGACCGCGGCGAGCACGGGCCCCGCGCAGGGAACGAAGACGAGGCCGAGGCTCGTGCCGAGCACGAAGCCGTTGGCGTCGACACGCGCCTGGCGCCGCGTCAGGAAGTAGAACGGCCGCTCGAGCAGGTGCGCGAGCGGCGGGATCAGCAGCGTGGCCGCGAGCACGAAGAGCAGCGTGATGGCGACGTCGCGGAGGAGGTCCTGTGGCAGCCCCAGCAGGTCGAGGAGCGATGCCCCCAGCACGGTGAAGACCGTGAAGCTGAGGACGAGGCCTCCGATGATCGCGAAGGGGCGGCCCCGCCCACCCGTCGAACCGCCAGCGAACAGGATCGGCAGCACGGGCAGCACGCACGGAGAGACGGCCGTGATGATGCCGGCCAGGAATGCGATGCCGACGAGGACGGCCATGGGCGCCAGCCTAGGCCGTCACGTCTTACGCACCACTTAAATTCAGACTCAGGACGCCGGCAGCGTGAATGACACGCGAGCGCCCCCGCCCGGCCGGTTCTCGGCCCAGATCCGGCCGCCGTGCGCCTCGACGAGCCCGCGGGCGATCGCGAGCCCGAGCCCGGCGCCGCGCGAGGAGCGTGCGGGATCGCCGCGCCAGAAGTGCTCGAACATGCGGCGCAGCGACTCCGGCGAGAGACCTTCGCCGGTGTCCTCAACGGTCACGCGCACCTCCTCGGCCTCGGGTTGGACACGCACGGCGATGGAGCCGTCCGACGGCGTGTGGCGCAACGCGTTCGTCAGCAGGTTGAGCAGCACGCGCTCGATCTTCTCCGGCTCGAAGCGGGCGGACACGCGCGGGTCGACGGACGCCTCGAGCGCCACGTGACGCGCCTGAGCCTCCACCTGCACGCCGCGCAGGCAGGCGTGCACCACGCCGGCGAGCTCAGCCTGGCGGAGCTCGAGGGTCAGCGCGCCGCTGTCGATGCGCGCCAGCTCGAAGAGGTCATCGACGAGCGAGGAGAGCGTGCGCACCTGGTCGTGAAGCGCGGGGAGGTAGTCCTCGATCGGAGCCAGACCGTCGTCGACCGCCTCCAGGATCGCCTGCATGTTGGCGAGCGGCGTGCGCAGGTCGTGGCTCGCCCAGGCCACCAGCTCGCGACGGGCCTCGAACAGCCGCTCGAGGCCGGCGCCCATCTCGTTGAAGGCGACCGCAAGCGCGCGATGCTCGAGCGGCCCCCGTTCGTCCACGCGCGTGCCGAGGTCGTGCGCCAGCGCCCCCGAGGCGTGCACGAGCCGGGCGAGGCTGGCGGAGATCGAGCGGGCCACGAGCAACGCCGCGGCCACAGCGGCACAGGCCGCGCCGGCGGCGACCACGAGGATCGTGAGGTCGTGCCCCGACTGGAACATGACCACCCCGGCCGCGACGACGGCGGCGAGCGGCAGCAGGACTCCGAGCAGCGCGAGCGCCAGGAGCTGGAGGCGCACGGTCGGCAGCCTCCGCACCGCGAACGCGGCGGCGATGCCCACGGCGAGCGTGCCCGCCGCGACGAGCAGCGCGAAGACGATCACGGCACGAACCGGTAGCCGACGCCCCAGACCGTCTGGAGGTACCGCGGCTGCGACGGCACATCCTCGATCTTCTCGCGGAGCCGGCGGACGTGAACCGTCACGGTGCCGGTGTCGAAGGCGGCCTCGTAGCCCCAGATGCGGCTCATCAGCTGGTCGCGGGAAAACACCTTGCGCGGATGCGTGGCGAGGAACCAGAGCAAGTCGAACTCCTTGGCGGTCAGCCGCAGCTCGCGCCCGTGGCGGCGCACCTCGCGCGTCTCCGCGTCGAGTGAGAGATCCTCGAACGTAATCCGTGCCTCGGGTGAGGAAGGCGGCTCCGCGCGGCGCAGCACCGCCCGCACGCGCGCCGAGAGCTCGCGCGGCGAGAAGGGCTTCGTCACGTAGTCGTCTGCGCCGAGATCGAGGCCGACGACGCGGTCGGACTCCTCGCCGCGCGCGGTCAGCAGGATGACCGGCAGCGCGGAGCGCCCGCGGATCCAGCGGCAGAGGTCGAGCCCGTCGACACCGGGAAGCATGATGTCGAGCACGACCGCGTCGGGCTGGCTGCTTTCGACCAGCTCGCGCGCCTGCTCGCCGTCACCCGCCTCGAGCGTCTCGAAGCCGTCCCGCCGCAGATAGCGGACGACCATTTCGCGCACAATCGGCTCGTCGTCGACGACCAGCACCGTCGGCATGGCCTCATTCTGCGCCGCGGACGCCTGCCCGCGGCGGCCGGCGGACGCGGAGCCGGGCTCCGACGGCTCTGCGTCGGCGCCGGCGAGCGCTAGAGCCGGACGACGAACCACCCATCCACGTCGTCGCAGAGGACCTGATTCGGCCCCTCGTGCGCATAGGTGTAGACCGGCAGGCCTTTGTGTGTGACCTGGAGCTTCCCACCGGGCCGGCGGATCACGCCGAACTTGCCGGGAATCCCCTTCACGCGCGCAGGCACCGCGGAGCGGGACCGGACGAGGAGCGGCGGCCAGGCCTTGGCGCAGGCGCCCGTGCAGCGCACCTTCCCACCGGCGCGCTTCTCGACGTTCCAGTAGTAGAGGGCCTTGCGCTTTCGCGTGGCCAGGATGTCTCCGAAGCCCGCCGCCTTGAGCTTGATGGCCGGCGGGCGGGCCGCCTGCTCCGCTTGGACTGTGGGCGCGGGCTTGGCCGAGAGGACGGGGCTCATCGCCTCTCCGCCGGCAAGCGCGAGCGCGGGCAACGCAGCCGCGGCGAGAACGGTGACCGTGAGCGCAATCCTGTGCATGTCTTCCTCCGTGCTCGCAGGTGCGCCGGACCGCGTAGCCCGACCCACCTATTCGAGCGCAAGGGCGAGCCGGGTTCCTTAAGAGACGATGAAATCGCAGGTCTCGGGCGAGGGACGGGCTCACCCGTCCGCGTCAGCTCGCACCGTCGCCGACGCGATCGTGACTCACCGGGCTGCGGCGGACGCCGGCCGCAGCCCGTTGAAGGAAGAGCTACTTGACGATGAAGTTGCTGTGCGAGTCGATGTAGTCCGGACCCGTCTCGGCATCGGACATGAAGACCCGCAGCTTCGTCCCGCGCGGGACGAGCAACGTCACGGTTTTCACGGCGACCGTGTCCGTGCGCGGGATGCTCGTGAGTTGGACGGGGCCGATCGAGACCCAGTCCCTGCCGCGCACGGAGCGCGTCACGTCGACGTTCTTACCCGCGAGCGAGCGGTTCGCGAGCACCACGATCAGGAAGCGGCTGGCGCCGACCTTCTGGAATGTGATGCGCGGCCTGACGTTGACGATGAGCTTCGCGCTCTGCACATTGAAGTACTGCGCCTGGTACTCGGTCCTGGCGCGCGGCTGCACGCGGAGCGTCCAGACGCCGTTGGCGTCCGTCTTCAAGTCGATGCGCTGGACGGGCTCACCCGCCGGCCGCGCGAAGACGATGACCGACTCGCCGGCCTTCTTGCCGGAGGCGGTGCCCGAGAGCGTCACCGCATCGCCGAAGATGGCGAGGTTCCGATTGGCGGAGATGGTGACGGAGCGCTGCGGCGCCGGCGAGACGGTGATCTTGCCCGCGAATGCGGCGTTGCTCGTCGTCGGGTCGTCGTACGCAAACGTGCCCGGTGTGGCGAAGGTGCAGGCGGACGCCTGCTGCGGCTGCAGCGCGAGCCTGCAGGTCGTGTTCGCCACGACGACGTCGTGCCGAACGGTGTCCGAATTCTTCCAGCTGACCGCGCTGCCGGCCTCCACGGTCACGTCCTTCGGGTTGAAGCCGGCCGTGGTGATCGCGACACCGACGGTGTCGGCGATCGCGGCTGACGTGGCCAGAAGCGCGGCGAGCGCCGCGGCGGCGGTGATGAGCTTCTTCATCTCTTGGGGCCTCCTTGTGGACTCCCCCACCCCGTACCCGCCGCTTCCCCTCGTCGGACAGGTAAATTCGTAATACGAACAATCTGCTTACGGAACGCTGATGGCAGTGGAAACCGTCATCGCATCGCCGAGTTGCGCGCTGCGCTGAGGACGTTTCTGGGGCGCGGGGAGAACGTCCTGCGCGGCACGGGGCTCACCCCTCAGCGCTATCTGCTCTTCTGATGATCAAGGGTGCGCCCGACCGGACGGAGAAGGCGCGCTTCACGGACGTCGCCGCCCGCCTCCGCCTCGCCCGGACAACAGTTACGGAGCTGGCGACGCGCGCGGAGCGCGCAGGACTCGTTCGGCGCGAGCGATCCGAGGACGACCGGCGCGTCGTCTACCTCCACTTGACCGCCCAGGGGGAGGCACGCCTCGCACGGGCCGTCGACGCGATGGCAGTCGAGCGACGCGCGCTTGCCGAAGCCTTCGAGCGTCTCGGCCCGGAGTTCGAAGCGTCCGGCTCCGGCTGACGCGCGCGTTTTTTTCCGCGGCGAACGTTCCGGCTGCGGCGGGCCGTACACACCGACCGGCTGACTAGATTGCCACGGTGTCGAGGCGCGTGGCAGCCCGCCCTGAGGACGAGGACCGCGTCACGCCGCTCGAGCTCTTTCTCGACCTCGTCTTCGTGTTCGCGTTCACGCAGGTGACCGGGCTCGTCTCGGACGACCCAACGTGGCCCGGGGTAGCCAGAGGAGTGCTCGTGTTGAGCATGCTCTGGTGGGCGTGGGCCGCCTACGCGTGGCTCACGAACACGGTCGACCCGGAGGACGGCGTCGTCCGGCTGGCGATCTTCGGCGCCATGGGCGCCATGCTCGTCGCGTCGCTCGCCGTGCCGGAGGCGTTCGGGGACGACGCGCTGCTCTTCGCCGTCGCGCACGCCGCCGTGCGGATCGCGCACCTCGCGCTCTATGCCGTCGCCGGGCGCGGCGACCCGGAGCTCCTCGGCGCGATCGCACGGCTCGCCCGCGGCTCGATTCCCGCGTCAGCTCTCCTCGCGGGCGCCGCCTTTCTGGACGGGACGGCCCAGGGCGCTGTCTGGGCGCTCGCGCTCGCCGTGGACCTCGCGGGCGCCTACGTGGGCGGCGCGCGAGGCTGGCGGCTGTCCGCGGGCCACTTTGCCGAGCGGCACGCCCTGATCGTGATCATCGCGCTCGGCGAGTCGATCGTCGCATTGGGTCTCGGCGCCGCCGGTCTGCCGCTCACCGCCGGCGTGGTGGCGGCGGCGATCCTCGGACTGGCCGTGCGCCTGAGCGGCTCGTTGTCGGCGGCCTCTATCGCTACGTTCGCCATCCGATGTACCTGGCTGTTCTGGTCACGATCGTCGGCCAGGCGCTCGCTCTCGGACGGCTCGGGCTGCTCTTGTACGCCGCGGGTCTCGCCGCCGCGTTCGTCGCTTTCGTACGCTGGTACGAGGAGCCGAGGCTCCACCGCCGCTTCGGCGCGCAGTACGAGGCGTACCGGCGAGCGGTTCCAGCGTGGCGGCCGC
This sequence comes from Gaiellaceae bacterium, assembly GCA_046262315.1. Classification (GTDB taxonomy): domain Bacteria; phylum Actinomycetota; class Thermoleophilia; order Gaiellales; family Gaiellaceae; genus JACVRM01. The sequence goes on from JBHEMZ010000040.1 coordinate 11,047, forward strand.
GCCGGCGCCCATAGTCCGCACAGACGTGTTCCATGCCCGGAACAGCACGTCGTCTTGTTCGCGCGCGCTGGGGAACCGGGATTACGAGGACATCATGCTGCGGCGCGCCCGCGTGGGGTGACCGTCAGTGTGGCTTTGCGTAATCGGCGAACCCGGAGAAGTCGAGCAGCACGCAAGGCTCGTCACCGACCGTCCAGGCATCGTGCCCCGGCGGCATGTGGAAGGCGTCACCAGCCTTGACCTCCACCTCCTCGCCGCTGTCCATGACGACCTTCATCCGCCCCGCGAGCACGTACCCGGTGTGCGCCGACTGGCACGATTCGGTTCCGGCCAGCGGCTTCACGTTCTCCGACCACTTCCACCCGGGCTCGAAGGTGCCCCGGCCCGCGGTGATGCCACCGAACGTCAGCACGTCCAGGTGTCCGTTCGCGACGAACGGCCGCGTCTCATCCGGTTTTTCGAAGGTCTTTGCTTCCAGCTTCGACGTCGTTGTTGCCATACCGGCCTCCTCTCTGGGGATCACGGCCGATGCCGTGGAGCCGCCAGTCTCTCACGCCGCCCCCCTTCATGCAAACGGCCCCGGAGAGCTGACCCCGCAAGCCGAGAGGCGACCGGCGCCCAGCGAGCTCGTGCTCAGCCTGAGCACGGTCTCGATCTAGTTCCTAGCCCTGGACCGCCGTCTCGTGCGAGTCGCCCGACGCGCGGCGGAACGCGATCGGCTGCCGCAGTCGCTCCGGGTTGCGCACCGCGAAGGCGACGGTGGCCGCGAGGACCAGCGCGAGCCCCGTGCCGACCGCGACGTCGCCGATGCTGAACGCCACACCGCGCGCTACGAGGGGATTCGCAACGCCGGCGAACGACGGCCAGAGCGCGAGCGACGCGACGTTGCCCGTCGCGCCGCCGCCGACGATTCCGCCGGCGAGCGCAATCGACCGCGAGCCGCAGAGCACGAGCGCCGCCGCCCAGACACCGAGGAGAACGGTGACACCGATCAGATAGACCCCCGAGCGCTCGTGGCCGGTAACTGCGCTTCCGCTGTCCAGCGCGTGCGCCTTGTGCGTCAGATCGAGCGCGGCGACCGCTGCGGCTGTGCACCCGACAATCAGCGCAGCGCGAAAGGTCCGTTCCCCCATTCCCGAAGGCTACGAGAAGGGAGCGGTCGGGACAACGGCGGATTAGAACACGCGGACGAGCGCGACGCCTGCCGCCACGAGCCCCATGCCCGCGAGCCGCCCGGGCGTGACCGGGTTCTCGTCGAAGCCCACCCAGCCGAAGTGATCGACGAGCAGCGAGGCGACCGCCTGCCCCGCCAGGATGACCGCGACGAGCGTGGCCGCGCCCAGCCTGGGTGCCGTCACGACGCTGCCCAGCACGTAGAACGCTCCGAGCAGCCCGCCGGCCCACACCCACCACGGCGCCGCGCCCAGTCGCTCCGACCCCGGCCAGCCGCGAGCGAAGACGACCACGGCGAGGAGCAGCACGCCGGTGCCGACCGCGAACGAGACGAGGGTCGCGCGCAGGGGGCTACGCAGCCATTCGGCGAGCTGCGCGTTGATGCCGAACTGGAAGGGCAGCATCGCGCCTGCGAGGAAACCGAACGAGAGGTAACCCCAGATTGCCACCCGCCGTCTTTCAAGAGAGAATCCGCGTTTTCCTGCCGCTCAAGGAGGACTCCCGCATGCTGAGTTTCGGCGTCACCGTCCTGCCCGACCCACCCTTCTCGCGCTTCTTCGAGCTGATGCAAGACGTCGAGCGGCACGGCTTCGAGTACGGCTGGACGTACGACTCGCACATCCTCTGGCAGGAGTCGTACGCGACGCTGCCCGTCGCGGCGGAGCGCACGCAGAAGCTGAAGCTCGGCCACTTTGTCACGAACCCGGGCATCCGCGACCCGACGATCACTGCGAGCTGGTACGCGACGATGCAGGACCTGTCGAACGGCCGCATGGTGATGGGCATCGGCCGTGGCGACTCCTCACGCCGGGTCGTCGGCTTGAAGCCGGTCAAGGTGGCGGAGTTCGAGGCCGGCTGCCGGATGATCAAGGAGCTGATGAACGGCAGGGCCGTCGAGTGGAACGGCAAGGAGCTGAAGCTCGAGTGGGTGCGCGACGAGCTGCCGGACATCCCGATGTGGATCGCGGGCTACGGGCCGAAGGCGCTCGCCGTCGCGGGTCGCGTCGCCGACGGCGTGATCATCCAGCTCGCCGACCCGCAGATCATCCAGTGGATCATGGACACGGCGCGCAAGGCCGCCGAGGAGGCTGGGCGCGACCCGGCGGAGCTCAAGTGCATCGTCGGCGCGCCGAGCCACATCTCGGACGATCTCGCCGCCGCGCGAGACCAGGTTCGCTGGTTCCCGGCGATGGTCTCGAACCACGTCATGGATCTGATCGAGCGCTACGGCTTCGACTCCGAGATCCCGGCGGCGCTGACCGACTTCGTCAAGGCCCGCGAGTTCTACGACTACAAGGACCACAGCCGGGTCGGCGCGGCCCACGGCGAGTTCGTCACGGACGAGATCTGCGACCGCTTCTGCGTGCTCGGGACGGCGGAGCAGGCGACGGCCAAGCTGCGCGAGCTGGAGGCGATCGGCGTCGACCAGTTCAACATCTACCTCATGACCGAGGGACAGCAGGAGACGCTCGGCACGTACGGCCGCGACATCCTGCCGCGGTTCGCCGGCGTGGCCGCGTAACGCAGAGGGCGGCAGGCAGACTGTCTTCGCATGAAGGTGCAGAAGACCGAGCAGGAGTGGCGCGCCGAGCTCACGCCCGAGCAGTACCGCGTGCTGCGCGAGAAGGGCACCGAACCCGCGTTCACCGGTGAGTACGACCACGTCTTCGAGCCCGGCACGTACCGCTGCGCCGGCTGCGGCGCCGAGCTCTTCGTCTCCGATACGAAGTACGACTCCGGCTGCGGCTGGCCGGCCTTCTACGCGCCGTCGAGCGAGGGCGCCATCGCCGAGGAGACCGACGCCAGCTACGGCATGGTCCGCACCGAGGTCATGTGCGCGAGCTGCGGAGGCCACCTCGGCCACGTCTTCCCCGACGGGCCCGCCCCGACCGGCCAGCGCTACTGCATCAATTCGGCGGCGCTCCAGCTGGACGAGAAGTAGCCATGTTCCTGTTCCAGCGGCACAAGACCGAGCTGGTTTCGCCCGAGGACGCGCTGCCCGGCCGCGAGGAGCGCATGCAGGTCCCGGCGCGCCACGACGTGCTCGGCACTCCGCTTCAGCCGCCCTTTCCGGACGGCTACGAGTCGCTCGTGGTCGGCATGGGCTGCTTCTGGGGCGCCGAGCGGGTGTTCTGGCAGGCGCCGGGCGTCTACACCACCGCCGTCGGCTACGCGGGCGGTTACACGCCGAACCCGACCTACGAGGAGGTGTGCAGCGGCCGCACCGGCCACACCGAGGTCGTACTCGCCGTCTGGGATCCGGCCGCGAAGACCCTCGACGAGCTGCTGCGCCTGTTCTGGGAGGGCCACGACCCGACGCAGGGCATGCGTCAGGGGAACGACCGCGGCACGCAGTACCGCTCCGGGATCTACGTTGCGGACGAGGCTCAGGGCAACGCCGCGGAGGCGTCGCGCTCGGCGTTCCAGCGGGAGCTGTCGCGCTCCGGCTACGGCGGGATCACGACCGAGATCGCCGTCGCGGGCCCGTTCTACTTCGCCGAGCCGTACCACCAGCAATACCTGGCGAAGAATCCGAACGGCTACTGCGGCTTGGGCGGCACGGGCGTCGCCTGCCCCGTCGGGCTCGCCGCCAAGTAAAAGCCCCTCCAGCGACTGGTGGCGGCGATTGAGCGCCCGGTACCGGCCTTTTGTGCCGCCGCTCTCGTTCGTTGGCGGCATGATCGAGCAGTGAGTGAGTCGCGCACGCGTCTGCGCACGACCTTCGAGGAGGTTCCGGAGCTCTACGACCGCGCCCGGCCGACCTATCCTTCTGTGCTCTTCGACGACCTCGAGGAACTCGCCCGTCTCGCACCGGAGGCGCGCGTGCTCGAGATCGGCTGCGGCACGGGCAAGGCGACGGTGGCGCTGGCCGAGCGTGGTTACCGGCTCACCTGCGTCGAGCTCGGCGCGGGGCTCGCGGCGGTTGCGCGTCGCAACCTGAAGGGTTTCGAGCACGTCGAGGTCGTCACCGCCGACTTCGAGACCTGGAGCGCGCCGGCGGGCTCATTTGACGCCGTGACCGCCTTCAGCGCCTTTCACTGGCTCGATCCGGAGACGGCGTACGCCCGGTGTGCCAAGGGGCTGCGCCCCGGCGGATCGCTGGCAGTCGCCGGCACCCAGCATGTACTGCCCGAGGACGGCGACCCGTTCTTCGTCGAGGTGCAGGAGGACTATGCGGCGCTCGTCCCCGAGGATGACGGGCGTCCGCCCCCGCGGCCGGACGACGTACTCGCCTGGGCCGGCGAGTTCTACGAGAACGGGCTCTTCGGCGACGTCGCGGTGCGGCGCTACGTCTGGGACCTGACCTACACCGCAGCGAGCTACGTGGACGTGCTCGACACGTACTCCGGCCATCGCGCCCTTGAGCCGGAGCGCCGCGCGGAGCTCTACCGGCGCATCCGCCGGCGCATCGAGGCGCGCCCGGGCGGCACGGTGTGCAAGACGTACCTGGCCATCCTCCACGTCGCGCGGCGCAGTTAGCGCTACGCGGTCGCGCGGCGCACACGCTCGCGCGCCTCGGCGTAGCGGATCGCCTCGTAGGTGATCAGGCCGGCGAGGATCGCCGCGACGACGGCAAGCGTGGCGAGCGCCGGCAGCTCGACAGCGGCCGGGACGAGCGCGACGAGCACCACGGACACCAGCAGCCGCCGGCGGCTCAGGGTGCGCACGTTGCGCAACCGGAAGAGCACGTGCGCGAGCAGGTAGAGCGCGATCCCGCCACAGAGCGTCACGGCCGGCACGGTGTGAAGAGGCTCCCCCACATCCGCGAGGGTCTTCTTCATGCCCACGGCGAAGAAGGCGATGCCGGCAACCATCGGAAGATGCAGGTAGCTGTAGGAGTCGCGCGCCATGGCGAGCTGCGCCCTTCCCTCGGCCTCCCGGAGCTTCCGCTCCGCCACGATCGAGACCACGTCGAAGTACGCCCACCAGAGCGCCGCCGCGGGCCACCGGCGCCGGAGTGCCGAGACCCTCGACCGCGAAGCGCCCGAAGGCGTGTACGAGCACTGGGACGCCGAGCGCGATGAGGACGGCGCCGACCGCGCGCGCCGGCGTCCAGTACGGCGTGGGGACGTCAACGTCCCAGCCGGTCAGGAGCCACGGCACCAGGCCTGCCACGACACCGGGCGAGACCGCAAAGAAGACCGTCGTGCGGGCGACGGCTGGTGCCTTGCGCACCTCGCTACCGCGAAGCGACGAGCTCAATCGATTTCTGTACTAGCCGGTCGAGCGCCCGCACCGAGAGCTCGAGATGCTCCGGCTTCGTGTCCTCCAGTTTCGTGTGGGAGAGGCCACGCAGACTCTGGACGAAGAGCATCACGGTCTGGACGCCGGCCCGCGCGACCTCGGCGGCGTCGTGCAGCGGGCCCGACGGCAGGCGGTGCGACTGGCCGGCGACCTCGCGGATCGACTCCTCCGCGAGCCCGACGAGCTCCTCGTCGAACAGGATCGGCTGGATGTTCCAGATGCGGCTCCAGGAAACCTCGACGTCCTCCTCGCGCGCGAAGCGCTCCGACGCTGCCTTCGCCTCCTCCAGCATGCGCGCAAGGGTGCCGGCGTCCATGTGCCGCTGGTCGAGCAGCTGCTCGGCGGTCTCCACCACCGACGTGACGATCCCCGGCTTACAGACCACGCCGCCCGAAGTGCATACGGCGCCCTCGCTCGCACGCCGTGCGATCTCGCGGATCTCAAGCGCCAGCTTCGCCGCGCCGGCGAGCGCGTCGCGGCGCTGATCCATCGGGGTCGATCCGGCGTGAGAAGCCTGTCCCGTCCACGTGATCTGCGAGCGCTCGACGCCGAAGGTGCCGATCACCGCGCCGAGCGGGAGGCCCAGCGACTCCAGCACCGGTCCCTGCTCGATGTGCAGCTCCAGGTAGGCGGCAGCGTCCTCGAGCTGGTGGTGCGCGTCGAGCGCTCGATCGAGGTCGACGCCGTGCTCGCGCAGCGCGTCCTCCCAGCGGATGCCGTCGGCGTCGGTGCGGTTTCGGATCTCGTCCTGGTCGGCCATCGTCCCAGAGGCCGCGCTCGAGCCGAACAGGCTTCGGCCGAAGCGCGCCCCCTCCTCGTCCGCCCAGTTGACGAGCCGCACCGTCATGGCCGGCTCGCCCTCCTCGGCGATCCGCCGCAACACCTCGATCGCGGCCACGAGGTTGAGCGAGCCGTCAAGCCAGCCGCCGTTCGGCACGGAGTCGATGTGCCCGCCGAGCAGCACGGCCCGTTCCGAGCGGCCGCGGAGCGTCCACCACTGGTTACCCGCCTCGTCCGTCTCCGCTTCGAGGGGCAGCTCGGCGAGCTTTCCGCTCAGCCACTCCTTCGCGCGCACCCACGTCTCCGTCCAGGCGACGCGCTGCGCCCCGTCCTCGGTACCCGTCAGCTCGCGGAGCTCGCGGAGCTCGGCGACGGTGCGGCTCGGGTCGAGAGGCACGAGCCGAGCTTAGAACGTGTGGTGGAATAGCCGGCATGGAAGCGCGCGCCGAGCGCCCGCCCGCGGCACGCAGGTTCCGGCTTCCCGAGGGAGCTGCGGCCACCGTCGCGCGTCAGCTGGGCATGTTCCTCGGCGTCCTCGCGGTGCTCGCGGCGCTCTGGGAGGGCTTCAAGTGGGTCGGCGAGGCAACCGAGCTGAAGGTCGGCGTCTTCCAGGTCAACGACCGCACGCTCCCGCATCTGCACGACATCATCGGCCAGCTGTTCGAGCCGTCGCGGCGGAACGGCCCGCTGCTGATCGACATCCTCTTCGACGCCGCGCTGTTCACCGCCAAGGAGGCGCTCGCCGGCTTCCTGATCGGAGCCGCCTTCGGGTTTGTCCTCGCGGTGGTGCTCGTCCACTCGCGCCTGCTACAGCGGGGCCTGCTGCCCTACATCGTCGCGTCGCAGACCATCCCGATCCTCGCGATCGCGCCGATGGTGGTGGTCTGGGTGAACCCTAAGCTGCCGGAGGGGTTGCGTGACTGGGGCGCAGTGGCCGTCATCGCCGCCTACCTCACCTTCTTCCCGGTCGCGATCAACACCCTACGCGGGCTGCAGTCGGCCGACCCACGCGCGCACGAGCTCATGCGCTCCTATGCCGCCAGCAAGTGGGAGATCCTCTGGAGGCTGCGCGTGCCCGCGTCGCTGCCCTACGTCTTCGCCGCCCTCAAGGTGGCGGCGACCGCGAGCGTCGTGGGAGCCATCATCGGCGAGCTGCCGGCCTCGATCCAGGACGGCCTCGGCGGCGCGATCCTGAACTTCAACCAGTACTACACGGCGCAGCCGGCCAGCCTCTGGGCGACGAACCTGATCGCGGCGCTGCTCGGGATCGCGTTCTTCCTCACCGTCGTCGTCCTCGAGCGAATCGTCGTGAGAAGAGCCCCGGAGAACGTCGCCTAATGCACGGGAACGCGGTCGTCTCCATCAGCGGCGTCACGAAGGAGTTCGCGCAGGGCGGCGTGACCGCCCTCAGCGACATCAACCTCCAGGTTCCCGCCGGTGAGTTCGTCTCGCTGATCGGACCGTCTGGGTGCGGCAAGTCGACGCTCCTCCGGATCATCGGCGACCTGATCCAGCCGACCGCCGGTGACGTCGTCGTGAACGGCAAGAGCCCGTACCAGGCGCGACTCGATCGCGACTACGGCATGGTCTTCCAGGACGCCGTTCTCTACGACTGGCGAACTGTCGCGCGCAACATCGCACTCCCGCTCGAGTTGATGGGCTGGGATCGCGCCCGCCGGCAGCAGCGCGTCCGCGAGCTGCTCGACCTCGTTGAGCTCGCCGGCTTCGAGAGCCACCATCCGTGGCAGCTGTCAGGCGGAATGCAGCAGCGGGTGTCCATCGCCCGCGCGCTGTCCTTCTCGCCGGCGCTCCTGCTCATGGACGAGCCGTTCGGCGCGCTCGACGAGATGACCCGCGAGCGCATGAACCTCGAGCTGCTCCAGATCTGGGAGCGCAGCGGCAACACGATCGTCTTCGTGACGCACAACATCGCCGAAGCCGTCTTCCTGTCCACGCGAGTGGTGGTCATGTCGGCCCGACCGGGTCGCATCACAGGGGTCGTCGAGATCGACCTGCCCCGCCCGCGCGAGGCGAAGACGCCGGATCAGCCGCGCTTCTTCGAGCTCGTCACGGAGGTCCGCAACCTGCTGCGCGCTGGGGGCGAGACCCTCGGCGTCGAGGAGTCGGAGGCCGAGCTGATTGTCGCCGAGGAGGAGCTGGAAGTATGAGCACGCGTGCGACACGACCCGGAGTCGCGCACTCTCGTTCCTGGCGCACCGGTGCCGGTGCGAGGCGGGAGGGGACAGTGTGGGCAACACGGCCCCGGAGAGCATCGGGCCGGCAGCGGGGCGAGGCGGCCCCGGAGGCCGGCTCCGCCGGCCGGGAGGGGTCGCCGGCCCGGGGCGAGAGCGTCGCCGAGGAGGAGCTGGAGGTATGAGCACGGCGAGCGTGGAGATCGCGCCACGGCACGGCGGCTTCACGCGGCTCGTCGGCCGCCGCGCGCGTGACTGGGTGCCGGCGCTGGTCGTCTTCGTGCTCGGGATCGGCATCTGGGAAGGCTACGTGCGCGGCTTCGACGTCGGCAGCTTCCTGCTGCCGGCGCCCTCCGCGATCGTCGAGACGCTCGGCAACGACCTCGACTTCTTCTTCAGCGCCGGCTGGTTCACGTTCAAGGAGGCGCTCGGCGGCTTTGCGATGGGCTCGGGAGCCGGGATCCTGGCCGCGCTCGTCTTCGCCCGCTGGCGCCGGCTCCGACGGGCGATCATGCCGTACGCAATCGCGGCGAACGCGATCCCGATCATCGCCTTCGCGCCGATCACGAACAACTGGTTCGGCGTGCTGAACCCGCTGTCGAAGATGGCGATCGCTGCCGTGCTCTGCTTCTTCCCCGTCATGGTCAACACGATGCGCGGCCTCACCTCCGTTCGGCCGGCGCAGATCGAGCTGATGCGCTCCTACGCGGCGAGCGAGCTCGAGATCTTCCGCCGCGTGCGCGCGCCGAACGCGCTGCCGTACCTCTTCTCGGCCTTGAAGGTCGCGACCGTACTGGCGATGATCGGCGCCATCGTCGGGGACTACTTCGGCGGATCGGATGAGGCGCTGGGAATCAACATTCGGCGGTTCGTCGGCATCTCGGCCTTCGAGGAAGCCTGGGCCGCGATCGTCGTTGCGAGCGTGCTCGGGATCGCGTTCTACCTGGCCGTGGCAGCCGCGGAGCGGCTCGCAACGCGGTGGCAGCCCGCGGTGAGTAACGAGTGATTGGATGGTGCAAACGCCGGCCGAACCGGCCGGCGAACATGGAAGGAGGGACGTCAATGAGGGAACGCAAGCTCTGGCTTGCTCTGCTGTTCACGTTCGGAGTCGTCGCACTCGCGGCCGGCTGCGGGGGCGGCGATGACGACGATGGTGGGAGTGCCGGCGGCGACCTGGAGAAGGTCACCCTGCAGCTCAAGTGGGTCACGCAGGCCCAGTTCGCGGGCTACTACGCCGCGAAGGAGGAGGGGTACTACGAGGACGAGGGCCTCGACGTGACGCTGAAGCCCGGCGGACCGGACATCGTCCCCGAGCAGGTCGTGCTCGGCGGCCAGGCGGAGTTCGGCATCAACTGGCTCGACAGCCTCCTGGCGTTCCGCGATCAGGGCAACGACCTCGTAAACATCGCGCAGGTCTTCACCCGCAGCGGCATGACGGAGGTGACGTGGAAAGACACCGGCCTCGACTCGATCACGGATCTGAAGGGCAAGAAGGTCGGCGTCTGGCTCGGCGGCAACGAACACAAGCTCTTCGCGGCCCTGACGAAGAACGGCATCGATCCCAAGAAGGACGTGAAGATCGTCGCCCAGCCGTTCACGATGGACCTGCTCCTGAACCGCGAGGTCGACGCGGCTGCGGCGATGACGTACAACGAGCTCGCGCAGATCCTCGAGACGAAGAACCCGGACACGGGTGAGCTCTACCAGGAATCGGACCTGAACATCTTCAAGATGGCCGACCTGGGCACCGGCGCCCTCGAGGACGGCGTCTTCGTGAAGGGAGACTGGATCTCCGACGAGGGCAACCAGGACATCGCGAAGCGCTTCCTCAAGGCCAGCTTCCGCGGCTGGGTCTTCTGTCGCGACAACGCGGACGCGTGCCTGCAGCACGTCCTCGACAACGGGCCGACACTGCCGGAAGGCCACCAGACCTGGCAGCTCAACGAGGTCAATGCACTCATCTGGCCGGCACCACTCGGTGTCGGCGAGATGGACGAAAAGTCCTTCGAGGTCACGAACGACATCGCGACCCAGTACAAGATCATCAAGGAGCCGGCCACGTCGGACGCCTACCGGACCGACCTGGCCGAGGCGGCCGTCGACGAACTGAAGGACGACGGCGTCGACGTCACCGGCGAGAGCTGGCAGAAGGAGACCGTCACGCTCACGGAGGGCGGCAAGTAGGGCCATTTGCCGGGCCTTCGCCCGGCGGGCGGTTAGAGGCGCCCTGGGCCGCCGACGCGTCCCAGGGCGCCCCGCCGGCGCGGCGCCCTTTACGCTCGCACGAGACAGCGAGGAGGAGCCAGATGTCCGTACTGATCAAAGGCGGCCGCATCGTCACGGCGGCCGACGACTACGTCGCCGACGTCTACGTGGAGGACGAGAGGGTGACGCTGGTCGGCGAGTCGCTCGACCTGTCGGCGGATCGCGTGATCGACGCGAGCGGCAAGTACCTGCTGCCGGGCGGGGTCGACCCGCACACGCACCTCGACATGCCGTTCGGCGGCACGACGACGATCGACGACGTCGAGTCGGGGCAGACCGCGGCCGCGTTCGGCGGCACGACGACGCACGTCGACTTCGTCATCCAGCCGCAAGGTGCATCCTTCGGCGAGGCGCTCGAGACCTGGCGCGGCAAGGCCGAGGGCAAGCAGGTGATCGACATGGGCTACCACATGGCGGTCACCGACCTGCGCGAGGGCGGCACGCTCGAGGAGCTCGCCTCGCTGCCGGATCAGGGCATCACCTCCTACAAGCTCTTCATGGCCTACAAGGGCGCCCTCATGGTCGACGACGAGACGCTCTTCCGGACGATGCAGGTGGCCGCCGAGACCGGCGCGCTCGTGATGGTGCACGCCGAGAACGGCGACGCCATCGACGTGCTCGTCAAGGAGGCGCTCGCGGCTGGTAACACCGAGCCGCGGTTCCATGCGCTCACGCGTCCGCCGGAGACGGAGGGCGAGGCGACGAACCGTGCGATCCAGCTCGCGCGCGTGGCCGGCTCGCCGCTGTATGTCGTCCACGTCTCGTGCAAGGAGGCGGTCGGGCCGATCGAGCTGGCGCGCGAGCAGGGCTGGAACGTCCACGGGGAGACGTGCACGCAGTACCTCTTCGTCGACTACACGTTCCTGGAGCGGCCGAACTTCGAAGGCGCGAAGTACGTGTACACGCCGCCCCCGCGGCCGAAGGAGAACCAGGACGTGCTCTGGAACGCCCTCCGCACCGACGTGCTCTCCGTCGTCTCGACCGACCACTGCGCATTCCTCTGGGACGGCCAGAAGACGATAGGGCGGGACGACTTCTCGAAGATCCCGAACGGGGGGCCCGGCCTCGAGAACCGGCTGCACATGCTGCACGAGTTCGGCGTCCGCGGCGGGCGCATCTCGCTGAGTCGCATGGTCGAGCTCTGGGCTACGAACCCGGCGAAGCTCTTCGGGCTCTACCCGCGCAAGGGCACGATCGCCGTCGGCTCCGACGCGGACATCGTCGTCTTCGATCCCGAGCAGCGGCACGTCATCTCGTCAGCCACTCACCACTCGAACGTGGACTACAACCTCTACGAGGGCACCGAGGTGACGGGCGTCCCTGAGATCGTGCTGCTTCGCGGCAACGTGCTCGTGGACGGCGACGAGCTCGCGGCACAGCCGGGCGTCGGCCAGTACGTGAGGCGGGCGCGCTTCGGCGAGCAGCTGGCTGCCGGCGTGGTCGTGCGCTAGCGAGACTCTTTCGACGCAAAGAAGTCGCGCTCTCGTCGAGCCGTTGTGGCTAGGCTGCACGTCGAGCGGCCATATGGCTTAATATGGGTACGATGGCCAGACAGCAGACGCTCGTCCAGCTCACGGACGGCCTGTTGGCCGCTCTCGACGAACGCGCCGCCCGCACGGGCCGCTCGCGGTCGGCTCTGATCCGCGACGCGATCGACCAGTACCTCGCCGCCGGAGACGCGGCCGCGGTCGACCGCGCGATCGTCGAGGGCTACCGCCGGATGCCGCCCGCCGACGACGGCTGGGCGCGGGCGGGGTCGGACGAGTCGATCCGCCGCGAGCCCTGGTGAACCGGGGTGAAGTCTGGTGGGTCGAGCGGCCGGAGCTCGGCCGCCGGCCCCATCTCCTTCTGACGCGCCAGGCAGCGATCCCGGTGCTGAACGCTCTCCTCTGCGTCCCGGCAACCCGATCGCTGCGCGGAATCCCCACCGAGGTCCGCATCGGGCCCAAGGACGGCATGCCCGAGGAGTGCGCCCTGAGCCTCGACAACCTGACGGCGATCGACCGCTCGTACTTCGTCGAGCGGATCTGCCGGCTCGGGCCCGAGCGCATGCACGACGTCTGCACGGCCCTCGCGCTCGCGAGCGGATGCGCGTAACGACGCGCGAGCGCACGGAATGGGCGGGCTGACGCTCAGCGCGTCTGCGGGAAGCCCAGGTCGACCTCGCTCGTCGCCGGGTCGGGCCAGCGGCTCGTGACCACCTTGCCGCGCGTGTAGAAGCCGATCCCCTCGGGCCCGTAGATGTGCGAGCTGCCGAAAAGCGAATCCTTCCAGCCGCCGAACGAGTAGTAGGCGACCGGCACCGGGATCGGCACGTTGATGCCCACCATTCCGGCCTGCACGTCGAACTGGAACTGCCGGGCGACGCCGCCGTCTCGCGTGAAGATCGCGGTGCCGTTGCCGTACGAGTTCTCGTTCACGAGGGAGAGCGCCTCGTCGTAGGTGTCGACGCGGACGACGCCCAGCACGGGCCCGAAGATCTCCTCGAGGTAGACCTCCATGTCGGGCGTGACGTTGTCGAGCAGCGAGGGCGCCAGGAAGAAGCCGTCGCCGGCCGGGCCGTTCTCGCGCCCGTCGGCCACCACGGTCGCGCCGGCCTCGCGGCCCTTGTCGATGAAGGAGGCGACGCGGTCGCGGTGCTCGCGCGTGATGAGCGGGCCCATCTCGACACCGGGCTCGAAGCCGTCGCCGACCTTGATCTTCGGCAGGCGCTCCTCGATCGCCGCCACCAGCGAGTCGGCGGCGTGACCGACGGCGACGACGACCGAAATCGCCATGCAACGCTCCCCGGCGGAGCCGTAACCTGCGCTGACGGCAGCGTCGGCCGCCATCTCGATGTCCGCGTCGGGAAGTACGACCATGTGGTTCTTCGCGCCCGCGAGCGCCTGGACGCGCTTGCCCGCCTTGGTGCCACGCTCGTAGATGTAGCGTGCGACCGGGGTGGAACCGACGAAGCTGATCGCGTCCACGCCGGGGTGCTCGAGGAGCGAGTCGACGGCCACCTTGTCGCCGTGCACGACGTTGAAGACGCCGTCCGGCAGGCCGATCTCGTGCAGCAGCTCGGCCATCAGGAGCGACGCGGACGGGTCCTTCTCGGAGGGCTTGAGCACGAACGTGTTCCCGCAGGCGATCGCCGGAGCGAACATCCACATGGGCACCATGGCCGGGAAGTTGAACGGCGTGACCCCGCCGACGACGCCGACCGGCTGGCGGATCGAGTAGACGTCGATCCCGGTGGAGGCCTGCTCGGAGTAGTCGCCCTTCAGGAGCGTCGGGATGCCGCACGCGTACTCGATCACCTCGAGGCCGCGGGCGACCTCGCCAAGCGCGTCGGAGAGCACCTTGCCGTGCTCGGCGGTCAGGATGCTCGCGATGTCTTCGCGGCGCTGGTGGAACGTCTCGCGCATGAGGAAGAGCAGCTCGGAGCGCTTGGAGAGCGATGTGGCGCGCCAGGCCGGAAACGCGGCCCTCGCGGCCTGAACCGCCCTGTCGACCTCCTCGGCCGTCGCGAAGTCGACGGCACCTGTCTGCTCACCGGTGGCAGGGTTGAAGACGCGTCCGCTGCGGCCGGATTCGCCGGGAACGAGCCGGCCCCCGATCCAGTGGCTGATCCGGGCGATCTCGCCGCCGCGGTCGGTCTGGGCCTCGAGAACCTCCGTCACTGCTGCCTCCTCAGGCACTAAGTACGGAGACTAGCGCGCACGATGCGACCGGAGCAGCGGACGACCGCGCCGCGCCGATCCGCTGCCCTGAGCCATGCCCGGACGGACGCGCACAGGTCGCGCGCGCCGCGTCGCTGAACGAGCGTGAGCGTGACGGCCGTCCTTGGGCCTCGTCCCCACACGTACGCCTCGCCTCCCGCCCAGGCAGCGGCGCGCCGCCGAGAGCCGGAGAGCGCGCGCGTCACCTTGCCGCCGGGTGCCTCGAAGAGCCAGAGCAGGTCCGCGGCGCCGACGGCGGTCCTGTCCAGCCGCTTCCAGCCGCGTCCCGGAGGCGGCGGGTCGGGTGGATCGACGTCTCGCTCGCGTGCGAGGTACCGCCCGGGGAAGAGGATCTGCGCCGTCGAAACCGGCGGCTTGCGGTAGGCGCGGTCGACGGCTTTCCAGCCGCCGCGCGCGAAGACACGGCACACGAACGCCAGCCCTTCGGTGTACGGGAATACTGAGCTCGCTTGGACGTAATAGGGAAGCTTGTCGAACTCCTCGCCGGCCGCAAGCGAGGGGGCAAGACCGCTAAGCACGTCTCTGGCCGAGAGATGCTCCACGGCATAGGCCTCCGTGATGAGCATCGCGTCCCCCTCGACGAGCGCAAGGCCCGCGGCCGCTGCGTCCTCAAGCCCCTCTGGCGGTCGATCGGCCTCGAGGTAGGCGGGAAACTCCAGCGCCTGATCGGCGAGCGCATGCTCGAGCTCGTGCGCGAGCGTGAGCCGCTCGACGCCGTTGAGACTCGCCTGAGCGTCCGAGAGGACGACGAGCTCCCCCTTCTTCGGGTCGTAAGAGCCCGCGACCTGGCTCGAGAGCGCCTTCCGCAAGAGCGCTCTGAGGTCGGTTCCCCTGGGGAGCGCGCCGAGCGCTATGAGTGCGCGCTCGTCGGCTTCGGCGGCCGCCGCTGGATAGCTGTTGAGCTCTGCTCTGATGCGCCTCGCGAGAGCCGCCTTTTGCAGGTAGCGGGGCTTCGGGAGGCTGCGGAAACGCAGCCGGCGCAGGCGCTCCACCTCCCGCGCGACTCCGCGGGCCGTCGAGCCGCCATCCTTTGAGGCGCCGGCCGCGACTGTGTCGACGCAGCGCGAGACCTGCTCGTCGTCTGCTGCGCACGATGCAAGCGCCGGCACCGTGGCGCCCAGCGCGAGAACGCACAGGAGACGACGCCGCATCGCGCCCGCACGCTAGTCGAAGCAGGCCCGCGGACAGGGGTGCGGATCTGCTGGAGGTCGTGGCGCAGACCCGCGTAGCAGGTCTGCGCTGGAGACCGGGCGAGCACAGCCAAGATCAACGGCTGCGTAACCGGGGTCAGACCCCCTATATCAGACGAACTGTCACGCCGTTGTGCCGCAAGTGTGCCAGCTTGCGCGGCGAGAGCGGTGCGGGCAACGGCTGTAACATCGCCCTATGGCCGTCGTCGGCGTCGATCCGCAGGCAGCTGAGCGGATCCGCGAGCTCGACAAGCGCTACGTCCTGCATTCTTGGTCAGTCCAGGACGCGATCGACCCACTGCCCGTCGCGGGCGCCGAGGGCCGCTACTTCTGGGACTACGAGGGCAAACGCTACCTCGACTTCGCCTCGCAGCTCGTCAACGTCTCGATCGGCCACCAGCACCCGAAGGTGGTCGCCGCCATCAAGGAGCAGGCCGACCTGCTCTGCACAATCGGCCCGGGCGTCGCGCACGAGGCTCGCTCGGAGCTCGCGCGCCTGCTCGCGGAGGTGACGCCCGGCGACCTGACCATGTCCTTCTTCACGAACGGCGGCGCGGAGGCGAACGAGAACGCGATCAAGCTGGCACGCTGGTACACGGGCCGCCAGAAGGTGATCGCCCGCTACCGCTCCTACCACGGCGCGACCGGCGGCGCGATCACGCTGACCGGCGACCCGCGCCGCTGGCCCGCCGAGCCCGGTATACCCGGCGTCGTGCGCATGCTCGACCCCTACACCTACCGCTGCCCCGCCGGCCATCCCGACCCCTGCCCGGTCTGCTCGGGCGGGCCGCACCTCGAGGAGATCCTCTCCTACGAGGGGCCGGACACGGTCGCCGCTGTGATCATGGAGACGATCGTCGGCACCAACGGAATCATCGTGCCGCCGGAGGGTTACTTGCGGTCGATCCGCGAGGTCTGCGACCGGCACGGAATCGTGCTGATCTTCGACGAGGTGATGGCCGGTTTCGGCCGCACCGGCCGCTGGTTCGCTTGCGAGCACTGGGACGTCGTGCCGGACATCCTCACGCTTGCCAAGGGCATCAATTCGGGCTACATCCCGCTCGGCGCGATGGTGATCTCCGAGCGGATCGCCGACTGGGTGCGCGACAAGTACTTCGCCGGCGGCCTGACCTACTCCGGCCACGTGCTCGCCTGCGCCTCGGCGGTCGCGTCGATCGAGGCCTTCCGCGAGGAGCGCATCGTCGAGAACGCGGCCGCGATGGGCGACTACCTCGCGACCGAGCTGCCGCGGCTCGCCGAGCGCCACCCGTCGATCGGCGACACCCGCGGCCGAGGACTCTTCTGGGGCCTCGAACTCGTCCGGAACCGCGAGACCCGCGAGCCGCTCGTGCCGTTCAACGCAAGTGGAGAGGCGGCCGCGCCTGTCGCGGCGCTCGCGAAGGCGGCCATGGGGCGCGGTCTCCACCTGTTCGCGCACTGGAACGTGGTGATGATCACGCCGCCACTGACGATCACGCGCGAGGAGCTCGACGAGGGCCTCGGCGTGCTCGACGAGGTGCTCGCGCTCGCAGACGAGCACGCCGCCTGACGGCAGCCGGGACTCGTAGCCACTCGGTTACGCCCCGTTAACCACTCGGAAGACCATGCGCCGAGCCGGTGCGTGGAGGGTGCGCGCGTCCGCAACCAGTCAGGGGAGGAACGCATGAGGCGCACCAAACGAGTCTTGACGGCTGCTGCCCTCGCCCTCGTCGTCGCGACCGCGGCCGGAGCCGCCGTCGCACCGATCAAGAAATACGCCGTCGGGATCGCCGGCGGCTACGAGACGAAGCGGCTGCTCTCGGTCGGCGACACGGTGCCGGAGACGAGCAATCCCGCGAAGGCCTTCAAGATGGTGGGCATCCCGGACGGGCTCGGTGCGCGCACGCAAACCCGAACGGGACGAAGACGCTCTACATGAACCACGAGCTCGCGGGCGCGACCCTTTCCGAGCCGGTCGTGGGTGAGCCGCTGAACCGCGGGGCGTTCGTCTCGAAGCTCGTGCTCGGCTCGACCGGGGCTTTCCTGTCGGGCGAGCGGGCGTACGACACCGTCTACAACGAGAACGTCCTCGTCGGCCCCGCAGCGGCGGTAGGGAACACGACGCGCGCGTTCTCGCGCTTCTGCTCGGGCTCGCTGGCAGGCCCGGACGAGGGGTTCGACCGCTACATCTACCTCACGAACGAGGAAGAGGGCACACCCGCCTCTACGTTTGACGGCCTCGGCGGCCATCACTGCCCGACTCTCGGACGTGCCGTCCTCCTGGATCATCAGGTAGTCGTCGCTCACGTCGATGTTGTCCGGGCTAAGGGTAGTGTCGCCGCCGCTTCTGATCACCTGGTCGGCGTTGTGGACGACCGTCAGCTTCGCCACATCGTCCTCGGTGTTACGCAGCAGCGCGCCGCGGTCGTACGGAAGCTCCGACGCGATCTGCGTCGTCACGCGAGCCGTCGCTCGAGGTACGCGGCCAGCCGGGTGAGCGGAAACGAGATGATGAAGAAGACCACCATTACGGCGCCGTAGATCTCGATGGCGTGGATCTCGCCGAGGCCGGCCGGCGGCGCGGCGGTGAGGCGCTCGACCGACCGCTCAGCCGTCTCGAGGATGTCCGCAGCACCGATTACCTGGGCAAGCGTGGTGTTCTGGATGATCCCGACCAGCAGGCTGACGAGGGGCGGTAGCAGCCGGCGGAGCGACTGCGGCAGGATTACGAATGCGTGGCGCCCGACCCAGCCGAAGCCGAGCGCCGAAGCGGCCTCGTGCTGCTCGCGCGGGATCGACTCCACGGCTCCGCGCGTCGCCTCGGCGATCTGGGCGCTACCCCACAGCGAGAGGCCGAGCGCCGCGGCGGTATACGGGTCGAACTCGAGTCGCCGGTCGACAGCCGGCAAGACGAGGTAGATGACGAAGATGGTCACGATGAGCGGCAGTCCGCGCCAGAGCTCGATGTAGAAGCGGATCAGCGCCCGCGAGGGCAGGAAGCGGATAGTGAGCAGTGTTCCGAGCAGCATCCCGATCAGGCAACTTGCAGGGACCGCGATCACCGCGATCCGCAGCGTGCCGGGGACGCCGACCTCCCACATGTAGCGGGCCACGGGATCGACCCATTCCGGAAAACCCGGCATTTAGTGCCGCTCCGGTAGTGCGAGGTGGGACTCGAGCAGCCGGATCAACGCCGAGAGGATCCAGACGATGACCAGGTACGTGACGCCGAGCACGAAGAACGTCTCGGTCGTCTGGAGCGTGTCCGAGTTGATCTGGTACGCCGTAAAGGTCAGCTCGGCGAACGCGATCACGTACAGCAGCGAGGTGTTCTTCAGCACCGCGATGTACGTGTTGATCGACGCCGGGAGCGCGATCCGGCCGCCGATCGGGAGGGTGATGTTGAGAAACGTGCGTAGGCGGCTGAAGCCGAGCGCGAGGCCCGCCTCGCGGTAGCGGTATGGGACGGCCAGGAAACCGGCGCGGAAGTTCTCCGTGTTGAAGGCCCCGCCCCAGATCATTAGCGACAGCCACGCGACCGTGAAGACGTCGAGGAGGATTCCGAGCTGAGCCAGCCCGCTGTAGATCATGAAGATCTGGACGAGGATCGGCGTGTTGCGGATTACCTCGACGTAGACGGCGGCGATCTGGCTGATCACCGGGATGCGGTGCGCGCGTGCTGCGCCGAGCACCGCTCCGATCACAACCACTCCGGCGATCGCGATCCCCGCCACCTCGAGCGTGCGGCCGAGCGCGTCGGCGAGCTCGTCCCAGTTCTCTTCGAGGTAGGCCCTCAGCTCGAAGGTGATCGCGAGCACAGGCGTGCGGAAGTCTCAGGAGCGGCCGCGCCACGCGCGGCCGCTCCTATGTAGTTCTGATCCGGGGTTCGACGCTACGGGCAAACGGTCTCGAGGCTCGGAAGGCTCGGGTCCCGGTACGCCAACTTATTGTTGGGGCGGGGGATGTTGTTCGCGAACGCGGGCACGAAGCGCGCAGCGATGTTGTTGCGCAGGATCTCCATCAAGCGGTCCTGTTTGCGCATGATCTCGAGCCGGGAGTCGACCCATGCCTTCATCTGCGTGTCGCCCTGGCGAATTCCGATCCCGTACGGCCCCTCGAGGAACGTGTCGGTCGTCAGCTTGAACGCTCGCTCGGAGGCGGCGATCGGCGCCATTCCGGTGTCGTCCCACATCACGGCGTCGGCCCTACCCTGCTTCAGCGCGAGGAACGCGTTGGTGAAGCTGTCGAAGGTCAGCACCGTCGTGGTGGGGAAGCAGCGCGCCATCCACCGGGAGTAGACCGACCCGCTCGTCGTCGAGACGCTCTTGCCTCTGATGTCGTTGAGCCGCTGGATCGGCCCGTCGTTCGGCACGAGCAGCTTCCCGGCCGCCTTGAAGTACGGGGTTGAGAAGTCGATCCGCGTGTCGCGGTCGGTCGTGTACGTGAACGTCGAGATGACGATGTCGACGCGTCCGGTGGTGAGCAGAGGCTCCCGGGCGGGCGTCGGCGCACACTCGTAGGTGACCTTGGTCTTGTTGCCGAACGCAAAGGATGCGAACCAATGAGCGATCTCGACGTCGAAGCCGGCGTTGTTCCCCTTGATGTCGATGTACCCGAAGGGCGGCACGTCGCACTTCACGCCGATGATCCAGCGCCCGCGCTCGCGCACCTCGGCCGGGAGCCGCGGGAGCTTCGCCGCGGCCGCGGCCCCTACGTACCGGATGTTCCTGACGCTGAGGATGCGATCGGTTCGGTCAGCGACTGCGCGATCTCGGCCCGCGCCCCCCGAGATCCGGTCGACCTTCTTGTCAGCGGCGAAGAAGGCGTCGTTGCCGGCACCACCGGTCATCAGGTCGTTTCCGGCACCACCGACCAGGACGTCGTTGCCGGCGCCGCCGACGAGCGTGTCGTTCCCGCCGAGCCCGCGGATCGTGTCGTTTCCGCCGAGCCCGCAGATCACGTCTGCACGGCGGGTGCCCCTGAGCACGTTGTTTCGGTTCGTGCCCCTGATCGTGCATTGCGCAAGCGGCGCGGCGGGCGCCTTCGCTTCAGGAGCGTTGGCGTTGCCTGTCGGCGCTGCGGACCCCAAAGCGGCGACGGCTGCCGCGGTGACTGCAGCGGCCGCGCCGAAGACGATTAATCGTCTCATTCAGCTTTCTCCTTCCTCGGTGACTTCGAGCTCATGGACCTCCTCGATGTCGAGCTCTTCCAGCGAGTGCGCAAGCTGGAGGGAGCGGCGCAGGAACCGCCGCGTCCGTTCCTCCTGCGGACGATCGAGCACGTCCGCGGGTCGGCCTTGCTCGACGATCCGCCCTTCGTCGATGAAGATTACGTGGTCGCCGACCTCTCGCGCGAACTGCATCTCGTGGGTGACTACGAGCATCGTCATCCCCGAGCGGGCGAGGTCGCGCATCACGATGAGCACCTCGCCCACGAGCTCCGGGTCGAGCGCCGACGTCACCTCGTCGAAGAGCATGACGTGCGGCTCCATCATCAGCGCCCGCGCGATTGCGACACGCTGCTGCTGACCACCCGACAGCTGGTGCGGATAGTGCTGGGCCTTCTCGGCGAGACCGACCCGGCCGAGCAGTTCGTGGGCGCGCTGCTCGGCTTCCGCACGCTTCATCCTGCGAATCCGGCGGGCGGCCAGCGTCAGGTTATCGATCGCCTTCAGGTGCGGGAAGAGGTTGAACTGCTGGAACACGATGCCGATGCGCTGGCGAACGGCCGAGACGTCGGCGCCCTTGCGTGTGATCTCCTGACCTTCGAAGAAGACGCGCCCCGAGTCGACCGGCTCGAGCAGGTTCACGCAGCGGAGCAACGTGCTCTTGCCACTACCGCTCGCACCGATGATCACCAGTACCTGACCGGCGGGGACTTCGAGGTCGATTCCGGCCAGCACGACGTTGTCGCCGAAGCTCTTGTGCACTTCTTCGAGCCTCACGACGGGCGTCGTGACGCGATCGAGCTGGGCTGCGGTCTGCGGCTGGGCGGCCACCGGGAGCCATGAAACGAGACAAACACCGCGAAGTCAAGGCCGGGATGAGCTCCGCGCCCCCGCCGCTGGCCGCCTGTGCCTTACTCGATGACCGCTGCAGCGTCCCCGTTAGCGAGCCTCCAGGCGCGCAGATACGCCTGAAGCTCGACGCGCGCGCGCTCCTGCTGCAATGGCGCAACGCTCGCGGTCGTGGGCGGCTCGTCGCGGCAGTCGTGACAGCGCGGCGAGCCGAGCCGGCTCAGAGCCTCCTCGACAGCCGAGCCGCAGCCCGAGCACGCTACCTCTTCCACACCGAGGCCTAGCGAGCTCGGATCGGCAGCCCGGGGCCCGCCATCCGGCTCGTGCAGGAGCGGCGGGGGCCAGACTTCCAGCGTCGTCGCCGATACCTGCTCGGCCACGCAGGCACGGCGCCGCAGGAAATCGAGCAGCGCACCGACGCTCGCGGGGTCGGCGAGCCGGATCCGCAGGGGCCGCAATGTTTCCGCCATCGTCCTCACACGGCGACGCGCGCCGTGTACCCGGACGGTGGAGGCGGGCTGAAGCAGCCTCAATCCCCCCATCGAGTGAAATTGTCCGAAGACCTCCGGACAGCACGTGGGAGGTTTGAGTTTCGCCGTGTGCGGCAAAGCAGAGACAAACGCGCTCGGCCGGCCGCAAGGCCTTCCCTGCCCCTCCTTGAGGCACCTCCCCCGAGGCACCCACCCCAAGGTACGCCGGCCGAGCGCGTACCCCCCCAAGTCCGGCCCCGCTTCGCGGGGCCATGACGACTTCTCCCGCAAAAGTCAGACGCGACTTCGCGCGGTGTGGCTGCGGCGGGACAAGCC
>JBHEMZ010000041.1:0-25952 GCA_046262315.1 Gaiellaceae bacterium
ATCCTGCAACTCCCCCGCCGAGAACGAGGACGAAGAGAATGCCCATAGTGCGTTTGGGTGGAGCGAACGACGACGGCCAGAATCGCCGCCGCGAGCGCGAGCTGCGCCCAGGCCGGCAGGCCGCCCCGGCGGTGCCAGCCGCTGAAGCGGTGCGACGGGAAGAGCTTGCGACCGCCGAGCCGCCGCTGGAGCAAGTGCTCGACGTCGGGCGCGGAGGCGGCGAGCGCGCCGAGCGTCGCGGGAGCCAGCACGCCGTGGCGCCGGGCGACGAGCAGCAGCACGGCGCCGCCGCTCACGGCCTCGAAGGTCGTCGAGGAGATGTCCTCGTGCGGCGTCAGGTCGCCGAGCAGGTGGGCGACGGGCCCGATCACCACGGCGCCCGCGCGTGACCCGGCGAGCGCGCCGGCCGCCGCGCCGGTCGCCACGTGCAGGGAGACGATCACGGCCGAGGCATAGCAGACGCGCGCCTCCGTATCCTCGCGGCGTGACGGACGACGACCGGCGCCGGAGGCTCACGCTCTTCGCCACCGCACTCGGCTCATCGCTGGCCTTCCTGGATGCCACCGTGGTGGTCGTTGCGCTACCGACGATCGAGCGCGACCTCGGCCTCGGCCTCTCCGGCCAGCAGTGGGTCTTCCTGTCCTACTCGCTCGCGCTCGCGGCGCTCTACCTCTTCTCGGGCGCCGTGGGCGACCGGCGCGGGCGCCGCGAGGTCTTCCTCGTCGGCGTAGCGGGCTTCGCGCTGGCGTCGCTGCTTGCGGGAGCGGCGCCAAGCGGCGGCGTGCTGATCCTCGCGCGCACGCTCCAGGGCGTCGCGGGCGCCTTCGTGACCACGAACAGCCTCGCGCTGCTCCGCGAGGTCTACGGGCGGGAGGCGGGGCGCGCGATCGGGCTCTGGACGGCGCTCACCGCCGTGGCGACCGTGATCGGGCCGCCCCTCGGCGGCGCGCTGGTCGAATGGGCGTCCTGGCGCTGGATCTTCCTCATCAACCTGCCGCTCGCGGCGGCGACGGTCGCTCTGGCTCTCGCCGGTCGCTGCCGCGTGCGGGAGCGGCAACGAACCGGGGCGCTCGATCTCCCCGGCGCTGCGCTCGCCGCGGTCGGTCTCGCGGCGCTGACGTACGGCCTGGTCGAGGGCGCCGACCGCGGCTTCGCCGCAACCTGGTGGCTACTGATCGTGGGAGTGACCGCCGCTGCTGCCTTCCTGGTCGTTGAGCACCGCAGCAGCGAGCCGATGCTGCCGCTCGCGGTCTTCCGCCGCCGCAACTTCGCGGCCGCGAACCTCGAGACGTTCCTCGTCTACGCCGCGCTGTCGGGGGTCTCGCTGTTCTCCGCCCTCTACCTGCAGTTCCTGGGCCTTTCGCCCTTCGAGGCGGGCCTCACCGCCGTGCCGGTGAGCATCGCGCTGATCGTGCTCTCCGGGCGCTTCGGGGGTCTCGCCGACCGGCGCGGCCCCCGCCTGCTGCTCACCGTCGGCCCGCTCGGCCTCGGGCTGGCGACGTTGCTGCTCGCGACGGTCGACGACACCGCCGAGCTCTGGTTCGCGGGCAGCGCAGCGCTCGTCGTCTTTTCGGTCGGGCTGGCCATGATCGTCGCTCCGATCACGGCGACGGCCCTGAAGGCCGCGCCGCCCGAGTATGCGGGCATCGCCTCCGGCGTCAACACGACCCTGTCGCGCCTCGGCGGCCTGCTGGCAGTCGCCGTCGTCGGTGTCGTGGTCACGCTCGTCTTCGAGGCCAGCGGCGGCAGCGCGGAGGCCGTACCGCTCGCGACGGGGCAGGAGGACCCGGAGCTTCGCGCCGCCTCGGTCGACGGCTTCCGAGCCGGGATGACGCTGGTGGCGGCGCTTGCGTTCTCAGGGGCAGCCGTGGCGGCGGTGGGAATCTCGAACCGCGAGGCTCGGGCGGAAGCTACAGCGGAGCCAGCTGGAAGCTGAGCGTCCCGGCTCGCGCGCGGGCGCGCTCGAGCGCCTCCTCGCGCGTCGCCCCCGACTCGTAGACGATTGCGAGGCGAAAGCTGTCGGGATCGTTTGCGTACGACTCGCTGAGCCTTCGACCCTCATGCGCAAGGATCTCCACTCCCGGCTCCTCGGGCGGCGTCGCTTCCACGAAAGCATCCTCGAAGGTCCGTAGCACGTAGCTGACGGCCACCCCGTCGGGCGACGACGAGTCCCAGCGCGGGTCGTCGCCGCAGGCCAGCGCGAAGAGAGCGTCGTACGAGGAGCGGCCGTGCATGGCCTCGTACAGAGCCGAGAACTGGGAAGCGATACGGGCGTTGACTTCGACGAGCTGAGCCGATCCGCGCTCGGGGACGAAGAACTCCGCGTTGAAGAATCCGTTGTCGAACCCAACCGCCGGTAGTAGCCGGCGCGCCACGCCCTCGAGCTCCTCGACCCGGCCGGCCGGCAGCCGCGTCGGGTACTCGAACCGTTCGAAGCTGTTCGTGCCCGGATACATGATCGAGTCCGTCACACCGAGCACCGTCACGCGGCCGCCGTGGACGTAACCCTCCAGCGTCACCTGCTCGCCGGTGAGGAGCTCCTCGGCGAGGATGCCCTGCGCGGTGCCTTTGAAGCCGGCGAGGCGCGCGAGTTGCCCCCAGCCGTCCGCGTAGCCGCTCTCCTCGTACCGGGCGAGCTCGCTGGCGTCATGGACGAGCCGCGTGCCCTCCGACAGCCGGCCCACTGCGGGCTTGACGAACCACGGCGGGCGGAACGGCGGCGGCCCGGCGCCGGCCGTCGCGAAGCGCGGGGTCGCCTCAGGGACGATCGTGCCCTGTGCCGCCCGCGCCGTCGGCTTGTGCTGCAGGGCCGCGACGACCGCCGGACGCGGGCCCGGCAACCCGCGGCGTTCGGCCAGGAGCGCGGCGAGCAGGGCGGAACGGTCCTTGGTCGCTGCCACGCCGTCCGCCGGGATCCGTTCGAGCTCGGCAAGCAGCTCCAGGGCTTCGAAGTGGTCGAGCTCGTCCAGGTCCGGGCCTACCGGTTGCACGAGATAGCGACCGCGCTCGCGCGCCGCCGTAACGAAATCGCGCGGCTGCGGACAGAGGAGGAGGACCCGCTGCACGTTGCCGCATTCTCCGTGCTCCTTTACATTTCGGCCGCCCGCACGTGACTCCCCGCCCGCATAGCGGCGCGGCGGTCGAGACCGCCGCCCCCTCCAGGCACGAGCTCGCCGACGCCCTCGAGGCGTCGCGCCGTCGCATGCTCGAGCTGCTGGCGCCCCTCTCTCACGAGGAACTCTGCCACCAGCACTCGCCGTTGATGTCGCCGCTCGTCTGGGACCTCGCTCACTGCGCGCACTTCGAGGAGCTCTGGCTCGTGCGGGCGCTGGGCGGCCCCGGCTCGGGCGACACGCGGCTCGACGATCTCTACAACGCCTTCGCCCACGAGCGGTCCGAGCGGGCGGCCCTCGAGCTGCTGGAGCCCGAGGAGGCGCGGCGCTACGCCGCGGACGTGCGGGCGCGCTCGCTCGGGCTGCTCGAGCAAGTCGACTTCGCCGGGGATCCGCTGCTTCGCGAGGGATTTGTCTACGGGATGCTCGTCCAGCACGAGTATCAGCACATCGAAACCATGCTCGCGACCATCCAGCTCAGCGGGCTGGCGTACCTGGTTCCCGACGAGTCGCCTCCCTCGCCCCGGTCGCCCGAGCGGGCTGAGGTGCTGGTCAAGGCCGGACCCGTGCTGCTCGGCACGGACGCGGAGCCGTGGGCGTACGACAACGAGCGGCCGGCGCACGAGGTGGATCTGCCGGCGCTCTGGATCGATGCCGTTCCGGTCACGAACTCGGCCTACCTCGAATTCGTAGAGGCGGGCGGCTACGACGACCGGCGGCACTGGGCAGACGACGGCTGGGGGTGGCGGGAGGCTGAGGGCATCCAGCAGCCGCAGTTCTCGCGGCGCCGAGCCGGGGGCTGGGAGCGGCGGCACTTCGGACGCTGGGAGGCGCTCCCGGCCGACGAGCCGGTGCAGCACGTCTCCTGGTACGAGGCCGATGCCTATGCGCGCTGGGCCGGCAAGCGGCTGCCCACGGAGGCCGAGTGGGAGAAGGCTGCGACTCGGCATCCCGACGGGCACAAGCTGCGCTTCCCGTGGGGCGACGAAATGCCCCGCCGAGAACACGCGAACCTGGGCTCTCGGCGCTTCGGGCCCGCTCCCGTTGGCGCGTTTCCGGCGGGCGCGAGCCCTTGGGGCGCCGAGCAACTCCTCGGCGACGTGTGGGAGTGGACCTCGTCGGACTTCGGGCCGTACCCCGGCTTCGAAGCCTTTCCGTACCGCGAGTACTCCGAGGTCTTCTTCGGCGGCGGTTACAAGGTGCTGCGCGGCGGCTCGTGGGCGACTCACCCGCTGGCGATCCGCGGCACCTTCCGGAACTGGGACTTCCCCATCCGGCGCCAGATCTTCGCCGGCTTCCGGTGCGCGCGTGACGCCTGACGGCCCACCGACCGCCGTTCCTCCCGCCCCGCCGCTCAGCGTGGACGTCCTCTACGGGCCCGGCGAGCGCGAACGGGCGCTGCGAGAGGACGTGCGCGCGGGCCTCACGTCGGCTCCGAAGTGGCTCTCGCCGCAGTGGTTCTACGATGAGCGCGGTTCGCAGCTTTTCGACGCCATCACGCGTCTCCCCGAGTACTACCTGACCTCTCGCGAGCGCGAGATCCTGCGCGAACGCGCCGACGAGATCGCGTTGCTGACCGACGCGAATACGCTCGTGGAGCTCGGCTCGGGCACGTCCGAGAAAACCCGGCTGCTGCTCGACGCGCTGGCGGAGCGCGGCTCGCTCCGGCGCTTCGTGCCGTTCGACGTGAGCGAGGAGACGCTGCGAACGAGCGCTGTGGCCGTGCGGTCGGAGTACCCCGAGGTCGAGGTGCACGGCGTGGTGGGCGATTTCGGGCGGCACCTCGGCGCTCTGCCCCCGGGCCGGCGGCGGATGATCGCGTTCCTTGGGAGCACCATCGGGAACCTGGAGCCGGCCGCGCGGGGCAGATTTCTCGCCGCCGTGGCTAGCGTGCTGTCGCCGGGGGAAACGCTGCTGCTCGGCGTCGACCTCGTGAAGGACGTCGGTCGGCTCGAAGCCGCCTACGCCGACCCGGCTGGCCTGACGGCGGAGTTCAACCGCAACATCCTTCGTGTCCTCAACAACGAGCTGGGCGCGGACTTCGTACCGGAGCGGTTCGAGCACGTGGCCGAGTGGGATCCCGACAATGAGTGGATCGAGATGCGGCTCCGTTCGGACAGAGCCCAGAACGTGCGCGTGGCCGCCCTCGAGCTCCAGGTCGCCTTCGAGGGAGGCGAGCAGTTCCGCACGGAGATCAGCGCGAAGTTCCGCCGCGAGGGGGTCGAGGCGGAGCTCGCCCAGGTGGGGCTCGACCTCGTGCGCTGGTGGCCTCACGCAAGCAGCGACTTCGCGCTGCTGCTCGCCCGGGCGTACTAGCAGTGCCGGGTCATTGCTGGCCGCGGAAGGAATCGGCGCGACGTTGACGCAACGCCACTGAGCTTCAGGAAGGAGGCCGTCGAAGGCGTTTGACGTCGGCGCGGTGCCGCTTCTCCTCCAGGCGGCGCTCGCGGGCCGACTGCGACGGCGCGGTGGGGCGGCGCCGCAGGCGGATCCGTAGGGCGTCGCGTAGTTGCTCGGCGACGCGCTCGAGCGCGAGCTCGCGATTGCGCCACTGGCTGCGCTCGTCCTGGGCGACGGCGCGCACGACCGGCCCGATCCGCTGCTCCACGCGGCGCTTCTGGGCGGGAGACAGTGTCTCCGAGCTCGCGACGTTGAAAAGGGCCTCGACGCGCGTCTCCGAGCGCTGCGCGTGCTGGCCCCCGGGGCCGCTCGAGCGCGAGAAGCGCAGCTCGAACTCGCCGCGCGGGATGGCGAGCGAGCGTGTGACCCGAATAGAGTCGTCCGCGATGACGGCCATTCTGCTCGACGTCGACGGCGTTCTCCACGTCTCGGGTGAACCGCTCCCGGGCGCGGCCGCCGCCGTCGAGCGGCTGCGCGCCGCGGGCCACCGGCTGCGCTTCGTTACGAATTCGACCACCCAGTCGCGCAGTGTCCTCGCAGGCGAGCTGCGCGCATTTGGCATCGAGCTCGAGGACGAGGAGGTGCAGACGACGCCGCGTGCCGCCGCCCGGGCACTCGCCGGCCGCCGCGTGCTCGCGCTCGTGATGGAAGGGATCGTCGAGGATCTGGAGGGCGTCGAGCTGGTCGGTGAGGGGGCCGACGCCGTGCTCGTGGGCGGCGCGGACGAGACGCCGGAGACGGGCCGCGTGTTCAGCTATACCAACCTTGCCCGCGCGTTCGCGGAGCTCGAAACGGGCGCCGACCTCGTCTGCCTGCACCGCAACCGCTGGTGGCAGACGGCGCGCGGCCCGCTGCTCGACGCCGGCGCGTTCGTGGCCGGACTCGAGTACGCGGCCCAGGTGAGCGCCACTGTGCTCGGCAAGCCGAGCGCGGCCTACTTCGCGGCAGCGCTGGAGGCCCTCGACGCCGAGCCGGGGCAGGCGTGGATGGTCGGCGACGACATCGAAAACGACATTGCGGGCGCGCACGCAGCCGGCCTGCGCACCGCGCTCGTGCGGACCGGCAAGTTCCGCGAGGAGGATCTCGAGCGGGCGCACACGGCACCCGACCTTGTCCTCAGCTCCGTCGCCGACCTGCCGGAATGGCTGGAGCGCGCCTGACCACGGCGCGGGTGCCAGGGATGATGACGAGACCGATACGGCAGCGCCTGCCTGGGTCGGCGCTGCCTGGTGCCTCGCACAGCGCAGAGGGTGTGACAGGAGACCCGCGGGAGCCGTGACGGTCGGTGTGGATCTGATCGAGATCGCGCGAATCCGCAGAGCGCTCGAGCGGCCCGGCTTCCGCGAGCGCTGTTTCACCGAGGAGGAACGTCGCTACTGCGACTCGCGCCCGAACCCCGCCCAGCACTACGCCGCCCGCTTCGCCGGCAAGGAAGCGGTCGGCAAAGCACTCGGCTTCGGTGTCGCGCGCGCCTGGGCCTGGCGCGAGGTCGAGATCGCGGGCCGTCCGAAGCCGGGCGTCGGGCTCTCGGGCCGCGCACGGGCGTGGGCCGACGCGCGCGGCTGCGGCGCCATCGACCTTTCGATGACGCATTCGCGCGAGCTTGCCGCGGCAGTCGCGGTCGCCCTCGATGTTTGAGCCGATCTACACCGCGGACGAGATGCGCGCTGCCGAAGCCGGGCACGACGAGGCGGAGCTGATGGAGTGCGCCGGCCGCGGCGTCGCCGAGCTCATCCTTCGGGAATACGCCGACGCCGGGCGGATCACGGTCGTCTGCGGGCCAGGGAACAACGGCGGCGACGGCCGGATCGCCGCACGGGTACTGCGCGAGGCGAGCAAGGACGTGCTCGTCGTCGAGTCCAGGCCCGACGACGAGGAGAAGGAGCTCGGCGAGCCCGATTTGATCGTCGATGCGCTCTTCGGCACCGGCTTCACGGGCGAGCCGCGGCCGAGTGCCGCGCGGCTGATCGAGCGCATGAACGAATCCGGCGCCGAGATCGTCGCGGTCGACATCGCCTCCGGCGTCGACGCGTCCACGGGCGAGGTGGCGAGCGCGGCCGTGGAGGCGTGGTCGACGATTGCGCTGCACGGCGCGAAGGTGGGCTCTCTAGTGGCACCCGGGCGGTTCGTGAGCGGCGCCCTCAACGTGGTGGACATCGGCCTGGAGCCCCGCGAGACTGCGCACGCGCTCGTCACCGGCGAGATCGTCGATCTGGTGCCGCTGCGGGAGGACCGCGACACGAAGTACACGGCGGGCTCGGTTCTGCTCGTAGGCGGCTCCCGCGGTATGTCGGGGGCCGCCGCGCTGGCCGCGCGCGCGGCGTTTCGGGCTGACGCCGGCTACGTAGCTGTGGCGGCCCCCGAGGAAACGCTGTCGGTACTCGAGGCGTTGATCGTAGAGGCTGTCAAACGGCCACTCGGCGAGGTATGGGACGCAGTACGGCGTGCGGGCGCCCTCGGGATCGGGCCGGGCCTCGGCCGGGCCCCGGAAGCGATCGAGCTCGTCCGACGGCTGCTCGCCGAGACGGATGTTCCCGCCGTCGTGGACGCCGACGCGCTCCACGGCCTCGAGCCCTTCGCGCGGGACGCGCCCACCGTCCTGACTCCCCACTCGGGCGAGCTGGGGCGGCTCCTGGACGAGGAGTCGAGCTGGGTGGATGCGCACCGCCTCGAGGCGCTCGACCGCGCCGTCGAGCGCTTCGCCTGCGTCGTACTGCTCAAGGGGAGCGAAACGCTGGTGGGTGCCCCCGGGGAGCGCGTGCTCCTTGCCGACAGCAGCGCAGCGCTCGCGACCGCGGGCACAGGCGACGTCCTCACGGGGGTCATCGCAGCGTTTCTCGCCAAGGGCATGGAGCCGCGACTTGCCGCCGCCGCAGGGGCCTTTGTGCACGGCCGCGCGCCGCTCGAGGCACCGATGGAGGCCGGGCTGATGGCGGGCGACGTCGCCGACGCGATCCCCTACGTCCTTGACGACGACTGACGTCGTCACCGGCACCTTCTCGTACACGGGCGCATTCATCGCCACCGAGCTCCTGGCGCGAGGCCGTGCCGTCCGCACGCTCAGCCGGCAGGCTCATCCCGGGCACCCGTTGGCGGACGCCGTCGAGTTCGCCGAGCTCCAGTTCGCCGACGAGGGGCGTCTCGCGCGCGATCTCGCAGGCGCCGAGACGCTCTACAAGACGTACTGGATCCGCTACGAGGCGGCGCGGACGGACGTTTGCGCGCGCAGTCGAGAACACGCGCATCCTGCTGCGCGCTGCTCGCAGGGCCGGCGTCCGGCGTGTCGTCCACGTTTCCGTCACGAACCCGAGGGAAGATTCGCCGTTCGCGTACTTCCGCGGCAAGGCGGCGGTCGAGCGCGACGTGCTCGAGCTCTGTCCCTCGCACGCGATCGTGCGTCCCACGCTCGTCTTCGGCGCCGGCGACCTGCTCGTCAACAACATCGCCTGGATCCTGCGCCGCTTCCCGGTGTTCCTGGTCCCCCGCCGCACCGGACGGATCCAGCCCGTCGCCGGCGAGGACGTGGCCGCGCTGGCCGCCGACCTGGGTGCCTCCGCCGGCAACGAGACCGTGGACGCGGCCGGCCCGGAGGAGTACTCGTTCGACGAGCTGGTGCGCCTGGTCGGACGCGCAGTCGGCAGCCGCGCCCGCGTCGTCGGCGCGCCCACGACGCTCGCACTCACGCTCTGCACGCTCGCCGGAGCAGTGCTCCGGGACGCCGTCGTGACGCGCGACGAGCTGGAGGCGCTCGCGGCCGGCGCCCTCGTCTCCGCCAAGCCTCCGCGCGGGACGCGCAGCTTCGCGGCCTGGCTCGTGGAGAGCGCGCCGACGCTCGGTGCAAAGTACGTCTCGGAGCTCGCGCGCAACTTCCGTAGTCATGCACCGATCTGAGATCACGATCGACCTCAGCGCCCTGCGTCGCAACGTGCGGACGCTTCTGCGCGCACTCTCCGGAGCTGAGCTCTGGGCCGTCGTCAAGGCCGACGGGTACGGACACGGGGCGCGCGACGTCGCCAGCGCAGCGCTCGAGACGGGCGCAGCGGCGCTCTGCGTGGCGACCGTGCCCGAGGCGCTCGAGCTCCGCGGCGACCTTCCCGACGCGCGCATCCTCGTTATGGGCCCGGCCTCGAACCGCGAGATCGCGGCGGCGCGGAACGCTCACCTCGAGTTGACGAGCATCGACGGAGAGCTCCCGGAAGGCGTGCAGGTGCACCTCAAGGTCGACACCGGCATGGGGCGCTGGGGACTCTCGGAGCTGGCCGCCCCAGGCCGCGAGGTTGTCGGCCTGATGACCCACCTCGCGACCGCCGATTGCGACGAGGGGTTCGCGCGCGAGCAGCTCGAGCGCTTCCGCGCGGCCACTGAGCCGTACGCGCACCTGACACGACACGCCGCCAACAGCGCTGCGGCGCTGCGCATCCCGGAGTCGCGTCTCGACGCCGCACGTTGTGGCATCGCCCTCTACGGGCTTTCGCCCTTCGGCACCGACCCCGCGGACGATGTTCTCGAGCCGGTGCTCCGCTGGGACAGCCACCTCGCGCAGGTGCGGCGACTGGCGCCGGGGGAGAGCACGGGTTACGGGCGCCGGTTCGTTGCCGAGGGCGACACGTGGGTCGGCATCGTGCCGGTCGGCTACGCGGACGGCTTCCGGCGGGACCTGACGGGGACGGAGGTGCGTGTCGCGGGCGAGCGCAGGCGCGTCGTCGGCGTCGTCTCCATGGACGCCTTCGCCGTGGAGCTCTCGCGCGAGCTTCCACCCGGCACGCCTGTCACGCTGATCGGCCACGGCGTGCTCGCCGAGGATCATGCGCGCGTGGCCGGCACGATCACCTACGAGCTAGTCAGCAGCATCAACACCTCGCCGGAACGCGCGCGGCGCACCGTCGCGTAGACCGTCGCGTCCACGGGGCGTGACCCCGCCCGAGGCGTGAGGACGGGAGCGCGGCGGGCGGCCGATGGAGGAACAGCGGTCGCGCGTCCATGCCAGCGGCGCGATTTGGGGTCGCGCGCGGTCCGCCCGGGCTGTCCCGCTCGAACCTCGCGTCCTTCGAGGCGGAGTACGCTCGCTGCGTGACCTCGAACGCCGACGCCGTCCGCGCACGCTTTGCCGCCACGGCGGCGCTTACTGCGGAGCGTGCCGACGAGCGCGCCGCCGGGCTGTCCGCGCGGGTCCGCGGCCTGCTCGACCTGCGCGGCGACGAGCGCGCCCTCGACGCGGGTGCCGGCAGCGGCGCGCTGGCGTTCGCGCTGGCGCCGCTCGTGCGCGAGGCGGTGGCCGTGGACGTTGTGCCGGAGCTACTCGAAGAAGGGAGACGCCGCGGCGCGGCCTTTCCCAACGTCACCTTCGTGGAGGGAGACGTGACGTCGCTGCCGTTCGCCGACGGCGCCTTCGACGTCGCCGGGGCTGCTTTCGTGCTGCATCACGTGGCTCGGCCCGAGCTGGCGCTCGCGGAGCTCGTGCGCGTCACCCGGCCGGGAGGAACGGTGCTCGTCGCCGACCAGGTCGCGCCCGTCGATCCGCTCCTGGCTCTGGAGCTGAACCGCTTCGAGCGTGCGCGCGACCCCTCGCACGCCCGGGCGCTCTCGGATGCGGACCTGCGCGGCCTCTTCGACTCAAACGACCTCGTGCTGGTCCGCGAGCAAGTCGAGGAGGAGCGCCGCGAGCTCGGCCCGTACCTCGACTTCGCCGGCTGCACCGGTGAGGCGCGAGGGCGGGCACTCGACCTAGCGCCCGCGCGCGACGCTTACACTGCCGTCGTGGGCTGGTACGTGGCCAGACGCGCCGTAGGCGCGTCTGGCTAAACAGGATCGTCTGCGCTCACGTCATACCAGGCCGAGTACTGGACGGCGTAGCTGAAGATGAACGGGCTCTACGTCGAGATCGACGGTACGCGAGCTCGTCCTCGAGGCGGCGCGGGCGCTACGAGATGTGCCAAGCGCGCCGTGCGCCGCCCCGCTCCGATCCTGCGCGTGCCGGCTCCTTGCTAGCCAAACGCGCCTTATGGCGCGTTTGGCCGCCATTTCACCGAACAGCCCACAGGCGGCGTCTCCGTGACGGGCAGCTCGCCACCATCCAGCAGCGCCTCGACCACGTCGCGCACGTAGCGCTCCTGGACGCCGGTCTCGTCGTACGAGTCGTCGATCGCGCCGTGGTAGACGAGGCGCCGGTCTCGGTCGAAGAGGAAGACCTCGGGCGTCCGCTCGGGCCCGTACGCGCGGGCGACGGACTGGTCCGCGTCGTGCAGGTAATCGAAGTTGAAGCCGCGCTCGCGCGCGCGTTCGCACATCGCGTCGAACGAATCCCCCGGGTAGGACTCGGTGTCGTTCGAGTTGATCGCGACGAGCCGGAACCCGCGCTCTCCGAAGTCGCGCTGGAGCTCCATCATGCGGTCCTCCCAGGCCTGCACGTAGGGGCAGTGATTGCACGACCAGACGACCGCGAGCACGTCGGTGTCGTCGTAGTCCTCGAGCGCGTGGGTGACTCGGTCCACGCCGGGAAGGGCGAAGGACGGGGCGGCAGTCCCGAGAGGCAGTGTCACGCGAGCGCGGCCTCGAGCTGGTCTCGCGCTGGGATAGGGGAGACGCGCCCGTCTGGGAGAAGGTAGATGCGGCAGGTGAGCGCGGGCGGCGACTCCGCGCCGTGCGGGTCAACGTCCCGGCCGTCGACCCGGATTGTCGGCGAGCCAGGGAAGCGCAGCTCGGCCGCCTCCTCATCCGTCCGCACCTCACGGAGCTCGACCTCTGCGTTGCGGGCGGACGCGCCCAGCACCTCCTCGACGAGCCGCTGCGCCTCCGGATAGGAGGGACAGCCGCGCCAGTAGAGGAGCTCGACCTTCACGGCCCGAGCGTACCTGCCGGGCGGGCAAGCGCAGGCGCCCGTCCGTGGTGCCAGGCGCGGCGCCAGCACGCGCACGGCCGCGTCACAGGAGAGAGCCGCGGCGACATGGCGCGGCCCGGCTGCGGGTTGTAGGCTCGAGCCATGCGCGGGTGCCCGGGGTGCGGGGGCGAGGTGGCGAGGCTCTATCGCTACTGCCCCTGGTGTGCGTCGCCGTTACGCCTGAAGCTGGTCGAGTTCTTCCGCGGCCACGAGGAGATCGATGCAGACCGTGCCCTTCGCGTCTCGCGCTATCTCGGCACCGATCGGCATGTCCGTTTCAGCGTCTGGGTGGAGTCGGACGTCGAGGCCCGCGCGGAGGCCGTCGTCTCGCTCGACGATGATGAGGCCGCCCGGCTTGCACGTTTCCTTGCCGGCACGGCGCCGACCGCCCGGCGATCCTTGCTCGATCGGCTCTACTCGTCGCTGGCCCGGTAGCTTCCGCCCCCGCCGTAGCGCGCGAGCAGGCCGGGGACGGTGGCTTGCACGATCGCCGCCGCGCGGTACCAACGCGGCACGTAGACCTCACGCCGATCGCGCTCGACCGCGCGCACGATCGCCTGCGCGACCACCGGTGGGTCGACCACGAGCCGCTGGAACAGGCCGCTCCGCAGGACGCCGCGTTGCGGGAAGCCCTCCGTCTCGACGAAGCCCGGGTTGACGGTGTGTACAGCGATCCCGCGGGGCCGGAGTTGAGTCGAGAGCGAGCGCGAGAAGGCGAGCTGCGCGTGCTTCGACGCCGAGTACGGGCCTGCCGGCCCCCACGCGACAGTGCCGGCCACGGAGACGACATTGACGAGGTGGGCGGGCCGTCCAGCCTCGAGCGCGGGCAGCAGCGCGCGCAGGCACCAGACGCCGCCGAGGAAGTTCACCCGCAGCACGCGCTCAACGCGCTCGGGATCGACGGACAGGAAGTCGCCGCGAGCCGGCATGCCGGCGTTGTTGACGAGCAACGAGACGGCTGGGTGCCGCGCGCGGATTGCCGCCGCCATGCGCTCGACGGCCTCCCGGTCGCTGACGTCGCAAACCTCGTACTCGCCGTCGAGCTCCTCGGCGAGCCCGCGCAGCCGCTGCTCGCGCCGAGCAACCAGCACGCAGCGCCAACCGCGCTCGGAGAGCAGCCGCGCCGTGGCCTCGCCGATCCCCGACGATCCGCCGGTGACTACTGCGACGCGCATGACGGCTCCATCTGGCTGGACGGGCGGGTCACGAATCGGAGCACCGTAGCGCCCGCGCGCGGCGCCGCGGCTGAGATCGCGGATTATCGGGAAAGACCACGCGCATGCATGGTTGGGTGCGCGCTATGCGGGCTGATCTCGCCGTCTGGTGGAACGAAGGCAACTTCGCCACGCCGCTCGTGGTCCGCCTCGAAGCGGACCACGAGCAACGCATCGAGGAGGATCTCTCGTACGCGCTCGCCAACCGCTACGGGCCACCGATCACGGACACATGGCGACCGGCGCCCGAAGAGGAGGCGCGCGAGCTGGAGGCGCTTCGAATCAGTCGCCGGTCCTTCCGCGACGTGGCGGCAGTCTCCGGACTAGCGGCAGACGCGGACGAGTCGCTCGGCCGTCGCGCCGGGGCCAGGGCCGAGCACCTGCGCCCGCAGCACGTGTCGACCGGAGCGCGTCCGCGTCGTCGCCCACGTTGCGGCGTAGAGCCCGGCAGTCCCGCGGCGCACGGTGGCGATGTGCCGGCGCCCGTCCAGGAAGCGGACGGCGCGGATCCGCCGCGTCGAGCTCGCCGCCACGACGAGCCGCGCGCGCCGTCCCACGCACGCGCGTTTGCGCGGGAAGAGCCAGGTCGCCGCCGCTCCGCGCACCCCGCGGATCGCGACGGGGCTGAAGTTCGTGTTCGGCAGGACCGCGCCGCCCGGCGTGGTCACGTTCTTCGCCTCCTGGTAGTCGGCGGCGACGAGGATCGCACGCGTCCGGCCCGGCCCGATGCGCGGCGCCTCGCGCGGCAACAGGAAGACCGCGATGCCCGAGGAAGGGTCGTACGCAGACGCGCCCACGAGCACCTGCCGGTAGGCGAGCACGAGCGAGGTCGGATCGACCCCCGAGGCGTGTTTGGGGAAGAGGCCGAAGTCGTTCGCGCGGACGACGATTGCCGGTCGTCCCGCGGCAACGCGCCTGGAGACGATCTCCACGGACGGTGGCACCACGTCGTCCACCCACGAGCGCAACGTGTAGCGTCCACCGAGCGCCTTGCCGGTGACGGGGTGCTTCGGTGAGTCCACCGCGATGTAATAGCGCTTGGGTCGAGGGAAGACCGCGCCCGCCGCCCCCACGTCGAGCTGGTAGTTGAGCGTGAACGAGTTGACGTTGACCGGCGTGCCGGCGTAGCCCTCGACGTCGTTCTCGTCGAGCGAGCCGAGTAGCCACGGGTCGATGAGCGAGCCGGGCGAGGACGAGACGATCGCCACGCCGAAGTTGACGACGGGCTCGGCGATCTGCGTCGTGTAGAGGCGCTCGGCGCCGAGCTCCTCCATCGGCGGTCCTACGTAGTTCGGGTTCGGCCCGAACGGCGCGCCCGGAAAGCGGTACGCGCTCACCCGCGACGCGCCGTAGCGCGTCGTGCCCGTCTGGATCCGGCGCAGCTTGCGCGGCGGCTGCTGGAGCAGGACCTGCGGCTGCGACACGAAGAAGGCGTACGGGATCCGCCGTGTCACCGCTCCCTGACGCAAAACCACAAAGCCGAAGTTGTCGCCGGTGGGCGAGCCTGCGGCGGCGACCGCCCCGACGCTCACCTCGGTGCGGCCGCCGGGCGGCACCGTCACGACGGCCGGCAGCTCGAGCGACGCCCCTGCGCTCGTCGACTGGGGCCTGAGCTCGACCTGCCACGGCCCCGCGCCGCCGCCCGCGTCCTGGATGCTCAGGAGCAGTGCCCGGCGCGCGGTGGCGGCGATCGGCTTCAGATCGCCGAAGGAGAGCGACGCCGGGTCGCTGAAGATCCGCGGGTCGTCCGCCGCGGGCACGCTCACGAGGCCGCCGCCCTGGAGCAGCACCGAGGCCTCGGTCGTGCGTGCGGTGTCGGCCCACGCAGGCCCGGCGGTCTGGACGAGCGCCGACTTCACCTGGTGTGGCGACCACGCCGGGTGGCGCTGGAGCAGGAGCGCGGCCGCTCCCGCGACGTGCGGCGCCGCCATGCTCGTTCCGTCGAAGACGGCAAACGGCCCGCCGAACGGGCGCAGTGTCGAGGACAGGATAGCGCCGCCGGGCGCTGCGAGATCGGGCTTCAGCGTGTGCTCGAACGCGGTCGGGCCGCCCGACGAGAAGCTCGTCACGATGCCGCTCCGCCCCGTCTCGATGCGGTCCCAGTCGCGCCCGGCGCGGATCACGGTGCGGCCGCCGGTCGTGGCCATGTAGTCGCGGAGTCGCGCGCCGTCGAGGTCGGCGACCATGCCGGCGGGAAGCGGCAGCCGGACCGGGATCGGGTTCGCCTCGCCAGCCCGGTTGTCCACGAGGATGAGCCCCGTGGCGCCGGCTGCGCGGGCGCGCAGCGCCTTCGAGAAGAAAGTGCACTGCCCGCGCGAGACGAGGGCAATCGAGCCCGCCAGTGGACGCCCGCGCAGCGGGGTCGTGGGGCCGCTCGGGTCGGCGCCCGTGCCGCACAGGCGGCGATCGACCGGCTTGCCCTGCGCGTCCACCAGCGAGCCGACGTCCACCAGGGTCTGGTCGGTCGTGAGCCAGCTCCGCGGCGTGCGCCCGCCGGCGGCGGGCACGAGCGGCACCTGCTTCAGCGAAGCCGGCGCGCCGGCGGCGACGACCGACAGCGCCGGCGCGAAGACTTGCACGTTCGAGACGGCGGCCACGGAGATCGCCTCCGGCGCCGTCCCGGGCGTGCCCGCAGAGCCCAGCCCGAAGTCCTCGCGGTCGTTCCCCGCCGAGATGACGGCCACGACGCCGGCGTTGACGACGTTCTCGACCGCCTCGTACATGGCGTCGTTGATGGGATCGACCTGCGGCCCGCCGCCCGAGAAGTTGATCACGTCCATGCCGTCCCTCACCGCATCCTCGAAGGCGGCGATGATCTCCGGCGTGTTGGCGACGTTGCCGATCGGCGTCGGCGCGTTGAACACGCGGTAGTTGCCGAGGTAGGCGCGCGGCGCGACCCCCGACAGGTCGGCGGTGGGCGGGTGGTCGGGACCCCTGGGCGCGTCGGTTCCCGCGATGCCGGCGGCGATACCCGCGACGTGCGTGGCATGGAACGACTCGTTCGGATCCACGGGCATCCGGCCGGGACGTCCGGATCCGGGCCCTGGATACGCACGGGCGACGATCACCTTGGGCGTCGTCCATTTCAGGCCGCCCCTGGGGTAGCCGGGCGGGTACGCGAAGCCGGCAGGGTTGAAGAACCGGTGCGAGCTGTCGATCCCGTCGTCGACGACGCCGATCTTCATGCCGTCGCCGCGCGCTCCGGTCGCCGCACTGAGCGCCGTGGCGCCGATCACGCCCGGGCTGCGGTTCAGACGCAGGGTGTACTGCACGCTCGGGTAGATGCGATTCACGAAACTGAGGCGGCGCAGCGCCGGTAGCTCGGTCGCCGGGAGGTCGAGGGCCAGCCCGTCCAGGATCACCGAGTAGCGGCGCGAGACGCGCGCGGCGGGAATCTCCCGGCGCAGCGTCGCCACGGCGGCGCGCTGGGCGGCCTGGACGCGCACGAGATAGGCGCGCGAGGAGAAGCTGTCGAGATCGAGACGTGACGTTCGTCCCAAGAGGGTGAAGCCGCGGCCGCGGGCGGCCGCGAGCGGCGGCAGGTCGAGTGTCGCGACCACGCGCGCACGCCCCGCCTCTTGGCCTCGCGGGATGTGCACCGTCCCCGCCCGCACGACCGGAACGGCCAGCTCGCCGGAGCGCGGCTGGACGCGCACCAGACCAGCGGAGGCGGACGCCGAGGAGGCGAGCGCCGCGAGGAGGGCGACGAGGACAAAGCGGCGCAAGAGCCTGGCAGACTAGCGGAAGATCGAGGCGTGTCCCGCGTCTTTCCAGGCCCCGGTTAGACTCGCCCGGTGGACGAGCGCTTCGCCGGCAAGACGGGGCTCGTGCTGGGCGTCGCCAACCGCCGCTCGATCGCGTGGGCCATCGCCCGCCGCCTCGCCGAGGGGGGCGCGCGCCTGGCGTTCACCTATCAGGGCGAGCGCATCGAGAAGAACGTCCGCGAGCTGGCCGACTCGGTTTCCAGCCCGCTCGTCACCGCCTGCGACGTGCGCTCCGACGGCGACGTCGAGCGCGTTTTCGGCGAGGTGGGGGAGGTCTTCGCCGGCGGGCTCGACCTGCTCGTGCACTCGGTCGCCTACGCGGCCGCCGAGGATCTGGAGGGCCGCTTCACCGACACGCCCCGCGACCGCTTCTGGATGGCGGTGGACGTCAGCGCCTATTCGCTCGTGGCCGCCGCGCACGCGGCCGAGCCGCTCATGCAGGCGCGCGACGGCGGCGCGATCGTGACGATGACGTACCTCGGCGGCGAGCGCGCGGTGCCGCACTACAACGTCATGGGCGTGGCGAAGGCCACGCTCGACGCCTCCGTCCGCTACCTGGCGTGGGATCTCG
Organism: Gaiellaceae bacterium; assembly: GCA_046262315.1. Classification (GTDB taxonomy): domain Bacteria; phylum Actinomycetota; class Thermoleophilia; order Gaiellales; family Gaiellaceae; genus JACVRM01. The sequence goes on from JBHEMZ010000041.1 coordinate 17,940, forward strand.
GGCAGTCGGACATTCGCGTCAACGCGGTCTCGGCGGGGCCCGTGCGCACGCTGGCTGCACGCTCGATCGCCGGCTTTCCGACCATGGAGGCGATCGTCGAGGAGCGCGCGCCGCTCCACCGCAGCATCGACGCGGACGACGTAGGCGCCGCGGCCGCCTACCTGCTCTCCGACGAGGCGCGCAACGTGACCGGGACGACCCTCTACGTCGACTCCGGCTACCACGCCATGGGCATGTAGAGGTCGCGCCTCGTCGGGTGGGCTGCGACTGAAGCTGTCTGTTCACGCCGTTCGACGCGACGCAAGACCGCGATGGATGCTCACTCTCCGTGCGTGGTTAGCTCGTCGCGCCGACACCGATGCTGCGCTCGTCTCAGGGCGAAATGACGAAGGGCCCGCGATTAGCAGGGCTCTCTTCAGCGGGAGCGACGGGACTCGATCCCGAGTCAAGCGGCAAGAGCTCGCAGCCCAGCCTGTACGCGAGCAACCTCGGAGAGCGCGCGGTGTGCGGCGCCGGCTCGGCGCTCGGCTGCGGCGAGCTGCTGCGTGAGATCCTCGATCGCTCGATCGTCCGCGCGTTCGAGCGCGACGGCGAGCTGCTCGCGAATGCTGATGAGCGCCCTCCGCGCGTACTCCACTCCTCGTAGCGCTTCCTCACCCCCTGCTTCGGGATCGACTCGGTAGACACCGCTTTGCTCGCTCTCGCGAAGGACGACGGGCGAGCGTGTCACCTGCGTCAGGAATGTGGCGAGGGGATCCTTCCCTTCGACGGTATGCCCCTCGGCGAGGAGCAGCTCGAACCATTCGCGGTAATGGATCGGCTCGCCGATCCTGCGCTGTCTCGCCACGAGCTCGACTGCCACCTCTCGCAGCCTCTGTCCCCGCAGAGCGTCGGTCTGCAGGTCCAGACGCAACTGCGGCGCTCGGCCGAGAAGCTCGTCGAGCTCGCGCAGGCGATGTTCGAGCTCCATCGCTTGCGCAGTCGCCTTCTCGGCGAGCTCGATGTGCTTCACCGCCTCCTCCCGGAGCCGCTCGGCCTCGAGACGGAGCGCGTCCGCCTCCGTCCTAGCCGCCTGCGCGAATTCCTGGGAGTGTACGAACGCGGCCACCCCGGCACTGTCGCGCAAGCGCCTCACGGCGATCAAGCTACGGCCTGTGTAGAACGTCCCTCTCGCTGTCGACAAGGCGGGGAAATCTCGACGAACTTCCCGCTACGAGCACGCGTTCTTCGGGGATGGATCGGCACTGTGGACGGAGCGCGTGACGGCTGGGCGCGGGATGACGTCCGACCGCCGCCGTAGGATCACTACAGACGATGTAGATGGGCGGGCGCGATGACTGATACCAGCCGAGCCGTCGAGGTCCCGGACAGCGGCCTGTGCGACGCCGTCCGGCGCCTCGTCCGCGCCTACGATCCGCGTCGAATCTACTTGTTCGGCTCTGCCGCCCGCGGCGAGGCGGGCGAGGCGAGCGACTACGACCTGCTGGTCGTCGTTTCAGACTCGGCTCCGGCCGCTCGCCGGCGCAGCCGGATCGCCTACGAGGCCCTGCGCGGAACGGGGATCGCGGCCGACGTCCTCGTCTGCACCGAGAGCTACTTCGATCGGCGTGCGCACCTCGCCGCCTCGCTGCCAGGAACGATCCTCCGCGAGGGGAGGCTGCTCTATGCCGCCTGATCCGGTGCGCGCGGAGGAGGCGGGGGCGTGGCTCGCTCGCGCGCGTGCCGATCTGCGTGCGGCCGACGTCGACTTGGCCGCCGAGCCTCCTCTGCCGGAGGATGCGGCGTTTCACGCTCAGCAGGCGGCCGAGAAGGCGTTGAAGGGCTTCCTCGCCTGGCACGACCGGGCGTTCCGGAAGACGCACAGCATCGAGGAGCTCGGCGAGCAGTGCCTGGCCCTCGACGAACGGCTGCGCGGCGATGTCGACCGCGCCGTGCCGCTGACTGAGTTCGCCTGGCGGTTCCGCTATCCGGGGGAGCCGGAGGCGCTCGGGGTGGAGGAGGCCGAGGAGGCGGTCGGCGTCGCGCGGGCGCTGTACGACGCCGTGCTCGCGCTGCTTCCCGACGAGGCTCGACCGTGATCCGGGCAACGCAACCGAGAGCAAGGAGGCTCGACAAGCGATGAACGATTGTGTGCATCACGATGAGGTGTTGACGCTCGAGCGGCTCAGCGCCGCCGTGGCCGGCGACGCTGCTGCATTCCGCTGCCGCCGCCGGCTTCAGCCCGCGGGCGGCGAAGGCGACAAGGTGTTCCCGCCGACGTTCGCCGGCGCGGTCTACGCAGTGGAGAGGCGGCGGCTTCCGGGGCGCGAGGAGCCGGTGACATGCGTCCTTCTGGACAGCGTGCAGAGCCAAGCGAACCGAATGGAGCGTGCATTGCAGGAGGCGGTCGACGCGGAGCGGATCAAGTTGCCTCTTCTTACCGTCGACTTCTCCGACCATGACCCGACAGGCGATATCGAAGCCGACGAGCAGGGCGGGAGGTTCATAGACCCCGTAGGAAAGGTTACGAGCCTCCAAGCTCCGCATCGCGCCGCCGATGCGATCCTCCGCGACAGCGAATTCGACAGGGTGCCCTTCCGGAAGTCCGACAGGGGCAAGGGGCTGAACCGAATGAGCTCGACAAACGCCACGCCGCTCTTCGAGCTGTGCCCCACCGCCCTCGTGTTCGGGATGTGGGACTCGACCGGCCCCAAGGGCGGCCTCGGGCCGAAGTTCGAGCGCGCGGTCGTGTCCGAGATCGTCGGGATCGGGGCCGAGGTCGGCGATCTGCGCCGAGGAGTGCGGCGCGACCCGCTCGAGATTCGTGCCGCCGTCGAGGTGCAGAAGCGCGCTGATGGAACGTGGACCATTGCCGCCCCGGGAGAGGAAGGCGCCGCTCCATCCAAGATCAACCATTCGAGCGTGCCGTTCCCGAAGCGACGAGACGAGAAGACGGCCGATAACTACTACGACGGCGTCACGATCGAGTACGCCGAGCAGATCACGACGCTCTCGCTCATCTGCCTGCGGAGGCTGCGGTTTCCGCTGAACGGAGAGGCGAGCGCCACGATCGACGACGCCGCCAGGACCGTGCTCGCAGCCCTCGGGCTGTGCGCAGCCACGCTCGCCTTCGAAACCGGGACCGACCTGCGCTCGCGATGCCTGCTCTGGCCCGACGGTCCGATGCGGTGGGAGCTCCTGGACCGGCCGGGAGCGACGCCCGCAAGCTATTCCCTCACCAGCGACGCGGCGCTCCAGCTCCTGAACGCCACCGTCGATGCCGCCACCGCGGTGGGACTTCCGTGGCCGACGGCGCCGGTCCAGCTAAAACCCAGCGCGGAGCTCGTGGAGCTCGTTCGTCTCAGCCAGCTCGAAGCCACCAAGGAAGAGCCCGAGCAGGGAGCGTGACGTGCTCGCCCTCGGCATCCGCTACCTGAACGGCTTCGTTGCTGCCTCCGAGCCCGGTCATGACCGCCCCGAGTGGCCGCCGCATCCCGCGCGCGTGTTCATGGCCATGGCGGCGGCCCACTTCAACGCCGGCGCCAATCCGGCCGAGCGCGATGCCCTGCTCTGGCTCGAAGCCCTCGAGGAACGGCCGGCGATCCACGCTTCCGAGGTGGCAGCGCGAGCACTCGTGAGCCAATTCGTGCCGGTGAACGACAAAGCAATCTGGAAGAAGGAAAAGAAGGGACAGAAGCCTCCCCCCGGGCTTCAATCGACGCCCGGGATCATGCGTACGCGAAACGCGCGCACGTTCGCTCGCGCGTGGCTCGAGGACGACCGCGTCTACTTGATGTGGCCGGATGCCGACGTACCCGACGGGATCCGCCGCAGCCTGGAGAGTCTCTGCGCCAAGGTCCACCGAATCGGCCACTCGTCTTCTCTCGTCCAGATGTGGCTTGCCGCAGCTGAGGAGGTCGCCGCGCCGAACTGGCTCCCCGACGACGACCGAGCCACTCTCCGGCTTCGTGTGCCCGCCCCGGGGACGCTGGAGGACCTCGAGCGACGGTACAACCGCGAGGCGGTCGAAGCGTTTGCGGCCGCGCAGGTCGGGGTCAAGGTGTCGACCGGCACAGCTCGCAGCGCGGCCCGGAAGCGGCTGCACGAGGAGTTCCCGGACGGTCGTCCGCCTGCTCGGCTTCGGCCGGTTCTCTCGAGCTACCTGGGCTACGCTCGGCCTCAATCCCGCGTCACGGAGCCTGCCGCGCGGGGCACGGTCTTCCATCCACAGCTGATCCCGTTCACGCTCGAGCGCGACGACGGTCCCTACCGCTATCTCGACCTCGCCTGCGTGCTCGCAGTCACGCAGCGCTGGCGCGAGGCGCTCGTTAGCGAGAGCAACGACCTCTCCGACCGGGTTCGCGGGCTGTTAAGCGGCCACGACTATTGCGGCGCTCCGCTCGGGACTCCGCACGTCGCCTTCCTCCCGCTTGGGTTTGTCGCACATCCGCACGCCGACGCGCGCCTGCTCGGCGCGGCGCTCGGCCTGCCGTCCGGGATCGCCCGCGATGAGCGTCGCGAGGTGCTCAAGGCTGCTGGCCGAGTCCGTCGCTTGCTGCTCGGGCGGCTCGGAGCTTGGCGCTTGGCGCCGCTGATCGCGATCAGTCCGCCGTGGAACTTGAGGCCCGAGACGTGGACCGCACATCCGCACGGCTCTACGCACTGGTCGACAATCACACCGGTCGCCTTCGACCAGCATCCCAAGACGAGAGACCGATGCGCGTACCAGCGCGAAGTCGAGCGGATGGTCGCGCAGGCCTGCGTTCATATCGGGCTGCCCGAGCCGCGACAAGTCGTCGCGACGCCGGTCTCGGCTCATCTGGGTACGCCTCCGGCGCATGCGTTCCCCCGCCTTCGGCGCAAGGACGGCAGCGAGCGGCGGCACGTGCACGCGATTGTGATCTTCGACCTGCCTGTTCAAGGCCCAATGCTCCTCGGCGCCGGCCGCTACCGCGGCTACGGCTTCTGCCGGCCGATGCGCGAGCAGGAGGGCACAGATTGACGACACTTCCCGAGTTCGACGCGTTCTTCCGTGAGCTCTGGGACGACCGCCGTCCGTTTCCGTGGCAGACGATGCTCGCGGAGCGGGTAGCCGACCGGACCTGGCCTCAGGCGATCGACCTGCCGACCGCGACGGGGAAGACCGCCTGCATCGAGATCGCCGTCTATGCGCTCGCCACGCAGGCCGAGCGCGCTGTCGCGGACCGGACCGCGCCGCGACGGATCTGGTTCACCGTCGACCGTCGGATCGTCGTCGACGAAGCGTATGAGCGCGCGAGCCGCATCGCTCGGAAGCTCGCGTGCGCCCAGAAGGGGCCGCTCCGCGCGGTGGCCGAGTCCTTGCGAGAGGTCGCGGGCACCGATCGCCCACTGGCGGTCGCTCGCTTGCGTGGCGGGATCTTCCGCGACGACGGCTGGGCGAGGGTGCCTAGCCAGCCGGCGGTGATCACGTCGACCGTCGACCAGCTCGGCTCGCGTCTCCTGTTTCGCGCCTACGGCGCGAGCCAGCTCGCGGCCCCGATCTACGCGGGGCTTGCGGCGAACGACAGTCTCATCATTCTCGACGAGGCGCACTGCTCGGTCCCCTTCCTTCAAACGCTGGAGGCCGTGGGCGGCTACCGCGACGGAAAATGGGCAACGGATGCGATTCCCACGCCGTTCGGGTTCGTCGTTCTCTCCGCGACCCCGCCGGCCGAGATCCCCGCCGACGAGGTGTTCCCTGGGAAGGAGCGGTCGACAGCCCTGGACGACCCCGAGCTCGCCCGGCGGCTGCGCACGTCGAAGCTCGCGCAGCTCGTCAAGGTGCGGGAGCTCAAGGGCGAGGGCGACGACCCGCTCGTGGCCGAGGCGGCGCGGCGCGCCGCTGCCTACGTCGCAGCCGGGCATCGACGCGTCGGGGTCATGCTCAATCGCGTGCGCACGGCTCAAGAGGTTGCGGAGAGGTTCGGCGAGGACGTCGACGTGGTGGTGCTGACGGGACGTATCCGCCCCTTCGAGCGGGACCGCGTCGTCAAGCGGTGGAGTTGCTACGTGCGGGCAACCTCGCCAGAGGTCCCTTGCCGGCCGATGGTTGTCGTCTCCACCCAGTGTCTCGAGGTCGGTGCCGACTTCAGCTTCGACGCCCTCGTGACTGAGGCCGCGAGTCTCGATGCTTTGCGGCAGCGCTTCGGGCGGCTCGCTCGCATGGGCGCCGACGAGCCGGCGCCGGCGGCGATCCTCGCGCGCGCCCGAGACGCCGCGGGGAAAGACTCCGATCCCATCTACGGCGAGGCGCTGTCGAGGACATGGGGCCTGCTCGAGCACCGGGCGACGGAGGGCAGCGAGGGAAAGGAGAAGACGAGATTTGTCGACTTCGGCGTCGAGGCGCTCAAGGAGACGCTGGGCGATGTCGACGATCTCGCTCCCTACCTGGCGCCGACAGCCGACGCTCCGGTGCTCCTGCCCGCCCACCTCGATCTCCTCTGCCAGACCGCGCCCACGCCGTTTGCGGAGCCGGACGTGCAACTCTTCCTGCACGGGAAGGGTCACGGCGCGCCGGACGTGCAGGTCGTCTGGCGAGCCGACCTTTCGACTGACGACGCGGACCACACGTGGGTCGAGACGGTCGCACTCTGCCGACCCGCGAGCGGAGAGATGCTCACGGTGCCCCTCTACCGTCTTCGGACCTGGCTCGCCACACCGGGCTCGCACGATCGGTCATCCGACATCGAGGGCTTGGACGGGGAGGCGGACGGCGACGGCGTGGGTGCGGGATCTGTGCGCCAATGCCTTCTCTGGAGAGGGCGCGACCGGACGAGAGTGGTGAGGAGGGCAGCCGAGGTCGGTCCGGGCGATATCGTGGTGGTCCCTGCCGCGTACGGGATCGAAGGGTTGGGCCAGTCGGCTCCGGACCAGGCGCTCGGTCGTGACACGCTTGACCTCTGGGAACCCGTCTGGGCGGGCGCGCTCCGGCCTCTTGCAGTGCGACTCAACCGCGCCGTCCTCCAGCCGTGGCTCGCCTCTCCGCCGCTTGCCGAGCTGGTGTCGGTTGCCGAGGACGCCGCTCCCGACCGCGGAGCGATTCGCGACGCGATCGACGTGCTCGTCGAGTACCAGTCCGAGGAGGGCGATGTGGCGGCACCGCCTGCGTGGTGGATGGATCTCCTCCGCAAGGTCAGGAACGGCCGGATGGAGCAGCATCCCGCCGGCGGCCTCGTCCTCTTCGCGCACGGGGTCACTGGAGGTGGCCAGGCTGACGAGCCCGACCTGTTCGCGGACGACGACGACCTGACCTCGGCAACCGGGCGCGAGGTGCCGCTCGACGAGCACTCCAGGCTGGTACAGCGCACAGCGACGAAAATTAGTCGCCTTTGCCTTCCCGAGGAGCTGGCCGAGGCGGTGAGCCTCGCCGCCAGGTGGCACGACGTGGGCAAGCTCGACGAGCGTTTCCAGATCCTCCTGCGTCAAGGCGACGAGCTTGCCGCTCTCGCCGGGGAGCCGCTGGCGAAGTCGGCGCTCGTCCCGACCTTGCCCGCTCGGCGGCACGCGATCCGGGAAGCCAGCGGCCTGCCCGACGGCTTCCGGCACGAGCTCCTGAGCTGGCAGCTCCTGAGCAGCCAGCTCGAAGTCACCGATGACGACGCAGCGGCGGACCTCGCTCTTCACCTCGTCGCCGGCCACCACGGACACGCACGGCCCTTTGCGCCGATCTCTGGCGACCCGGAGCCTCCGGGCGTGTCCGGAAGCCAGGGGGATCTGCGAATCGAGCTTCGCGCGCATGACCGCCGGCGCCTGGTCGCTCCGCACCGTTTCGACTCTGGCTTGGCCGAGGGATTCTGGCGGCTGACGCGTCGGTACGGCTGGTGGGGTCTTGCCTACCTGGAGGCGGTCCTGCGCCTTAGTGCTCCCGGCCGTAAGTTCGGTCGTGATCGGTTGAAGGGACCGGAGGGTTGGCGTCGAAGAGGGCGCCATGGCGAAGAGTCCTTTCGAGATCGTGCTGAGCAGGGAGGAGCGGGCGGAGCTTGAGCGGCGGGTGGCCTGTTACACGCTGCCGCA
>JBHEMZ010000042.1:0-14354 GCA_046262315.1 Gaiellaceae bacterium
GTGCCACACCCGCCGAGGTCGTCGTGCGGGTGGTCAACGACCGCGGCACCCCGCTCGCGGGCGCGGTCGTCCAGGCCGGAAGCCGTACGGCCGTGACCGACTGGCGGGGCGAGGCCCGCCTCGCGGGACGGGCGGGCGCGCTCGCCTTCGTGACACGCGGTGTCGCCGCCTGCGGCGGCGCGCCCGCGGGCGCCACGGTGACACTCCGGCACGTCGGAGAGCCCGCGGCGGTCGCAGTCGTCCCCGCGATCACGCCTGCGAGCGCCGAGCCCGCCGGCAACGCCGACGAGGCGAAGCTCGTCGCACTCGTGAACCAGGAGCGCGCGCGCCGCCGCGCCGCCCGCGACCCGTGGGCTCACGCCCCGGTTGGGCCGGTGCGCGCCGTTCGCAGCCTGAACCGCGCCGCCGACACCCAGGCCGCCTATGTGGAAGGCGGCTTCCCCTCGACATGGCGCTCCGGCCACTGCGGCTACGGGCGGTACGGGCCTGCGCTGCGCGCGCAGGACGCCGGCTTCTCCGATCCCCGTGGCGGCCTCGGCGAGGTGATGGCGTACGCGTCGACGGGCCTCTCCGCAGAAGCCGCCTTCCGCATGTGGATGAACTCGCCCGGCCACCGGGGTGTGCTCATGTCCGGCGACATGACCGTCATCGGCGCCGCCTTGTTCCGGGGCACGGGCGTGATGGTCGTCGCGGCCGGGTGCGGCTCCGGAGCGCCCGCGACCTGCGAGACCAGGGCCGCCGCGCCGACCGGCTCTCCGAAAGCGGCTCCTCCCCCGACGACGCCTCGCGCCTCCACCGAGACCCCCGCGGTGGAGTCGGCTGCGACTCAGGCAGAGCGCCAGTGCGTCGTGCCGGCCGTCCGGGGCAAGACGCTCAGCGCGGCGCGGCATGCGCTCGGACGGGCGGGGTGCGCACCGGGGCGGACGCTCCGCGTGCGAGGCTCGCTCGCGGCGGGCCGTGTTCTCGGCTCCCGGCCCGGCCCGGGTACGCGCGGGGCCGCGGGCTCCCCGGTGGAGCTCGTCCTCAGTCGACGGCCACTTCGGCGAGCCGCGGCGCGACGCCACCGCTGAGCAGCCCGGGACGTTCGCCGTTGCCGTTCGCGGCCGCGACGGCGGGCGCCGCCTCAGCGACCCCTTCGGGTGCGGCGGCAGTCGCGCGGTCGCGGAGCCACCGCGTCAGCTCCGCCGCCGGCAGCGGGCGGCTGAGCAGGTAGCCCTGGGCGAGGTTGCAGCCGAGGTCGCGCAGCTCAGTCCAGATCGGGCCGGTCTCCACGCCCTCGGCGACGACGTTCAGGCCGAGGTTGCGGGCCAGGTCGATCGTCGAGCGGACGATCGCGCCGTCGTTGTTGTCGTCGTTCGCCATACCCATCACGAACGATTTGTCGATCTTCACCGCGTCCACGGGCAGGCTCTTGAGGTAGGCGAGCGACGAGTAGCCGGTGCCGAAGTCGTCGATCGAGAGCTTCACCCCCATCTCGTTCAGGCGGCGGAGCACGGTCATGGCGCGGAAGGGGTCGGCCATGATCGTGTTCTCCGTGATCTCGAGCTCGAGCGTGCCGGGCGCCAGCCGCCACTTGTCGAGCAGCTCCGCGACGCGCGAGGGGAAGCCGAGGTCGAGGAGGTTCCGCATTGCGAGATTGACGGCGACCGTGAGGTGAAGGCCCTCGTCGCGCCACTCGCGGCACTGGCGGAGCGCCTCGTTGAGCACGTGGAAGGTAAGCGGGCCGATCAGGCCGGTGTGCTCGGCCAGCGGGATGAACTGATCCGGCGACAGCAGCCCGCGCTCCGGGTGCTCCCAGCGGATCAGCGCCTCCACGCCCTCCACTTCGCCGTTGTCGAGGACCGCCTTCGGTTGGTAGTAGACGGTCAGCTCACCCTCGTCGATCGCGTGCCGCAGCTCTCCGACGAGCGTGAGGCGGCTTGGGTCATATTCGTCGTGCTCCTCGTCGTACACTTCGTAGAGCGAGTTTCCGGACTTGGCGAGGTACATGGCCACGTCGGCGCGCTGCAGCAGCGTCTCGACGTCCATGCCGTGGGCCGGGAAGATGGCGACGCCGATTGAGGTCTCGATCGCGAGCGGCAATCCCTGGAGCACGAACGGCTCTTCGACCGCTGCGCGGATACGCTCGACGACCTCGTTGATGATGCGGCGCTCGGGTAGAACCGGCAGCAGGATGCCGAACTCGTCGCCGCCGAGGCGCGCCACAGTGTCGGAGCCGCGCAGCGCGGCCCTGAGCCGGCCGCCGAGCTCCTGGAGCAGCTGGTCGCCCGAGTGGTGGCCGAGCGTGTCGTTGATCTCCTTGAAGCGATCCAGGTCCATGAGCAGCACGGCGACCTCGCGCTCGTCCGCGCCCGCCGACTCGAGCGCCTCCTCGATGCGATCCGCGAAGAGCGAGCGGTTCGGCAGCCCCGTGAGCGGGTCGTGCAGCGACTGGTACTCCTTCTCGGCCGCGTGGCGGGTCAAATCCCGCGCCTGCTGGCGCAGCCGCCGCGAGGCGCCGACGACGATGCGGAAGAGCGCGGCATACAAGAGCGCCATGCCTGCGAGCAGAAGTAGGTACATCGTGCGTGTCTCGTGGCGGATCTCGCGTGCAATCGGCTCGTACGGGAGGTAGAAGTTCATGGCGCCAGCGGGATCCTCGCCGCGGGCGAGCACGAGCGGGACGTACACCTCGAGCACCTTTCCGAACTGGCGCTCGCTGGCGTTGTCCGCCCGGGTCACCGACGACACGGTCGAGGTCGTCCTGCCGGAGAGGGCGGCGCGGAGCGGGCCGAAGATGTGGAACTGCTGGCCGATCAGGGCCGTCTTGTCCGAGTAGACGACACGTACCTGGCGGTTCCAGATCTTGATGCGCGCGAGCCCGTCCTCGAGCTCCTTCGACTTGAGCGCCTTGTCCAGCGCGCGCCGGCGGGCGGCGGGCAGGTGGCCGCGATCGAGGTCGCGCTTCGAGATCTGTGGCTGGAAGCCGACGCGGGCGATCAGCTCCGCGGAGCGCTCGGCCTGGGCGAGCGTACGCTGTTCGATGCGGTGCGAAAGGTACTTCCCGAGCACCACACCCATCACGAGCAGCGGAATCGCGCTCGCCAGGGCGAACTTACCAAGCAGACCGAGCTTCAGGCGACGCCGCATCGCTCCACGAACATCGGTTTCACCCTCGGCGGGCTATAGGTACGGGCATCGCTCGTTCGAGTGATTGCTGCGTCAGGCAAGGCGGTCGCCGGTGACCCGCCGGACTTCCTCGAGCGAGGTAACGCCGGCCAAGCACTGGCGCAGGCCGTCCTCGCGGAGCGTGCGCATTCCCTGAGCCACGGCGGCGGCGAAGATCTGCTCCGTCGAGCCTTCCACGAGGCTGCGCAGCTTGCCCTGGAACGGCATCACCTCGTAGAGCGCCACGCGGCCGCGGAAGCCCGTGTCGGCGCAACGGGCGCAGCCTACGGCTCGGTAGACGGTGCCCTCGCCGATCGTCGCGAGCTCGGCGGCCTCCTCAGAATTTGGCTCGCATGGCGTGCGGCAGTCAGGGCACAGGCGCCGCGCCAGCCGCTGAGCCACGATGCAGTTGATCGACGTGGCGAGCAGGTTGGGCTGGACATCCATGTCGCGGAGCCGCGCGATCGAGCTGGCGGCGTTGTGCGCGTGGAGCGTCGTGAGCACGAGGTGGCCGGTCAGCGCCGCCTGCACCGCGATGCGTGCCGTCTCCTCGTCGCGCACCTCGCCGACGAGCAGCACATCAGGATCGGAGCGAAGGATCGTCCGCAGCCCTCGCGCGAATGTGAGCCCGCTCTTCGGGTTGACTTCGACCTGTGTGATGCCGGGGAACTGGAACTCGACGGGGTCCTCGATCGTCGTCACCACGCGCCCGGGATCGTTCAGCATCTGAAGGGCCGCATACAGCGTGGTCGTCTTGCCGCTTCCGGTCGGGCCACAGGTCAGCACCGCGCCGTAGGGCTGCTCGATCGCGCGTTGGAAGGCTTCCTCGGACTCCGAGCTCATGCCGAGCTCGTGCAGGTCGAGCGCCTTCGCAGCAGTGCCCGCGATGCGCAGGATGACCTTTTCGCCGAAGGTCGTCGGCAGGACGGCCATGCGCAGGTCCATGGGCTGCTGGGCGAAGCGGATCGACACGCGGCCGTCCTGCGGTAAGCGCCGTTCGGCGATGTCAAGCTCGCCCATGATCTTGAGGCGGCTGATCACGGCCGCCTGCATCGACTTTGGAATCGTGGTCAGGATGCGCGTGACGCCGTCGATGCGGGCGCGAACGACGAGCTCACGAGCCTGCGGCTCAAAGTGGACGTCTGAGGCGTCCTCCTCGATCGCGCGCGACAAAACGGAGTGCACGAGCTTGATCGCCGGAGCGCTTGTCGCTGCGATCTCACGGACATCGGTGATCTCGGCTTCGTCGTTCTCGCCTGGGTCGAGCCCGTCGACGGCGAACTCGACCCGGTAGAGCTTCGCCATCGTCCGGTCGAGGTCAGCGGCGTCAGCGACCGCGAACTCCACGTTCATTCCGAGCGCGAGGCGCAGGTCGTCCGAGGCGAGCACGTCGGTCGGGTCAGCGACGGCGACAAGCACTTCGTCTTCGCCGAGGAACTTGATCGGCACGGCGCGGTAACGGCGCGCCAAGCGCTCGGGGAGGAGGCTCGCGGCGGCGTCCTCGATCTCCGTCTCGACGACGTCGATGAACTCGATGTGATGCTGGTCCGCGAGCGCGCGCGCAAGGTCCCGGCCAGACACCCAGCCGTGCTCGACGACGATCTCGCCCAGCCGGTGGCCGGACTCGGCCTTCTCGGCGAGAGCCTCGTCGAGCTGCTCGCTCGTCAGCAACCCTGCCTGGACGAGCATGGTGCCGAGGCGAACCCGGCTGTGGTGCTGGGGTGGCGACGGCTCGACCCCGGGCGGGGTCCGCAGCGGCTTGAGGGCTTCCATACGCGCCTTCTATCGGCCGGATCAGGCCCCGGCATGAGGGTCTGCGATCTATGCCGGCCCGGCCCCTTTCCGCGGGTGCGACCCGGTGTAGATTCGACAGGTCAACGCGGAAAGGAGGTGAATCATGACGCCGAAGGCGACTCAGAAGGCCACGAACGAGCGGATTGTTCAACTGCTCGAGGATGTCCGCTCGCAGCTCGCGGAGTCGAGGCGGCGCGAGGAGCAGATCGGACGCAATCTCGAACGGCTGCTCAAGCGCGCTGAGGCGTAGCGCCGCCCGATGCCGGCTCCTTTGGCGGTGGGGTGGGAACGGAGCCGGACCTGCTGCTGCGAGCTCTTACCAAGTCGAGCGCCCTTGGGCTACACAGGAACGACACGGGTTGTTCTCCACTCGGCGATGTGGGTGCGGCTAGCATCGATGTCGCTTCGCCCACCAACCGGAGGAGGACAAATGGCAGTGAAGCCAATCCCCGAGGGCTACCACTCGGTCTGCCCGGTGCTCACGGTCGACGGCGCCACGGATGCGATCGAGTTCTACGAGCGAGCGTTCGGCGCGAAGGAGCGCTTCCGCATGCCCGGCCCGGACGGCACCATCGGCCACGCCGAGCTCGAGATCGGCGACTCCGTGGTGATGCTCTCCGACCCGTTCCCGCACTCGACGGTCAGGCCGCCCAGCGAGCTCGGCGGGACGAGCGTCGGCATCTTCGTGTACGTCGAGGACGTCGATGCGGTCTTCGAGCAGGCGGTCAGCGAGGGCGCGACCGTGACGATGGCGCTCGACGACATGTTCTGGGGCGACCGCTTCGGCAGCGTCACCGACCCGTACGGGCATTCGTGGTCGTTCGCGACGCACATCGAGGACGTCCCCGCCGAGGAGATGGAGGAGCGCTCGAAGCAGGCGATGGCAGCCATGAGCTCGGGCTAGCTGTGGGACCCACAGACCTGTGAGACGCGGCTGATCGGCGGATGGCCGCCGAGCGAGCTGTGCGGTCGGTGTCGGTTGTACCAGCGCAGGTAGCCGGGGAGCGCGCGAGCGCGATGAGCGCTCGTGCGGTAGGCGAAGCGGTACGCCCACTCTCGCAGCAGGGTCTTGACGAGCGCTTCCGCCTTGCCGTTGGTCTGGGGCCGGCGGGGGCGGGTGTAGCGGCGGGCGACACCGAGCTCGGCGCAGCTGGCCGCCCAGGCGTGCGAGCGGTAGCCGTTGCCGTTGTCGCTGAGGACGCGCTCGACCGCGATCCCGCGCTCGGCGTACCAGCTCACCGCGCGGCGCAGGAAGGCGACACAGTCTGCTGGGCTCTCGCTCGCCAATAGCTCCGCGTAGGCGAGCCGCGAGTGGTCGTCGATCGCCAAGTGCAGGTACTGCCAGCCGGCGTGACGCGAGCGCGCGAGCCGGTCGCCGTAGATGCGCTTGCCGATCGTCCAGAAGCGGCCGAGCTTCTTGATGTCGACTCGCACGAGCTCGCCTGGGCGCTCGCGCTCGTAGCGGACGACCGGTCCCCGCTCCGGTCGCCGCAGCCGCGAGACGCCGTATCGGCGCAGCACCTTCCAGACCGTCGAGGCAGGCAGGCCGAGCTGACCCGCAACGATCAGCGGGCCGGCCTTCGCGTATTCGCGCGCGGCCAGGATGCGCTGCTCGAGCTCCGCGACAGCCGTCGAGGCTGGCGTCTCGGCACCGGTGCGCGGTCGCGCAGCGCAGCCCAGCCGCCCTCCTGGTAGCGGCGCCAGAGCCGGTAGCCGGTCGCCCGGCTCGCACCGCAGGCGGCCGCGGCCGCCTGCCGGCTCATTCCTTCGACGATCAGAAACACGAGCCGGCAACGCGACTCAAAGGAGAAACGCATCCGCCGGGGCGGGCACACTCGATCATGCATCTGGGCCTCCTGTGCGAGCTGGGTCTTGGTCGACCACAAGGCTCGCCGGAGGCCCGGACGCGATCAGGTGTCTCGCAGGTGTGTAGGCAACAGAGCTAGCCGGCCTTGAAGCGCGCTGCCTCCTCGGAGCCGCTGGTGGCGTCGCCGGCGCTGTAGGAGTGTGCGCCCGCTCCGGCCAGCTGCCCGCCGTCGACGATCAGGTACTGCTCCCGGATGGGGCGGGCGTCGAACCAGCATTCGAGGATCTCGCGGACGCCGGCGGCGTAGCGGGCCTGGGCGGACAGGCTGGTGCCCGACACGTGTGGCGTCATGCCATGGTTGGGCATCGTCCGCCAGGGATGGTCGGCAGGGGCCGGCTGCGGAAACCAAACGTCGCCGGCGTAGCCCGCCAGCTGGCCGCTCGCGCACGCGTGGGCGACTTCATCGCGATCGCAGATCTTGCCGCGTGCCGTGTTCACGAGGTAGGCGCCGCGCTTCATCTGGCCGATCAGCTGGGCCTCGAAGAGATGCTTCGTCTCCGGATGCAGTGGCGCGTTGATGGTGACTACATCGCAGACGCGGACAAGCGCTTCCGGAGTCGCGTGGAAGGTGACGCCCAGCTCCTGCTCGACCTCGGCAGGCAGACGGTGGCGGTCGGTGTAGTGGAGCCCGAGGTCGAACGGCTTCAGCCGCCGCAGCACCGCCGAGCCGATGCGGCCCGCGGCCACGGTGCCCACCTGCATGCCTTCGAGGTCGTAGGAGCGTGAGACGCAGTCGGCAATGTTCCAGCCGCCCTCAAGTACCCACTGGTGCGAGGGGATGAAGTTGCGGACCAGGGCGAGGATCAGCATCACCACATGCTCGGCCACGCTGATCGAGTTGCAGTAAGTCACACGGTGACGCCATGGTCCATCGCCGCTTGCAAGTCAACGTGATCCGAGCCGATCCCGGACGTTACCGCCAGCTTCAGGTTCGGTGACCGGCCGATCCGCTCCGCCGTCAGGTAGGCGGGCCAGAACGGCTGTGAGATCACGATCTCCGCCTCTGCGAGCTCCCGCTCGAAGGCCGAGTCCGGCCCGTCCTTGTCGGCCGTCACGGTCAGCCGGTGGCCGCGCTCCTCGAGGAACTTCCGCAACCCGAGCTCCCCCGAGACGCTGCCGAGCAGCTCGCCCGGCGTGAAATCGGTGCCCTCGGGACTCGGCGTCGTCTGGCCGTCGGGATAGCGCTCGATCGTGGGGATGTCGTCCCGCGCGTACGACGGCGGAAACCCACCTACGGGATCGCGTAAAGGACGCAGAGGACGTTCGCCATGCCGCTCACCCCTCGAGTTCGGATGCTCGGGAACCGACCTAGCCGAGCACTGTGGTCAGGCGCACCGTATGCCCGCGCGGTACTTCGCGTCCACTTGTTTGGGTTGGGTCGACACCCGCCTGCTTCGGTTTCGCAGGATGCCGCTCGAGCCGCGCATCCTGCACGGAAACTCACTCGCCCCTCCGGCTGGGGGCTTGCGGCGCAGGGAACGGAGACCGCTCCGGTGCGCGGCTACTGCTGTGTGCGTGGGTTGGCGACGATGCACGTCATGAAGGAAGCGTCCGTACCGGTCGCTTTCACCTCGCTGACGCTGAACGCGTCACTTTCCAGCGCCGTCTTCAGCTCCGTCGTCACCGCTCGCGTCCGTTGCGCGGAGGGGTGCTGCTGAAAGAGGTAGAGCACACCTCGCGGCGTCAAGAGGCGCTTGAGCACTCAGCCTCTCGCGCGGCGTCCGTGCGGAACAGGCGCACGTTGATTGCGAACGCTTTGTCGAATCGCTCGCCGATCATGGCCGCGTCCTGCAGCGCCAGCGCAACGAATATCGCTCGGCCGCGGCCGATGTGGACGCGGTTGCGGCGGGTAGCCTGGTCGATCATCGACTTCGACCGGTCGATCGCGGTGATCGGTCCGTCGGACAGCGACTCGCAGATGAGAGAGACGGCCACACCCTGACCGCAGCCCAGCTCGAGCAGCCGCTCTGACGGGGCTACGTCGAGCATCTGCGCCGCCCAGACGAACCGATCCGCAACGTGATCCGTCATCGGGGTTCCAACATCCTCTCGGCGCAGCTCGCGGAGGCGTACGAGTGCGCAGCGACCTTCGATCGCCCCAACCCGCCCATGCTCGTCATGATGCCGATGTGTGGCGCCAGCTCCCTTCGCTGCAGCGATCGGCCCGTCGCGCTCGAGCAGCCCGTCCCAGGACACCGATGACTCCCGACGAAGGCGCCGACCGGAAGGCGGAACAGCGTTTCGAACAGCTTGCTTACCACTTCCTCGCTGATCCGACGGTCACTCGCGGAACCGTTGGTTCGACGCCGGGTCTCCGGACCCGGAGCAAGATCTTCGCCATGCTCGCCAGGGGCGAGCTCGTCGTGAAGCTGCCAAAGGCGCGCGTCGACCAACTCGTCGAAGCCGGCATCGGGCGGCGGTTCGATCCAGGACACGGCCGGCTGATGAAGGAATGGGCGACCGTCGATTTCGCCGCCGTCGACGACTGGGAGGCCCTCGCCGACGAAGCACTCCAGTTCGTCGGATCGGCTGCCGCGCGTTAAGAGCCTCCATTCCGTCTCGCAGAAAGAGCGCCGACGAGCTCGACGCGGCGCCCGCTGCCGAGTGGGTCAGGCTCGCGTTTTGTCGAGGTATTGCAGGAGCTCATGCGCGGCGAGCTCAACCTCTTTGTGTCGCCACTCGGCTGCTCGGTACTGGCTAGCGATCAGACCCATCCCATGGACGCGCCGGAAGTCTCCATAGACAAATGCGTATCGGGCCTTCGTCTCGTCGCTGGCACCTTCAGTGAGTCCCAGATGCCAGGCGGCGTAATCAGCCCATGAGTGCGACCTCAAGAGCTCGTTCTCGTCGTCGGCACTCGGTTGAGCGTCGCTCCACACGCTGTCGAGCACGTACTGGTGTGCGTCGATGAGCTCTCTCGCTCGCGCCACGGCCCGCTCGTTGACTGTGTACGACGCCATGGTCAATTCTGCCAATCGTTGTCGCCGTTCAGGCGCTCGGCGAGCGGGTCAGCGTCTCATGCGGTGATCGTCAAGCGTCTGGTGGCCGGCGTTCCGGATAGCAGGGCAGACCGTCGTCCGGGATGGGCTCCCACGACGCGGCGTACGCGACGTACTGCCTGTAGCTCGGCCGGACGCCGGGGTCGTGGTCGAAGGTTCCCATGCGGACACCGGAGATCTCCCCGGTCGACGGGTCGCTGCTCCAGAGCGCTCCACCGCAGCGCGAGCAGAAGGACTTCGGGAAACCCTCAGGAGGCGCCCAGGTGCTGACCAGCTTCTCGCCGGCAGTGACGCGCAGCGACCCGGGCACGATGCGCGCCTGGGCGGACGCGGCCGTGCCGGTGCGGCGCTGGCAGCGGATGCAGTGGCAATAGCTCGCTGCCGCCGGCGGCTCGGCGAGCTCGAAGCGCACGCCGCCACAGAGACAGCCGCCGGTGAAGATCGCCACCCCGACGAGTCTACGCGCGAGTAGCGCCTGCGAGTGCCGCCCCCGCGACGCGCGGCTAGCTTCGCGGCTAGTTCGAAGTTTCGGCCCGGCGCGCGATCAGCTTCAAGTGCCGTTCGCCTCCGACGGCGACGGCCGAGACGGCCGATGAGTTTTCACCGGTGCCGCGGTCTAACAGGACAGAAGCAGCGCCAACCGACGCCTGTTACCAGAGAGGACGAGGCGATGCACGAGATCACTCCATGCCTGTGGTTCGACACCGAAGGGGAAGACGCGGCGAAGTTCTACACGTCGGTGTTCCCGAACTCGAGGATCGTGGACGTCGCCCGTTACGGCGAAGCCGGGCCTCGCCCCGAAGGGACGGTGATGACCGTGAGCTTCGAGCTGGATGGGCAGAAGTTCGTGGCCTTGAACGGCGGGCCCGACTTCACGTTCGACGAGGCCATCTCGTTCCAGGTGAGCTGCAAGACACAGGAAGAGGTGGATGCGTTCTGGAGCAAGCTCTCCGAAGGTGGGGAAGAAGGCCCGTGCGGATGGCTGAAGGACAAGTACGGCCTCTCCTGGCAGATCATTCCGACTGTCCTGCCCGAGCTGCTGGGCGACTCGGACGCCGACAAGTCGCGGCGGGTCATGGAGGCGATGCTCAAGATGAAGAAGATCGAGATCGACGTTCTCGAGCGAGCCGCGGCGCAGGCCTAGGCCTGCCTGGCAAGGAGCTCGCCGGAGCAGTCCCGGCACCTTGCATGTGTACGCCCTCGCACGTCAGTAGCCGCTCAGCAGAGCACCGACCCGTCGACCGCGAACTGAAAGGAGATGCGGGCCCCTTGGGGCCTGCATCGTCTACGCACGCACTCCCGCGTGTACTTCCACGATGGCGCTTCGTAGAGGTCGGCCGACCGCACCGTGCCGCCGACCCCCGCACGATCTCCTCGCGCTTCGGCCCGAACCGGCGTTCCGCCTCCTCCGCCCCTCCCTGGTCTCTCAGAGCACGACGGATCGCGCACGGCGGTTCTGCTCGTCGATTAGCGAGATGAAGCCGGCGAAGCCGTCGATCTCCTTGAGCCCGGGAATGATCTTCTCCCGGATGGTCGCCAGAACCTCCTCGCGCTTGGACGGATCGACGCCCTCGACCTCGACCAGCCGTCCGTACATTGCTCCTCCTCCCGTCGAACGTCGCGACGATCCCACGCTCGTCCGGGCGGCCGCTCAATCCACTCGCACACCGACGTCCGGCTTTCGCCGACCTCCTTCTGTTCGGATTGTTGGGAGCTCGGGAGATCCAGAGTCTCGACGGCGGAGGCGCCGCCACGGGCAGCGGCGCCTCCGCTTCAGCGTCCTACTCGGTCGGGGCCGGGGCGGACGGGTCGTTCTGCCAGAGACCGAACTCGTTGCCGTGTGGATCCCTGCACGTCGCGAACCAGCCCATGGCGGGCACCGCCTGCGGCGCGTCCGCCTCGCCGCCAAGCTGCTTCACGCGTGCGGCGCCGGCGTTGATGTCGTCGACGTCGAAGTAGGCGCGCGTCCCGCGTTTACCGGGCTCCATGTTGGTGATCGCCCCGCCGGTCTGGTCGCCGATCCGGGTCATGTGGTACTCGGACGGGCCGGGGTATGCCTGGAACTCCCAGCCGAAGAGCGAGCCCCAGAACTCGCGTCCCTCCTCGGTCTCGTCCGCCGGGATCTCGAAGTGCACGATCTGACCGGGCATCGGCCCTCCTCTCGCATCGTCGTCCGGCGGAGACTCGGCTCCGCCGCTGTCATGCAAGAGACGCGTCGGGCGGGGGAAACTCATCGGTGCCGAGGCCCGTTTCTCCCGTGGTGGCGGCGATAGCCTCGCCTTATGACGCCTCGAATCACCTGGCAACAGGCGCTTGCTTGGCGGATGCAACAGCACTTACTGGATCCACTCGGTACGTTGCCCGTCGCACGGGTGGTCGCTCGTCTCTGTGGTGTCCAGACGCAGGTGGCGTCGTCCGCCGAGCTCGCGGTCCGTGTCCGCCGGAAGGCGTCGCGGCCCGGCGAGATCGGCCGCGCCCTGTCCGAGGGTCGCCTCATCAAGACCTGGGCGATGCGGGGCGCGCTCCACCTGCTCTCGCCCGAGGAGGGCGGGGCCTTCCTCTCACTCTTGGCCGCCGATCGGTTGTGGGCGAGCTGGCAGCGCTACTTCGGCATGACCACCAAGCAGATGGATGTGCTTCGGCGCGCGATCCGCAACGCGCTCGAAGGCGAGCCTCGTACTCGGCTCGAACTGGCGGAGGCGGTCAGCGCCCAGCGTGGACTCGGACCTGTCGGCGAAGCGATCCGCTCAGGCTGGGGTGAGCTCCTGAAGCCTCTCGCATGGCATGGAGACCTGTGCTTCGGCCCAAGCCGGGGCACACGAGTGACCTTCACGCTTCCCGAGGCCGCCGGCTCACGCTGGGCCGGCGTTCCCGATGCCGAAAAGGCAGCCCCCGTCGCTCTCGCTGCCTACTTTCGCGCCTACGGGCCGGCCGACCTCGAGGCTCTCCGCGCCTGGCTTGCCGGATCGGTCGACAAACGGCAGCTGCGGACCTGGTTCGGCGCATTTGGCGACCAGCTGGCCGAGGTCGAGGTGGACGGTGAGCCCGCGTACGTCCTGGCAGAGGACCTCGACGAGCTCGCCTCGACGAGGTCCACGCGTGCGGTGCGACTGCTGCCGGGCTTCGACCAGTACGTTCTGGGTCCCGGCACCGCGGATGGCCACGTCGTGCCGGCGGCGCGGCGTGCTGCGGTGAGCAGGCAGAGCGGTCATATCTCGCCCGTCGTGGTGGCGGGCGGCGCCGTGTGCGGCACCTGGAAGCTGGATCGAGACCGCGTCTGCGTCGCCTGGTTCGAGGAGACGGGCAGGCCGCCGCGGAAGGCGCTGGAGGAGGAGGTTGCGCGGCTGTCCTCGATCCTTGATCGCGAACTCGAGTCGGCGATCAGCCTCGCGTAGCCGTACGGAAGCGACACCGGGCGCCGGTCAGCCTTGGAGCTCCGCCCTCCGCCGCTCGAGGAAGCGGCGCTCGTGTCCGAGTGCACGAGCTCGAGCGCGCGGTCGTAGGCCGCCCGGGCGTCTTTGACGCGATCGAGCCGGCGCAGCAGCTCCGCGCGCGTCGCGTGGAGATAGTTCGCTCAGTTGTCTGGAACCCCGTGGTCTTGGAGCCACGCCTCAGCGGCACGCTTTGGCGCTCTTGTGAGCCACGCCTCGACCACCAGCTCATGCAGCTCATCCCGATCGACGCGGCCCATATCTGGGATCCGCATCAACACGGCGGGGTAGCCGTCGAAGTGCGGCGTCGTGAAGAACACGCCGCGGTCGTCGGCGAGCAGGAGGTCCTTTTCGCCGAGGTCGGCGACGCGGACCATCAACACGTCGTCGAGGCGCTCACCGGTCTGCGGATCAAGCGCGTCGCGTCTGCGGCCGCGATGGCAGCAGAAGAGCTTGCCGTGTACGAGGTACGACGGCCGACCGTCTTCCGACACGTCTTTTGTCGTATGCGGAAGAGCTAGCGCGAGCTCGTCGAGGTCGGCCATCGTCGTCAAGGCGCCACTCTGCCACGTGGGGTTTCGAAAATTCAGCGCAGGACGTCAACCCCCGGCCGTGCGGTAGAACGTGAGTGTGGCGACGTTTCTTGTGGTGCTCGGCCGGTCCGGCCCTCAGTGGGACCCGGCGCGGCCGCTGGAGGAGCAGTCCGACTGGCCCGCGCACGCATCCTTCATGGACGGGCTCGTGGAAGCGGGCTTCCTCGTCCTGGGCGGGCCGCTCGCCGACGAGCACCGCGTGGTGCACGTCGTCGAGGCCGAGTCGGAGGATGCCGTCCGGGCCACGCTCTCGCGCGACCCATGGAGCGAGACGCATCTGCGGGTCGACACGATCGACCCGTGGACGATCCGGCTCGACGGTCGGCGCGCCTAGCGCGAGGCTCGCTCGAGACGGCCGGCGCGGACCAAGCTACTCCGGGCCGATGGCCGGTTTCGCCGTCGGGGCTGGCGACGACAACGACGTAGCCGTCGGGGTCACGGAGCCACACGTCGCGGTGCTGCGGCGCCCGGGATTGACCTGCGGCTCCTGAAGGATCTCGGCGCTCAGACCGCTGGCCCGCTC
>JBHEMZ010000043.1:0-34229 GCA_046262315.1 Gaiellaceae bacterium
GAGCGGTAGCCGTTGCCGTTGTCGCTGAGCACGCGTTCGACGGCGATGCCGCGTTCGCCGTACCAGCCGACGGCGCGGCGGAGGAAGGCGACGCAGTCGTTCGGGCTCTGGCTTGGCAGCAGCTCCGCGTAGGCGAGCCGCGAGTGGTCGTCGATCGCCAGGTGCAGGTACTGCCAGCCGGCGTGGCGGTTGCGGGCGAGTCGGTCGCCGTAGATGCGCTTCCCGACTGTCCAGAAGCGGCCGAGCTTCTTGATGTCGACGTGCACGAGCTCGCCTGGGCGCTCGCGCTCGTAGCGGACGACCGGTCCTCGCGCCGGTCGCTGCAGCCGCGAGACGCCGTATCGGCGGAGCACCTTCCAGACCGTCGAGGCCGGCAGACCGAGCTGGCCGGCAACGATCAGCGGCCCCGCCTTCGCGTACTTCCGCGCGGCCAGGATCCGCTGCTCGAGCTCCCGTGACAGCCGTCGAGGCTGCCGCTTCGGCACCGGTGCGCGGTCGCGCAGCGCCGCCCAGCCGCCCTCCTGGTAGCGGCGCCAGAGCCGGTAGCCGGTCGCCCGGCT
Source organism: Gaiellaceae bacterium (assembly GCA_046262315.1). Taxonomy (GTDB): domain Bacteria; phylum Actinomycetota; class Thermoleophilia; order Gaiellales; family Gaiellaceae; genus JACVRM01. The sequence continues at coordinate 561 of JBHEMZ010000043.1, forward strand.
CGCACCGCAGGCGGCCGCGGCCGCCTGCGGGCTCATTCCTTCGACGATCAGAAACACGAGCCGGCAACGCGACTCAAAGGAGAAACGCATCCGCCCGGGCGGGCACACTCGATCATGCATCTGGGCCTCCTGTGCGAGCTGGGTCTTGGTCGACCACAAGGCTCGCCGGAGGCCCGGACGCGATCAGTCGTCTCGCAGGTGTGTAGGCAACAGAACTAGCTGCGCGGGTTCTCGTGGCGGGCGATCTCGCGCTCGCCCGGGTGCTTCTCGACCATCCAGAAGCGTTCGCCCTCGTCCACGACGCGCTCCACCTCTGCGACGACGTGGCCGGGCGCGACCGCGAACCAGGCGAAGTTCGAGCGAACGCGCTCGTACTCATCGTCGGACAGCTCGATCCGGGTCGTGCAGTCGGCGTCGACGCACTCGCAAAGATACTGCTCGCGGTGCTCCTCGCCGACCACGCCGTCGAAGGCAAGCTCGTCGGTGAGCTCCTTCATGCGCTCGTTCACGCTGCGAAAGAGCACCTCGTTCTTCACCATCCTCGCCTTCCGCGCGTCCGTCATCGGCTCCGTGTGTTTGCAGCTCTATGGACGGGGGCATCTCCCGCCCAGCGACCCCGCACGCCGTCGCGTGCGGGCCAAGACTACGACGCGAGGCTCGGCTGGACAAGCGGCTGCACAACCAGCACATCTTCCGGGCCGCCAACGAACGCCTGCGTGACCGCCTCGCGGACACCGCGGCCGTCGAGTCCCTCCCGTTCATCTGCGAATGCGCCGACGCGCACTGCCTCGAGGTGATGGAGCTTCCACTCGCGACCTACCGCGAAGTCCGCGCCGTCGCGAACCGGTTCTTCGTGGTACCGGGCCACGACGTCGGCGGCGAGCGGATCGTGGGCTCCCGCGACGGCATCGACCTCGTCGAGAAGCAGGGCAAGGCGGGCCGCGAGGCCGAGGAGGCTGCCCAGTAAGCACCACGTCGGCGCGCACCACGCCGGCCCGCTGCTCGCGGCCCGACACCGAGTGCGCCACCTTCCGGTGATGCCGCAACCCACTCCAGCTTGGGGCGGCGGTCGTCGAGTCGTCGCACCACCAGCCCGCCACCGCCCGCGTGCACCCGGCGAGCGCCTGCCCCTGGTGCGGCGCGTCAGCCGATGAGGGCACGCAGCTCGCGGGCCAGCGCCCTGGAGTCGCGCGCCGTGAGCGTGACGACCAGGCATGTGTCATCGCCGGCGAGCGTGCCGACGACCTTCGGATGCTCCAGCCGGTCGAGCGCGCGGGCGATCGCGGGCGCCGACCCGAGCTCGGACTGGATGACGACGATGTTCTGTGCGGCGACCGCGCGCCTGCCGAACTGGGCCAGCACCGCCGCAAGCCCCTCGCGGGGCGGACGCCGGCGTCGCGCCTGCGGGACGACGTAACGCGGACGGCCGAGCTCGTCCTCCGTCTTCTCGAGCCCGAGCTCGCGGATGTCCCGGGAGACGGTCGCCTGCGTGACCGGGCAACCCGCCTTCGCGAGCGCGTCGCGCAGCTCGTGTTGCGTTCCGAGCCGCCGTCGGGCGACGAGGCTGGCGACGAGCCGCTGCCGCTCCGCCTTGCCGAGCCTGCGGGCGTCGTCCACCGGGCCAGCATACGACCCCACGTTTCGGCCCACACCGCGCGCGGTACGCTTCCCCCATGCTGCGCAAGTTCATGTGGACGGGCCTGTACGCGCTGTCGACGCTCGCGGCACGCCGTGCGGCCTCGCGCCTCTGGCGGATCGCCACCGGCGAGGAACCACCCACCAAGCGATGAACCGCGCCGACCAGCTAGTCGAGCGCGCCGCGAACCGGCTTCAGCAGCTCGCCGTCGACTTCGCCGCCCAGGGCGGCCCAAAGGCAAAGCTCGCCGAGGAGCTGGCCGAGGACGCCGCCTTCGTGCGCAGGCTCAAGCCGAGCCTGATGGCCGCACGGCTGCGCGGGCAAGCTCCCACCGACTCGAAGCCGGCGCAGGGCGTCGTCGCCCCTTCGGCCCCACAGCTCGGCAAGCGGCAGAAGCCGAAGGGCCAGAGCGGTCCGAATCCCTTCCTCGTGGTCGGGGCCGCGTTCGCGATCGGGGTTGTGGTCGCCAAGATGATCGACTGGAGAGGCCATGCGCACCCCCGAGACTGAGACGCGCGCACCGGGCGTGGGCGCGGCGGTCAAGGAGGTGACCGAGCACGCGCGCTCCCTCGTCAAGCTCGAGCTCGAGCTGGCGACGCTCGAGCTCAAGAGCAAGGCGGGCGCGTTCGGCAAGGGGATCGGCTTCCTGCTCGGCGCCGCGGTCGCGGGCCTGTTCGCTCTCGGCTTCCTGCTGGCGACGATTGCAGCTGCGCTCGGCACCTTCCTGCCGGGCTGGCTGGCGCTGCTGATCGTGGCGCTCGCCCTGCTCGCCGTCGTGGCGCTCATGGGGGTGCTCGGCATGAAGGCGATCAAGCGCGGCTCGCCACCGATCCCACGGCAGGCGATCCGTGAGGCCAAGCAGACAACGGAGGCGTTGAAGGCCAATGGCGCATAACGGACGCTCGACGGAGGACATTCGCCGCGACATCGAGACGGAACGAACCGAGCTCGCGGAGGCGGTCGAGAGCCTGCGTACGGGGATCGGCGAGGCGGCGGACGTCACGGGGAAGCTGCGCGCGAAGCTCCCCATCGCAACCGCGGCCGCGCTCGGCGCGGGATTCTTCCTCGCCGGCGGCATCGGCGCCACGGCCCGGCTCATCTTCCGCCGCGGCCGGGAAGGCTCCAACTCGCTCCGCCTCGGCCGCTTTGTCATCTCCGACCGCGACTGAGTCGCCCGAGGTTGGGCGCCCGCCCTCCGGCCCGCAGCGGTTGAGCCGGCGCGAGTGGATCGACGCCCTCAAGCGCACGTTCAAGGAGTTTCTCGCCGACGACTGCATGGGCATGTCCCAGCAGGTCGCGTTCTCGTCGCTGCTCGCCTTCTTCCCCGCGATCGTCCTGCTCGTCGGGCTGCTCGGGCTCTTCGGGGCATTCGACGACTTGCAGGACTTCCTTGGCACCGTGGCCCCGCAGGAGGTGATCAAGGCGGTCAACCTGGCCGAGGAGAACTCAAAGGGCAAGGGCGGCTCGGCGGCGGCCGTGGTCGTCGGCTCCGCGCTCGCTGTATGGGCCGCGAGCGGTGCCATGAATGCGGTCATCAAGGCGGTCAACCGCGCGTACGACCGGCAGGAGACCCGGCCCTTCTGGAAGGTGCGCATCACCGCGATCGTGCTGGTCGTCCTGACGGGCTTCGTCACTGCCGGGGTCTTCCTGCTGATCGTCTTCGGCGGGCCGATCGGAGAGGCAATCGCCGACCAGGCGAAGCTCGGGGGCGCGTTTCACGTGCTCTGGGCGATCGTGCGCTGGCCGCTCGCGTTCGTCGCGATCCTGCTCTTCTTCGCGATCGTCTACTACCTCGCCCCGGACACAGGCCACCGCGACTGGAGGTGGGTCTCGCCGGGCTCGGTCGTCGGCGCACTCATGTGGCTCGCCTTGTCGGCCCTCTTCGCGCTCTACACCAGCCTGTCCGGCTCGTACAACGAGACGTACGGCTCGCTCGCCGGCGGCATTGTGCTGCTGCTGTGGCTGAACTACTCGGCGTTCGCCTTGCTCTTCGGCGCGGAGCTGAACGCGGAGCTCGACCGCCAAGCGGACATCAAGGCTGCAGGCGGGCCCCACGCGGGGCTCGTGCCGCCCTCGCGGCGCAATCTCAGGTCACCTTGAACGAGCCCTGATCGTTGTCGGGTGCGCGTCCGAGCGGTACCGGTAGACGCCGCCCTGCTGCAGCCTCACAACCCATGTGAGGCTGCCGCGGAAGGCGAGCCCGGTCTTGCGGTTCACGCCCGGGCCTGACAGATGGAAGTACAGCCTTGGAACGATCCGTGACGGCGAGCCTGTAGGTGCGCGCCTTCAGCGCCTTGACCTTCGCGCCGGCGGCGGTCTTCAGCGAGATTGTCTTCCCCGGGCCGACGGTGCCGCGCACGATGGGGGCTTGGGCGGCGGCGGGGTGACGACCGGAGGCGTCCCGACGGTGAACGTCTTCCTCATCGAGGTGGGGTGAACGTCGCAGAGGTACGTGTACGTGCCGTCCGTGACCTCGACGTCCCAGGAGACCGTTCCCGTGCCAATCACGTCCGTGGTCCGGTCGACGCCCGGCCCCTTCACGTGGAAGTTGTGGAGATCGCCCTCATCGACGACTCGCACGGTGTAAGCCCCCGGGTCGAGGTGCGTGGCATCAGCACCGTCGGCGCGCTTCAAGGAGATCGTGAACCCAGGGCCGACGGTGCCCTAGAGCGTCTCCCCCGCCCCGAGGACGGCCGGCGCAACGAAAGCCGCTCCGACGACCAGGAGGGCGGGGAGAACGAGCCTGCGCACGGCTCTCAATACTGGCGTAATCGATCACTGGATTTCCAGCGCTAGGCTCTGAGCTCAGCGCCGAAGCGCTCGGCAAGCGCGTGCACGATCCGTTCGCGCAGGCGGGCCGCGTCCTCGTCCGAGAGCGTCCGTGCCGGTGACTGGAACGAGACCGCGAACGCAATCGACTTGCGGCCCTCCCCCGCCTGCGGTCCGCGGTAGACGTCGAACGGCCGCATCTCACGCAGCTCCGCCCCCGCGGCCTCGAGTGCGGCGGCGACCAGCTCGCCTGCCGTGACGCCCTCCTCGACTGCGAACGCGAGATCCTGCTTCAGCGCCGGGAACGTGATCACGTCCTCGTACAGAGGCACATCCGGCACGCGCGCGAAGAGCGTGTCGAGGTCGAGCTCGAAGTAGCCCCACCCCTCCTCCAGGTCGCGCACCGTACCGTCCGGCGTTCTCGCCTCGTGACCCTCGCCGCGCTCGAGGCCGGGCTCGACGTGGAGCGCTCGGTAAAGCGTCTCGACGGCGCCCTTCGCGTGCGCGAAACCTCCATCCGTGATGCCGCCGACGCGCCAGCGTTCCTCCGGCAGGTCCGCACCGGACGGCAGGAAGACTTTGCCGAGCTCGAACAGCGCCACGCGCTCCGCGCCCACGTTGCGGTTGCGGCGCGCCGACTGCACGAGGCCGTGCTCGAAGCCGGTGCGCAGCGCCGCCAGCTCCGCGGAGAATGGCTCGGGCAGCTCGATGCGTCCTTCGCCTGCGGGCACGAGCGTCCACGTGTACGCCTCGTAGAAGCCTGCCCCGACGAACACGTCCTCAACTGTGCGGCGCAGGCGCTGCTCGCGCGTGAGCTGGCCGAACATCGCCTGACGCGTCGGCAGCGTGGCGGGCACCTCGCGCATGCGAAAGCGGGTCACCTCCTCGACCAGGTCGACCGGCCGCGTCACGTCGTGTGCGCGCCAGGTCGGCACGCGGACCGACTCTCCCTCGACCTCGAAGCCGAGGCTCTCGAGCCGGGCGTGCTGCTCCTCGGGCGAGAACTCCATGCCGGTCAGGCGCGCCGCGAGCTCGGACCGCAAGCGTACGAGAGGACGGTCGGGAAGACCATCGTGGGCGTCGGTGGCGCCCGTCCAGCGCGCGCCGGCGAGCTCGACGAGGAGCTGGGTCGCGTAGACCGCGGCCCGCTCCGCCGCATGGGGGTCGACGCCCTTCTCCCAGCGCGTGGACGACTCGGTGCGCAGGCGCAGACGGCGCGAGGTCCGCAGCAATGTGAGCGCGTCGAAGTTGGCGGCCTCGAGCAGGACGTCGCTGGTTTCCTCGCGAACCTCGCTGTCCTCGCCGCCCATGATCCCGGCGATCGCGACCGGACGTTCTGCGTCGGCGATCACGAGGTCGTCCGGGGTCAGTGCCCGCAGCTCGCCATCGAGCGTGCGCAGCTCCTCGCCGGCGCAAGCGCGGCGCACGACGATGCGGCTTTCCGCAAGCCGGCGCGTGTCGAAGGCGTGCAGCGGGCTGCCGAGCGCGAGCATCACGTAGTTCGTCACGTCGACGACGTTGACGATCGGCCGCATGCCCGCCGCGAGCAGGCGCGCCTTCAGCCAGAGCGGTGAGGGGCGGATACGGACGTCGCGGAAGAGCCGGCCGATGTACCGCGGACAGCCGGCGAAGTCTTCGACGCGCACGTCCACCGCCTCGTCGCCGGTGAGCCCAGGGTCGCTGCCGGGCGGCGGCGCGAGCTCCGCGCCGGTCAGCGCGGCCACCTCGCGCGCGATGCCGTAGATCCCCGTCAGGTCGGGGCGGTTGAAGAGCGTCTCGACGTCGAGCACCGCTTCGGAGAGCGGCATGACGTCACCGAGGGGCGTGCCGGGCTCCGGGCCCGCCTCGAGCACCATGATCCCGGTGTGATCGCCGCCGAGCTCGAGCTCCCGTTCGGAAAGGATCATCCCGCGGGAGAGCTCGCCGCGCAGCTTGGCCTCGCCGAGCGGCTGGTCGGCGCCGGGGAGGAGCGCGCCCGGCAGCGCGACGGCCACGGTCGCGCCCGCACCGAAGTTCCAAGCCCCGCAGACGATCTGGCGCGGCTCGCCCTCCCCCACGTCCACCTGGCAGAGCTGGAGGCGGTCGGCGTTCGGGTGCTTGCCGGCCTCGAGCACGCGGCCGACGAGGAAGCGCCCCAGGTTACCGTCCTCGTCGGAGACGCCCCGGCGCACCACACGGTTGACCTCGCATGAGGTGAAGACGAGCCGGCTCGCGAGCTCCTCCACCGGCAGGTCGAACGCGACGTACTCGCGCAGCCAGGAGACGGGCACCCTTATGGCGCCGCCCTTCGTGCAAGTAACAGTCTGTTACTTGCGGCGGTTAGGCCGGGATATGCGCCTGCGATCAACTCAGAACTGCCCCAGGAAGCGGATGTCGTTCTCCCAGAAGAGGCGCAGGTCGGGGACGCCGTGGCGCAGGAACGCGATCCGGTCGATGCCGAAGCCGAACGCAAAGCCGGACCACTCCTCCGGGTCGTAGCCGACAGCCTCGAAGACGGCCGGGTCGACTACGCCCGCGCCGCCCATCTCGATCCAGCCCGAGTGCTTGCAGACCGGGCACCCGCCCCCGCCGCACAGGTAGCACGTCATGTCGAACTCCACGGAGGGCTCGGTGAAGGGGAAGAAGCTCGTCCGCATCCGGATCTCGCGGCGGCCGCCGAACACCGCGCTGGTGAAGTGCTCCACCGTCCCGCGCAGGTCGGCGAGCGTGATGCCGCGGTCGACGGCGAGCGCCTCGACCTGGTGGAAGACAGGCGTATGCGTCGCGTCGAGCGCGTCACGCCGGTAAGCGCGGCCGAGCGACACGAGGTAGACGGGCGGTTCCTTCGCCAGCATCGCCCGGATTTGCGACGGCGACGTGTGCGTGCGAAGCAGCGTTCGCTCGTCGATGTAGAACGTGTCCTGCGCATCGCGCGACGGGTGCGCCTCCGGCTGGTTGAGCGCGTCGAAGTTGAACCAGACGGTCTCGACCTCGCGGCCGTCGTACACCTCGTATCCGAACCCGAGGAAGACGTCCTCGATGCGACGGCGCAGCTGCGTGATCAGGTGCAGCGATCCGCGCTGCGGCGCGTCACCGGGGAGCGTCGGGTCGAAGGCGTCATGCGTCGTGGCCGCATCCGCGAGCTGCTCGAGCTCGGCGGCGCGTTGCTCGAGCGCCGCCTCAAGCCGGTCGCGCAAGGCGTTCAGCGCCATGCCCGTCTCTCGGTCGCGTACTGCGCGCAGCGCCTGCTTCAGCTCGCTGCGGCGACCCAGGTAGCGCACCCGCGCCTGCTCGAGCTCGACCCGGTCGCTCGCTGCCGAGATGGCGGCGGCGGCCTCCCGCTCGAGCCCCTCGGCGTCCACGGCACCGACTCTATTCGACCTGTCCGACTGCAACGTCCCTCCGTTCCGGGTCCACGAGATCCTGCGGGGAGCACCCCGGCCCGTTCGAAAGGATCAGCAGCTGCGCGTCGCGTCAGCCCCGGTCCCCGGACACGAGCCGGGGCCGGTAAACAGGAACGCTGCTCGCGCGTCGGCCACGGGCCCAGCGTAGCCGACGCGCTCCGGGAGCGTCCGTAGGCTCACGATCCGGCCGCTTGCCGCGAGCTCGCCGCCGGCGGTCACTTCCAAGGCCGGCGCCGCGTCGGGGACGGCCCCCTCCGGGCGCTCGGGCTCAGACGGCACGGCACAATGGCGCGACTACGCCGCTCTGAGGGACTCGCCTCATGGGACGAAAGCTAACGGGGGATCCGGAACTGCACGACGCGCCCGGCCGCATGCGCAGCCCCTACGACGCGATCGCGCGCCTCTACGACCACTGGAGCCGCAGCGTCACGGAGGACATCCCGTTCTATGTAGCGGAGGCGCGCTTCGCCGACGGACCTGTCGTCGAGCTCGGCACCGGGACGGGTCGAATCGCGGTCCCGATCGCCCGCCGCAGGATCCCCGTGATCGGCGTGGACGGGTCTGCGGGAATGCTCGAGGTCTGCCGTGCCCGGGCCCGCGCCGAGGGCGTCCTCGACCTGCTCGACCTTCGGCTCGGCGACCTCCGTGAGCCACCGGTTCAGGACCGCGTGGGGCTCGTGCTCTGCCCGTTTCGCACGTACCTCCACCTGCGCACCGCGGACGATCGGCGCCGCGCTCTCGCCGCGGCCTGGGAGCTTCTGCGGCCCTGCGGCCGGCTCGTCTTCGACGTTTTCGCTCCTGCCGCCGACGACATCGAGGAGACCCACGGCCGTTGGCTCGAGCGCGAGCCTGGCATCTGGGAGCGGGCCGACTGGGACGAGGTGTCGCGAACCTTCACGCTGAGGGTGCGGGGCGAGACCGGCGAGGCCGAGATGCAGCTGGCCTGGGCTCCTCCGGCCGAGTGGCGCTCACTCCTGCTAAACGCGGGCTTCGAGATCGTCGCCCATCTCGGCTGGTTCGACCGGCGGCCGTACAGCGGAGGCGAAGACTCGATCTGGATCGCGCAGCGTCCCGCGAACGCGTAGGCTCGCCCTCATGACGATCGCGATCGTCAGCACGGTGATCCTGGTGCTCCTCGCGCTCGCCGTCGTCCTGCTCTACAACCGGCTCGTCCGCCTGCGCAACCGCACCGAGAACGCCTGGGCACAGGTCGACGTTCAGCTGCGCCGCCGCTACGACCTCATCCCGAACCTCGTCGAGACCGTCAAGGGGTACGCCGCGCACGAGCGCGAGACCTTCGAGGAGGTCACGCGAGCGCGGACCGCCGCGCAGGAGGCACGCACGGTCGAGGAGCAGGGCGCCGCCGAGAACGTGCTCACGGCCGCGATCGGCCGCCTCTTCGCGGTTGCCGAGGCCTACCCGGAGCTGCGCGCGACCGAGAACTTCCAGCAACTCCAGGCCCAGCTCGAGGAAACCGAGTCGAAGATCGCGGTCTCGCGCCAGGTCTACAACGACACCGTGCTCACCTACGACACCGCACTCGAGTCGGTGCCGACGAACATCCTCGCCGGCGTGTTCGGCTTTCAGCCGCGCGCGTACTTCGAGATCGAGGAGCCCGCCGCCCGGGAGGCACCGCGCGTCACCTTCTGATCGCCGTCGCGGCGGCGATCGCGCTGGCCGTCGCACCGGCGGCTGCGGCGAAGTCCTTCTCGCTCCCCGTGGCGGAGATTCGTGTCCACGTGAACTCGGACGGCTCGCTCGACGTCAGCGAACGGATCACCTACGACTTCTCCGGCCCGTTCACCGGCGGGTACCGCGAGATCCCGCTCCGCAAGGGAGAGTCGCTCGGTCGCGTGGGCGTGCTCGAGGGCGGCCGCAGGTACGGGCCCGGAGCATCGGCCGAGCTCGGCTCGAGCGGTGCACCGGCGACGTTCGGCACAACGCGAACCGGAGACGGCGTGCGCATCGTCTGGCACTACCGGGCCACGGACGAGCAGCGGACGTTCGTGGTCCACTACCGGCTGACCGGCCTGACCGTCGCCCACGACGATGTCGCGGACGTCAACCTCAAGGTCTGGGGTGACGAGTGGGACGTCGGCCTCGGGACACTCACGGCGACGCTCGAGCTCCCGCGGACCCGCAAGCCGCCCGCCGTGCGGGACATCTACGTCTGGGGGCATCCCCAGTGGGTCCAGGGCCGAACGGCACGGACTGCAGGCGGCGCCACGCTGGAGGCTCGCGCCGTTTCGGCACATCAGTTCGTCGAGCTGCGCGTCATCTTTCCGCGCGACCAGCTCAGCTCGACCGCGGGCGCACGCGTGGAGTCAGGCGCCGGGCTCGCCGGCATCATCGGGGAGGAGCGTGCGGACGCGCGCCGGCTCGAGCGCGACCGCGAGCGCATCGACGAGGCGCTCGACCACCTGGGGCGTACGCTCGCGATTCTGCTGGCACTCGCCCTGGCGCCCGCCCTCGCCCTCGTCGCATTCACCTACTGGCGCCACGGGCGGGAGCACGGTACGGGCTACGACCGCGAGTACGAGCAGGAACCCCCGGCCGAGACTCCGCCGGCGCTCGTGCCCCCGCTCCTGCGCCAGGGAACCGACGCCGGCGCCTACGAGTTCACCGCCACGCTCTTCGACCTGATCCGCCGCGGCCGCTACCGGGCCGAGCCGGTCACGACCGAGCGGAAGGTGTGGGCCGGGCTCCGCACCGAGCAGGTCGCGGACCTCGAGCTAAGCCGCGGCGAGGAGGTGGCGACCGGTGCGTGGGAGGAGCCGGTGGCAAAAGTCGTGGATGAAGTCCTCGACGGCGGCTCGGAGCGCCTCTCCCGTTTCCGCGAACGCATCGAGAGCTCACGCGCCGAGAACTCCAAGCGGTTCACCGACTTCAAGGAGCGCGTCGAGGAGGCGATCCGTGAGCGAGCCTGGTATGCCGGCGGTGTCTGGCCCCTGGTGCTCGGCATCGTCGTGCTCGGCGCCGCCGGCGCGTTGCTCTTCTCGATCGGCGTCTCCCGCTTCCGTAGTGCGGCCCCACGGTGGAGCGACGTGGTGTTGATCGCCCTCGGCGTGTGCGGCCTCGTCAACGCGGGCGTGCTCCTGGCGGCCGCCCTCAAATCCAAGCTGTGGCGACGGCGGCGACCGGCCGCCCAACTCGAGGCGGAGCGCTGGGAAGCCTTCCGCCGCTACCTGACCGACTTCCCGAGGCTTGCCGAGGCTCCGCCCGCCTCCCTCGAGCTCTGGGAGCGGTACCTCGTCTACGGGATCGCCTTCGGCATCGCCGAGCGGGTGCTCCAGGGGGCCCAGCTGCACATGCCCGAAGCGCTGCACGACGCGAGCTCGATCTACTGGATCAGCCCGGGCGGCGACCTCGGGTCCGGCCCGAGCGCCCTCGGCATCTCCGACCTGAGCGCCGGGTTCGGCTCCGCGCTCGCCCCGCCGAGCTCGAGCGGCTCGGGCGGCGGCTTCTCGGGCGGCGGCGGAGGAGGAGGCGGTGGCGGAGGCGGAGGAGCCTGGTGACACGGCCCGGGCGGCCATCTTGCGTCGACCGAGGGGTGTGGAGGATGCTTGTGCGGTGGACTCCGAGCCCGCCGTCTACCGCGAAGGAGTGCTCGTTATCATGGGCGTGATCGGCGACATCCGGCACGAGCTCGAGCGGATTCGCCGGCTGCTGGACGACGATGAGACGGAAGAAGAAGACAACGGCTGAGGAGCGGGCCGTCAACGCCGCGTTCGAGGCTCGCTCGGCCGAGAATCTGCGCAGGCTACGCGAGCTCGTCGACGGCGGGTGGGCCGAACTCCGCGAGCGGCGCTCCGCAGCAGCAAGGGTGAGCGAACGACCCAGCCTGGCAGCCGCCGCCCCGCTAAATGAGCTCGAGCTCGTCGCCGGCCGCAACCTCGCCAGTCTCGAGCACTCGGGCGAGCATGCCGCGCCGGTCCTCGAGCTCCTCGCGAAGCCCCGGGCGGATCTCGTCCATTCGCTCGCACGGATCGCAGACCATCGTGATCTCGAAGAGTGCGCTGCCTGCGCGCACGCGCTGTCCGATCGGCCAGTCGTGGACGTCGGCGCCCTCCACTGTGAAGTTCTCCCGGATACGCCCCGGCTCGACGCCGACCGCGTCCAGATGCTCGCGCGAGGCGAACAGCACCTCGCGCTTCGTGCCGGCGCGCGCGTGCGCACAGCCCTCGAGACCGTGTCCCGCGACGGCCCGCGCCCGGTCGCGAGCGTCCATGCGGCCGCTGTTCTTGGCCGGCGACACCCACACGTTCGCGATGCGTGCCATGCCGGGCGAGTGTAACGACAGGGGCGGGTGCTACTCGACCGGGATGTCGCCGAGGTCGTAGCCACGCTCGCGCAGCTGCTCGAAGGCCCGAGTGAGCTGCCGCAACGAGGGCAGCTCGGCAACCCCCTCGTTGAAGCGCTGGACGAACGCGCCGTCGCCGCGCTCCGCCGCACGCCGCACGCGCGTCAGCTCGTCCGCGTACCCCCGCAATCCGCGGACGAGGGCGACGTTCGCCGCTGCGGCGTCGAGCGGCGGTTCGGTCTCGTCGAGCTCCCGCGCAGCCGCGCGTAGCGCGGCCTGCGGTCCCGCGAGATTCGCGGCCAAGTCGGGCAGAGAGCTCGCCTCGGAGGCCTGCCGAAAGGTGGCGCGCACCTCGGCGTAGGACGTCTGGACGACACGTTCGTACTCCTTCCGCGAGAGCCGCTCATCACCGCCGCTGCCGAGCAGGAACGCCGCGGTTACCGTCGCGACCAGGACGACCAACCCGACGAGCGCACGAAGCGGGAGCGACACGCGCGTATGCCGTTTGCCGAAGCGGCCGGAGCTCCCCGCCGAGGGTCGCCCCGGAGCTTCGCCGTCAGGCGAGGCTCCGGGGCTCCGGCGGTCAGTCGGCAAGGTGGCTAGCCACTGGCGACGGTCGTCAGCCATGCAGCCGTCTTCGGCGACACCGTCAGGTCTCCGGTGAAGTCGGCCTGGTTCAGCAGCACGGTGCCGTTCGGGGTCGTGGGCGGGACGCTCACGGTTACGCTCACCGTCCCGCTTCCGTTGAACGGCACAGTCCCGAGGTTCCACGTCACCTTCCGCGTCGCTGGGGCGTACGTTCCGCCGTTCGTCGCGGACACGAACTGCACCTGCGCCGGCAGGGTGTCGACGATCTTCGCGTTCGCCGAGGGATTGGGCCCGAGGTTCCGGTACGCGAGACGGTACGTGATGTTGCTGCCGCGAGCGGCGGTGAGCGGGCCCGTCTTCGTAAGGACAACCGTCGGGTCACCCGGCAGCGCGCCGCCCATGAAGATGACGAAGTCGAACGCCCGCGTGCTGTCGAGCGGGTACAGGAACGACTGGAGCGACTGCGTCGGCGAGACGGTGTTGCCGAGCGAGAACGCGGTCGCGTCGTAGAACCGCGCATAGTCCTGCAGCGGCGCGGCGATCTCCTCCGGCCGGCCGAACGCGTCGGGCGTCTGGGTCAGGGCCCGCAGGACGCTCCGCGGCACGCTCAAGCGGATCGTGCCGGTGGCCTGGTCAGCCTTGCCGGGGATCGTCATACCGCCCGGATACAGCACGCACTTGTCGTTGGTGACGAGGCTACCTACGCCCACGCACGGCGACACTCCGGTGGTGTAGTCGTTGTAGCCGAATGTGAACCCGCCCGTCGGGCTCCAGCGGGCGCTGGCCGCGGCCGCCTGGTAGCCGTTCACGAAGCGGAACACCCAGAGAAGGGATTGGGACCCGGTGCGCGTCATGCTCTGCGTCAGCTGGGTCGTCGACAGGTCGGCGAGCTTCATCGTGACGGTGAAGCCGCCGTTGGAGACGAGCTGGTTCGTGTTCAGGTCCCGCTGAGGGCCAACGGATGCCTCGAGGAAGTCCATGGCGGGCTCGTTCGTGCCGGTGTTGTTGACGGGCGGCGGTGGCCCAGGCGTCATGACCGAGTACGTCGACAGCGCGTCGCCGTTCGGCTCGCCGCCCACCTCGGGCGCCGCGGTCTTGCGCACGGGCGTGCGGTTCTGGTCCCATCCGAGCCACACACCGCCGAGGCTCGGGCCGCCGATCTGGGTCAGCACCATCGGGTTTGCGACGTGCCCGAAGTCCTCGTTCGGCTTCTTCTCCGCACGGTTGTACACGACCGCGAGCTTCTTCGAGACCGCGTTGTAGTCGATCGAGAAGAAGTCGGCGAGCGTGCGGTCGCCCGGCGGGATCGAGAGGTCGCAGGCGAGGCCAACGAGGCAGATCGAGTCGTAGTGGAAGGGGTGCGTCGTCGCCCGCACCTGGCTAAAGGTGGCGTCGGGCGAGATCGCGTTCAGCGACTGGTTGACGTACACATGCCAGGCGGCACAGAACCCCTGCGCCCCGGGCGGATTGCTCGGCCGGCAGCCGACGTTCGGGCTGCCGTCCGTCGTCGTCCCGTAGAACGTCACGGCCACACGGCCGGGAGCGCCGCCAACGATCCACGGGAACACAGTCGTCCGGATGTTGCCGCGGTCGACCTGCACCGGCGCCGAGAACCCAGGGTTCGTCTTGCCGATGTTCGCGACCGGCAGGTTGCACTTGGCCACGTCGGCCGCATGCAGGGCGACCATGTACGTGTGGTATTTCGCCTTCTCCGAGTAAACGATGTAGATGTTTCCTGCGCTGTCATGATCGGCGATCGTGAACGGCGGTGTCTCGCCCTGCGCGATCGCGGCGAGGCAGTTCGTCCACGTCAGGCCGCCGTCCTTCGACACGGAGAGGCGGATCTCGTCCTGCCCCTGCGCGTTGATGCGGTCCCAGGAGAAGTAGACGGTGTTCGACGGCCGGTGGTAGCGGAGCGGTCCGGGGAAGCGCGGGTTTGCAGCAGCCCGTGCGGCCAGCGGGTTGTACGTCAGACCACCGTTGGCCGAGCGCTGCACGACCACGTTCCGCGGTACCTGCTGGTTGTAGCTCAGGAGCACGCAACCCTCTGCTGAGCCGGGCACCGGCGGCGCCAGCACATTCGTGCAGGCGGCCGGGTTCTTCGCCGGGTCGATGAAGACCTCCCACTGGCGGTCCGCGAGGACGCCCTGCGTCGTCCCACCCGGAAGGCCGTTACCGTTCGGCCCGGCCGTCCCGAGGAGATGCCCGCTGTTCGGCGACGTCGACGTCGCGAAGCCGGTGAGCGGGCCGAGGCCGGTGTAGGCGAGCTGGTACTGGCCGCGGCCGTTCTTGTCGATGCCGGTTGCGATGGCGCAGTCACCGCCTCCGCCCGGAGCGAGCTGCCCGCGCGGAGGCGTGCCGAGGAGGTGGAACTGGTCGCCGCCGTCCGTCGAGACCTGCGCGTACTCGGCGGCGTTCGAGAACCCGGTCGGGCCGCAGGTGTACATGTTTCCGGCGGGGTCGATGTCGATCAGGGGCTCGGCCTCGTCGCGCTGGTTGTCGGCCGGCACGCCGGCGGAGAAGATCAGACCCTTCGAGTCCGCCGCCGGCAGATCGACTTCCACCGCCTTCGCGACGGAGGTGGCGACAAGCTTGCCGTTATAGGGCTGCGGAGGCACGTTCGCGAACGCGCAGGCGAGCACGTTGTATTGCTTGCCGCTTGCCAGGTTCATCGCGCTCACCTGCTCGGCGGGGCTGCCGCCGTCGCTCGAGCCGACCTCCGGGCCTTCCGGCACGTTGTTCGACGGATTTGGGTCCGGGCCGAGGACCGTGAGGATGAGGTCGTGCGCGGAGGCCTCACCTGTGCGCGGCGTCCACGTGATCGTGAACGTGTAGCTCGTGTCGCGCGTGGCGTACCCGCCGGGAGCGTACACGGTGAACCGGTGCACGTCGGCCGTCGCGTCGCCGTCGCAATTGCTGGTCGGGTTTGCCACGCCTGTGACCGTGCCGCTGAACGGCTTGGTCACCGTGCTGCCGACGGGCGGCGCTTGGATGAACTGATTCGCATCGGCCGCATGCGCGGCGCCGGGTGGCGCATCGATGGCCGGAATGAGCGCAACGGCTCCTACGAGCGCTACGAGCGCGGCGCAACGAAGGCGCGCGTTCCGCACGCTCGCCCGCGGCGAAGACGATCTACTCACGGCTTTCTCCCCCTCTGTAAAGAACCAAGTGGTGATGTTTTACCCGACAAGCACCTCGTTTAACCACCGCCGCGGCGTGCCCACTCCCAGAGCGCAAGAGTGCCTGCCATCGCGACGTTGAGCGACTCGGCACGCCCGGTCTGCGGAATCCAGGCCGTCTGGTCGCAGCGCTCAACGATGTCCGCCGGCAGACCGGCGCGCTCGGAGCCCAGCAAGAACGTGGCGCGATTCCCGTACGCCAGCACGTCGATCGGCGTGCCTGCGCGGGGTGTGAGCGCCACCCACGGTCGCGGTGCCGCCTCGAACGCGCCGAGCGGAACCCGGAAGACCGCGCCGGCCGAAGCGCGCAGCGCCTTGGCTCCGGTCGGGTCGGCGCACCCCGGTGACAGTGCGACGAACGCTGGGCCGAACGCGTCGGCGGCTCTCAGAAGCGTGCCGAGGTTGCCGGGGTCGGCGACGCGCCAGAGCCCGAGTCCGGCCGGCGGCGGGGGGTCGCGAAGAGCTGGCAGGTCGGAACCGCGGAAGACCGCGAGGACGCGCGCGTGGTGGCCGAGCGCGGAGAAGTCGCGGAACAACGCGGGCGCTACCAGCTCCGCGTGCGGGAGACGCTCGACGAGGACGGGCCGTTCGCCGTCGATGAGCACCTCGACCGGCTCGAGCCCGGCGTCGAGCGCGGCGACGACGAGGTCCTCGCCCTCGCACGCGAACAGGCCGAGCCGCTCGCGCTGGCGGCGCGACGCGAGCCGCCGCACGAGCTTGAGCCGGGGATTCGCGGCCGACGTGATCATCGTCCGAGGGACTGTCCCTGCGCCACGGCCGCTATGCGCCCCTCCATTCGAGCCATTGTCCGTGATACCCCATGCACGCGACGAGCCTGGGTGCGGCCTCGCCGGGGAGACGCCGCTCGATCTCGAAGCCGCCCTCGACGCCTGTCTCCTCCTCGGCGAGTCGGCGTGTGGAAATCCACGCCACGGGTGGATCGGCCTCGTCCACGATCCGCCGTAGCTCCCCGTAGCGTTCTCCGCCAAGGTAGACGGTTGAAACAGCCTGGAAAACGACCGTGACCGTTTCGTAGTCGCGGTCGGCGAGCAGGTCGGGCAGCAGCTCGACGTAGTCGCCTTGCAGGATCGGCGGCGGGTCGCCGCGCACGACCTCGACGGCGCGGCGCAGGCGCTCCAGCCGCGCGGGCTGGTCGGCCCAGACGAAGCACTCGAGCAGCCGCACCGACTCGTCGCTCGCCACGTCCACGGGAGCCAGGTCGACTCCCCGGCGGTGCCGGATCTGCGGGCGAACGGAGAGCAGCTCCGCCGGCACGGGCGCGCGCTCGTCACCGGCCAGCTCGAGGGCGGCGCCGGTCGCTCCCCAGGTCCCTGCCGCGTACCGGTAGCGGTACCGGTCCCAGACGAGGTTCAGCCCGGCGCTCGAGCCCAGCTCGATCAGCTCGAACGGCCCCTCACCGAGCGACAGGAACGCGGGCAGGAGCGCCCACGAGCGCTGCACCTCGTTCGTCTGCACGGGCTGCTTCCGCGTAAAGCGCGTGAGCCAGCCCGCCTCGCGCTGGAGCGTCTCGCGCACGTCCTCCCACGCCCAGCCGGGAGCCCGCCCTGAGAGGACGAGGTGGTGCAACCCGCCGAGCAGGCGCACAGGAAAGTCCCAACGCTCGTCCGGTGCGATCTCGCGGACGAGCGGCTCGCCGGCGAGCCGTGCGCACAGGTCCGCGTACAGCGTGGAGCCCGTGCGTCCGCAGGCTTCGCCCTGCGCTCGGAAGCGCTCGGCGAGCGGATCCGTCAGGCTGCTTCAGCCGTTTCGAGCGCGCTCTTCGCCTGCTCGGCGATGCGCGCGAACCCGGCGGGGTCGGTCACCGCCAGATCCGCGAGGATCTTTCGGTCGAGCTCGATGCCGGCCTTCTTGCAGCCCGCCGCGAACTGGTTGTACGAGAGCCCGTTCTGCCGCGCGGCCGCATTGATGCGCATGATCCAGAGCCGGCGGAAGACCCGCTTTTTGGCCTTGCGGTCGCGGTATGCGTAGACGAGCGAGCGCTCGACCTGCTCCTTCGCCAGCTTGTAGCTCGAGTGTCGGCGACCGAAGTAGCCCTTCGCCTGCCCGAGCACCTTGCGGCGCTTCTTGCGCGCGTGGACGGAGCGCTTCACGCGCGGCACTACGACCCCCTCCGGCCGAGCAGCCGCTTGACCTCACGCACATCGCTGCCTGCGACCTCGACGTCCTTGCGGAAACCCCGCTTACGTTTCGAGGACTTCTTCTCGAGCAGGTGACTTTTCATGGCTCGGCGCCGGAGCAGCTTCCCCGCCGCCGTCACCTTGAACGTCTTCTTCGCTCCGCTGTGGGTCTTCTGCTTTGGCATCTCTTTGCACTCCTGCGCTCTTCGAGGGGCCGAGCAGCATGGTCATGTTCCGCCCGTCCTGGAGCGGCGGCTGCTCGACGATCGCGATCTCCTTGAGGTCTTCGGCGAGACGCATCAGCAGGTCACGGCCGCGCTCCGGGTGGTACTGCTCGCGTCCCCGGAACATGATCGTCACCTTGACCTTCGCCCGCTGGTTGAGGAAGCGGAGGACGTGACCCTTCTTGGTCTCGTAGTCGTGGATTCCGATCTTCGGCCTGAACTTGATCTCCTTGACCTGTACCTGGATCTGGTGCTTGCGCGCGAGCTTGGCCTTCTGCTCCTGCTCGTAGCGGTACTTGCCGTAGTCCATGACCCGCACCACCGGCGGGTCAGCCTGCGCGGCCACCTCCACGAGGTCGAGCCCCTTGCTCAGGGCGTACTCCTGCGCCTCCGCGGTCGGCTTGACGCCAACCTGCGAGCCGTCCTCGTCCACCAGGCGTACGTTCGGGACGCGGATCGCGTCGTTGATACGCACCTGCGGCTGCGGGCGGAGCGGCTCCGGGCGCGGCCCTCTGCGCGGTCTCAAATGACCTTCACCTAGTTCTGGTTCCTCCTCTTCAACGACGAAAGCCGCTGCAGGCAGCGGCCCGACCCTCGCAACCTCGTGGGTTGAACCTCCGCGAGGCTCGCGCCCGGGAGGTGAGGAACGGGTCTGCTCCTGCTTGGCAGGCCAACAGCGTACCCGATCAGCGCAGCGAGTCCAGTTCGCGCAGGAAGTCGTCCAGGCTGCACGTCGACTGCTCCCCTCCGCGGTCTCGGACGGCGAGGGCCTCGTCCGACTCGCGGTCGCCCCAGACCACGACCTTGGGGATCTTCTCGAGCTCGGCGTCTCGGATGCGCTTGCCGACCGTCTCGTCGCGTTCGTCCACGTCGACCCGGTAGCCGGCGTCCAAGAGGCGCCCCCGCAGCCCCTCGGCGGCCTCGCGATGCGATTCGCCTACCGAGATAACCCGCACCTGTACGGGCGCGAGCCAGAAAGGGAACGCGCCCGCGTAGTGCTCGACGAGGATGCCGATGAAGCGCTCGAACGAGCCGTAGAGCGCGCGGTGGACGACGTACAGCGGGTGCTCGGCGTTGTCGCGACCGACGTAGGTGAGCCCGAAGCGCGACGGCATCTGCGAGTCGAGCTGGATCGTCCCGATCTGCCACTTGCGCCCGAGCGCGTCGTCCATGAACAGGTCGATCTTCGGGCCGTAGAACGCGCCCTCTCCGGCCGCGATCGTGTAGGGGATGTCGTTCAGGCGCAGCGCCTCCTCGAGGGCGGCCTCCGTGCGGTCCCACTCCTCGTCGGTGCCGATCTTGTTGTCCGGCCGGGTCGAGAGCTCCGCCGAGGCGGACATCCCGAACAGCTCGTAGACGAAGCGCGCGTACTCGACCGAGCCGCGGATCTCCTCCTGGATCTGCTCCTCGGTGCAGAAGATGTGCGCGTCGTCCTGCGTGACGTGCCGCACGCGCAGCAGCCCGTGGAGCGTCCCGGGCAGCTCGTTGCGGTGCAGCGGCGCCGGCTCGGCGAAGCGCACCGGCAGCTCCCTGTAGCTCCGCGGACGGCTCCCGAAGAGGAGCATGTGCCCCGGGCAGTTCATCGACTTCATCGCCCATTGCCGGCCCTCGACGTCCAGCTTGAACATCAGGTCCTCGTACTTCGGGAAGTGGCCGGACGTCCAGAACGTCTCGGCGTCGTAGATGAGCGGAGTCTTGACCTCCAGGTAGCCGCGCTTCGCGTTCTCGCGCTGCCTGATCCTCTCTAGCTCGTACCAGATAGTCATCCCCTTCGGGTGCCAGAGCGGCGAGCCGGGCGAGCGCTCCGAGAAGTGGAAGAGATCGAGCTGCGGGCCTAGGCGCCGGTGGTCGCGCTTGCGCGCCTCCTCGAGCCGCTCCAGGTACGAGTCGAGGTCGGCCTGCGAGTAGAAGGCCGTCCCGTAGATCCGCGTCAGCTGCGTGTTCTGCTCGTCGCCGCGCCAGTACGCACCCGCGAGGCCGTTCAGCTTCAACGCCTTGATCGGCTTCGAATCCTGGAGGTGCGGCCCGCGGCAGAGGTCGGTGAAGTCGCCCTGGGTGTAGAGCGAGATGCCGCCCTCGGCCGTGTCCACGAGCTCGACCTTGTACGGCTCGCCTTGCTCCTCGAAGAGGCGGCGGGCCTCGAGCACGGTCGTCTCCCTGCGCTCCCAGCTGCGCCCCTCGTCGAGCTCGCGCCGGATCTCCTCCTCGATGCGCTCCAGCGCCTCCTCGCCGATCGGCTCGGGGAACTCGAAGTCGTAGTAGAAGCCGTTGTCGATCGGCGGGCCGATCGCGATCTTGACACCCGGGTAGAGCCGGCGGACGGCCTCGGCAAGCAGGTGCGCGGCCGAGTGGCGCAGCACCGCGAGCGCATCCGGGTCGTCCCTGTCGCGCGTGGTCAGAATCTGGATGCGCTCGCCGTCTGGAAGGGGCAGTCGCAGGTCGTGGACGCGCCCGTCGACACGCACGAGCACCGCCTGCTCGGCCAGCTTCGGCCCGATCGCGCGCGCCGCGTCGAGCCCGGTCGCGCCGTCGGGAAGTTCAAGCTCCGACGAGTCGGGGAGAATGACGCGCATGGACGATCAGGATACTCAGCAGGCAACGGAACCAACCACGCCGGACCGGGCCGCGGAGGTGGCCGCGACCGAGGGCCGCGAGGACGACCGCAACGAGGAGGTCGACGGCTCCCCCGTCCCGGATCCCACCGACGACACGGACGCCGAAGACGTTCCCGGCGCCGACTAGCGGCTTCCGCGCGGGACCAGTACGAGCAGCAGCACCGGCCCGGCGAGCAGAAGCCACATGGCCGTTTCGAGACCCCAGCGCTCGGCCGCGAGGCCGAGGGCCAGCGGCATCAGCGAGGCCGGCACGCCGAAGAGAGTGCCGGTCACCAGCGCGACGCCGCTCGTGCCGGGAAGCGCCGCGTAGAGCCGTGCCTTGACCACGGGATACCAGCCCGCGGTCAGGAGACCGAGCAAGGCGAGCACGGCAAGCTTCGCCGCGACACCTGGGAGGAGCAGGAAGAGGGGAAATATTGCGAGCGCGGCGAGCGCGCTGTACCGCACGTACACGAGACCGGTCAGGCGCCGCAGCAGGCGAAGCACGGCGAAGCCGCCCACCAGCCCGGCCCCGGTCCAGATACCGACCGCTGCGCCGCCCACGCTGCGAGCGGCGCCCACCTCGTCGACGAGGTAGAGCGCCACGAAGCCGAGCAGCACGTCGAGGAGTAGGTCCGACGCCTCGAGCGCCACGAGCCAGCGCATGACATTTCGACGGCCAAGCGCAGCGGCAACAGCGCGAGGCCGCGGTCGTTCCTCGGCGGGGACGCGATCCGGAAACGGCACCCAGCGTGCTGCGACGGCGACGAGCAGGAGCGCAGCGGCCGCGAGGACGACGAAGAGGTGCCGCCAGTCCCAGCCCAGCCAGATCGCGCCGCCCAGAGCAAACGGCCCCGCGAGACCACCAAGCGATCCCGCGATCGTCCAGCGTGTCATGTTGACCTCGCGCTCGCGCGGGGCCGCATCCATGAGCGTCGCCTGCGAGAGGCTGACGAACGCCCCCGACGCAGGCGCCAGCACGGCGAATGCAGCGAGCAGCGCGACCGGTGAGTCCACGACGGCTGCGAGCGCCAGCGCGAGCGCGAACGCAACGCCTCCGCCGAGCACGAGCGCGCGGCGCCGCCAGGCGTCGCCGAGGAAGAAGAGGCCCGGCTCGACCGCGACCGCGACGAGGTTCGGCACGGTGATCAGCAGGCCCACGTCAGCGTAGGACAGCGACAGGTCGTCGCGGATCAGCGGCCAGGCGGCCTCGCGCGCACCGAAGACGAGCTCATCGAGGAGCTCGATCGCGAGCAGGACGACGACGAAGCCGGCGGCTCGGCGCCGGCCACGGCCCTACCAGGGAGGATGCGAGCGCACCATCACCGACCAGTATCCCATGGTCTCGGCAGCCGACCGCAAGCGGACCGGCGCCCGCAACCAGTAGCTCTCGAGCAGCCACTCGCGCGCCGCGTCCAGCGACTCCTCGTCCGTGACGCTGGCCGTCACCCAGCCGTAGCGTCCCAGGTAGCGCGCCCGCTCGACGTAGGGAAGCTGGCGAGCCAGCTCGCGCTCCTCCGCAGTCAGCTTGACCGTGAGCCGTACGGCGCCTCCCTCGGCCCACATGGCGTCAACATGCGGTTGTCGGCCACCTTGAAGACCGGATGACCCCAGGGCTCGTCCTCGTACGTCTCCGGCAGGGAGAGCGCCAGGGCGCGCAGCGGGTCGGCCGCGTCCACCCCTCATTGTCCGTTTGACTCCAGCCCGCCGCGGGGAAGCCGTGTGCGGACACCGAACGGGGGAGGATCTCGAATGGCGAAGACTGTTCAGGAGGTCATGACCCCGAGCCCGCGGACCGTGGAGACATCCACCACCGTGGCCGACGCGGCCCGGCTGCTCCGGGACGAGGACGTCGGCTCGCTGCCTGTCATCGAGAGCGGCAAGGTGGTGGGAGTCGTCACCGACCGCGACATCGTGTTGCGCGTCGTGGCCGACGGCCGCGACCCTCAGTCGACCAGCGTCGCCGACATCGCGTCGCGCGCGCCTGTGACCGTCGACCCGCAGCAGGATCTGGACGAGGCGCTGCGACTCATGGGAGAGCACCAGGTCCGCCGTCTGCCGGTCGTCGAGGAGGACGGGCGGCTTGTGGGGGTGCTCGCGCAGGCCGACGTCGCAACCGAAGCCTCGCCCCAGCAGACCGCGGAGGTCCTAGAGGAAATCTCGAAGTAGGTCGTGGCCAGAAAGTGCGCTTAAGCCCGCCGGACTACGGCGCTCCGGCGGGCTTCACGCGGTTAGGTATGGCCGTCTTGCCTTCAGTGACGTCGCCGGCCCGCTCATCCGGCGTCGCGTAGCTGACCTAGGGTCCCGAGCCGAAGCTCTCGGCCCAGAGGTAGGTGCCGTCGCTGCTGACGGCAACGCCGATTCCGGTCAGAGTCCAGGAGGCGCGCTCGAGGTTCGCGCGATGTGACGGTGAGTGCAGCCAGCCGGCGAGTGCCTGCTCGCCGCTTCGGAAGCCGTAGGCGCCAGGTTCTCGCCACCGCTTCCGCCGCTGAAGCCGCAGGCACTCAGACGTAGCGAGAGTGACCGGGCCGCAGGAGGCGCAGGGTCGGAATGCGCCATATAACTGAAGCGGGCCATGTGGCGCGCCTTCCACTGCGCCGCGCGCGCGAGCGCCGCGGAGACCCGCAGCGGCCGCGCGCCGAGCCTTTTCCGCCGGCCGTTGACGAGCTGTAGGACATGTGCGGCGAGGTCAGGGCGCGCGACGCCCCACTCCCGGCCGGGCGTGCACGGGCCCGCGCCCGAGCGCCCGGGCGCGGCCGGACGGGCGGCCGCGACCGCCTGCGCGAGACTGCCGGCCCGCCGCCCCCCAGCGACGCGATGAGCGCCACGCCGGCGAGCGCCGCGCCGGCAAACGCGCGCGAGTCTCTCCCTCCCTCCACCGGAAATCATCCATAGCACCTGCCGGGTCCCGCCGACCATAGGCCCTTCGGCCCATCTTGGGGTCCCGCGGGTCCAATTCAGCCCGTCTGCTTGTGCGGCACTGTGCTCTCGCATACGCTCCGGCGCGGAGCCCGAGGAAGGGGTTGTGAGAACGAGCGGCGTTCACAGAGGGCTGCCCGCGCTTGCCGGCGCTGCGGCTGCGGCCGTCGTGTGCGCGTCCGTGGCCGCCGGGCCGGTGCGGTCGGTCGTGTACGGGGGCAGTGTGACCCTCTCCGGGAAAGTGCCGACGGCTTCCGCCGGCCAGCCCGTGAGCATTCTCGCGCGCCCGCACGGCGAGAGCGCCTTCGAGCGGGTGGGGGTCGTGACCACCCGAGCGGGCGGCGCGTGGGCCTACGTGGCAAGACCGAGCATCCGCACGATCTACCGGGCGGAATGGCAGGGCAACGCGTCGGCGAGGATCGCGGTGACCGTCTCGCCCTTCCTCAACCTTCGCGTTGACAACGGGGTCGTCCGCGCTCGCGCCCGCGTCGCCAGGCCGTTGACGGGTCGCTACGTCCTCCTCCAGTCGCGCCGCTCGGGCGCACGCTTTCACACGCTGCGCAAGCTCATCCTCAACCGCCAGTCGACGGCGACGGCACGGCAGCGGCTGCCGAGAGGGCGCACGGAGCTCCGGCTTTACATGCCCGCCGCCCAGGCCGGGCCGGGCTACCAAGCCGGCTCTAGCTCGATTCTCGTTTACACGAACCGCACTTGAGCTGCCGCACGTGCCGCGTCTCTTCGAGTCTCTCGCGAGCCTGCCCGTCGAGATCGACGGCTACGACCTCGAACCGCTCGAGCGCGACGTGTCGAGCGCGTTCGCCCGCGTGACGACCGTCGTGCGGCTGCGCGGCCGGGGCGAGGAGGGCGTCGGCGAGGACGTCACCTACGAGGCGGCCGACCAGCGCGCGCTCCAGACGGCCGGGCCGAGCCAGCCGATCGAGGGTCGCTACGCGCTCGGCGAGGTCTCCGAGCTGTTTGGGAGGCTCGATCTCTTTCCCGCCCCGCCGAAGTTCGAGGCCTACCGCGACTACCGCCGGTGGGCGTTCGAGGCAGCGGCTCTCGACCTCGCCTTGCGCCAGGCGCGCCGCTCCCTCGCCGAGGCTCTCGGCCTCGAGCTGCGCCCGGTGGAATTCGTCGTCTCACTGCGGCTCAACGACCCGCCCACCGCGGAGCCGGTGCTGCGCCGGCTCGAGCTCTACCCGTGGCTCCGCTTCAAGCTCGACCCGACGAGCGGCTGGACGGACGAGCTGGTGGCGGAGCTTGCCGCCACCGGGGCCGTGGAGTCGGTCGACCTCAAAGGACGGTACTCGGGCACGCTCGTCGACCAGCCTCCCGACGCGGCGCTCTACCGCCGTGTCGCCGAGGGCTTTCCCGAGGCCTGGATCGAGGATCCGGCGCTGACGGACGAGACCGAGGCCGTGCTGCAGCCGTACCGCGATCGCATCACGTGGGACGAGCCGATCCACTCGGTCGCGGATATCGAGGCACTCCCGTTCCCGCCGCGCAGCATCAACGTCAAGCCTTCGCGCTTCGGGAGTCTTGCGGCGCTGCTCGAGACCTACGAGTACTGCGTCGCCCAGGGAATCAGGCCCTACGGCGGGGGCCAGTTCGAGCTCGGCCCGGGACGCGGGCAGATCCAGTATCTCGCCTCGCTCTTCCACGCGGACGCGGCGAACGACGTGGCGCCCGGCTCCTATAACGAGCCCGAGCCCCGACCGGGCTTGCCGGCGAGCCCGCTGCCGCCCGCGGCCGAGCCCACCGGGTTCCGCTGGCGCACGTAGAGCCCCGCAGGGCAGAGCGTCACTCCTCCGAGGGAGGGATCTCCCTCCATCCAGGGTCGGACCGGCCATCGTCAGGTGCCGACCCAAGGCAGGAGAGATGTTTCGCCGCCCCCTTCCGACCCTCGCCATCCTCGCCTGCGCACTCGTCGCCCCGGCCGGCGCGTCCGCCGACCACGGGCGCGACGCCGTGGTCATCGAGGGCACGCTCCAGATCTCGCACTCGGACGACTTCCGGCACGGCCGGTCGCGCACCTACTACTCGCTGCAGCGCGGCGCGCGCACCGTCAAGCTCGACCTGCGCAGCCGTCGCGGCCTGCGCGACGGCATCCGCGTCCGCGTCCGCGGCCGGCTTGCCCAGAACCGCCTGAGCGCGCACGCCGTCCAACGTCTGAGCACCCCGCCCGCCCGTAAGTTCGCGGCCACGGGCGCCGGGCCGCGCCGCGTCGCCGTCCTGCTCTTCAACTTCACGAACGACGCCTCCCAGCCGTACACGCCCGCACAGGCGCGCGGGGTCATGTTCGACGGCCCGAGCTCGCTCAACGCCTACTTCCAGGAGGAGTCCTTCGGCTCCACCCCGCTGAGCGGCGACGTCTTCGGCTGGTACACGATCGGGATGTCGAACGCGGGGTGCGCGGTGGACCAGTGGGCGCAGGCAGCTTCGTCCGCGGCCGCTGCCGCTGGGGTCAACCTTGCGAGTTACAACCACGTCGTCTACGCCTTCCCGACCGCGGCGAGCTGCGGCTGGGCCGGCCTGGCCGAGATGCCGGGTTCGCGTGTGTGGGTGAACGGCGCGTTCAACCTGCGTGTGGTCGGCCACGAGCTGACGCACAACCTGGGCACGCACCACGCCGCCACGCTGTCGTGCACCGAGGGCGCGGCGCGCGTGCCGATCAGTACGAGCTGCACGAAGGTCGAGTACGGCGACCCGTTCGACATCATGGGCTCCGCGGCCTCGCGCCACACTTCGAGCTGGCATAAGGGCCAGCTCGGCTGGCTCAACGCCACCGCCATGCAGACCGTCTCGTCTTCCGGGACGTTCACGATCGCCCCGCACGAGCTCTTCAGCCCGGGCGTGCAGTCGCTGCGCATCGCGCGCGGCACGACCGGCAACTACTTTTACCTCGAGTTCCGGCAGCCGTACGGGACGTACTTCGACAACTTCGCCGCGTCCGATCCGGCGGTGCGCGGCGTGACGATCCGCATGGCGCCCGACTACTGGTCGCGCCAGCTCTCGTACCTGATCGACACGACCGCGACGACGTCGGGCTTTGGCGACGCGCCGCTCGCCGCCGGCCAGACCTTCACGGACTCGGCGTACGGCATCTCCGTGCGCACGGCCTCGGTCTCGGCTACCGGCGCCACCGTCGAGGTCTCCCTGGGCGGCGCTCCGCCGCCTTCGCCGCCTCCGCCGCCTCCACCACCTCCACCCTCTCCGGATACGACGCCGCCGACCGTGCCGGAGAGCTTCGGTGGCCAGGTGCTCGAAGGCCCGCAGGTCAAGCTGAACTGGACAGCGAGCACGGACAACGTGGGCGTGACCGGATACCGCGTGTCCCGCAGCGGCGCGCAGCTCGCCTCGACGACGGCGCTTTCCTCCGTGGACGCCGCCCCGCCCGCAGGGAAGGCGGTGGCCTACGAGGTGCGCGCCTACGACGCGGCGGGCAACCTCAGCGCAGCGGCCACCACTTCCGTCATCGTTCCAAGCACGCCGCCGCCGGGTACCAAGCCGCCGAGCAACTCAGGCGTACCGGTCCTCACGGGCGCGGGCCACCCCGGCGAGACGCTCTCGACCTCCCCGGGCACCTGGGAGGGCACGGGGCCGTTCTCCTTCGCGTACCGCTGGCTGCGCTGCAACCGCTCGAACCGCTGCTCCATCCTGGCGAACGCGACCTCCGCCAGCTACGTGGTCACGGCCGCCGACGTGGGTCGCTCCCTCCGCGTCACGGTCACCGCCACGAACGCGAGCGGCTCTGCGTCCGCGACGTCGGCTCCGCTGACCGTCGGGCGAGGCTCGAGCGCCGGCGCGGGCCGCGACGAGTGGAACGACGCCTGGTCACGGACAAGCCCACGCGTCAAGGCTCGCGTCGTCGCGCACGGCGCTCCGCCGCCGCTAACGAGAGCAATCCGGCGTTTTCGCATCGGCTGCGCCGGGAACGCCTCCCACGTCCACAACGAGGAGGCTGGAAATTGGGCATCTTGGGCTGGATTCTGCTCGGGGCGGTCGCGGGAGTGATCGCGAAGGCGCTCCTCCCCGGCGATGATCCCGGCGGGATCATCGTCACGATCATCATCGGGATCGTCGGCGCGATACTCGGCGGTTTCTTGGTCGGCTTGATCTCGGACGCCGATCCGATCGACGAGTTCTTTGACATCAGCACGTGGCTCGCAGCCATCGGCGGCGCAATCGTGCTGCTGATCATCTACCGCGTTGTAACCGGGCGGCGCGCGGCCGCCTGAGGGGATCGCCAGGCTCGGGAGGGCGCCTTTCACAGGCGCCCTCCGCGACCGCCCATCTTCGTTCGCCCGCCGGCAGGCCCTGGAAAGGTCCGGGCTCACGCCAGTGGGCGCTCCTGGGAGTGATCTTCGTGGCTTCTGCTCGTTCTCGTGACGTACCGCTGTGGATTACGCTCCTGATCGACTCCTCATGAAGAGGCAGCTCCGCGGCCCGTCCGTGCCTGGAGCTCGCCGATCCGCCGCGAGGCATCCGCCTTCGTGAGACTCTCGTCGAACTCCTCGCCCGCCTCCTCGGACAGCTTGCGCAGGTAGCCGGCCTGTGCACTCGTCATCGGCTGGTCGCCGGTGGCCCACTCCTTCGGATCCCTGGTCGAGACCTCGTCCGCCACAGCTCCTCCCTTCGCTTGCTCACTCCGCCGCCACGCGCGGCCCGCATCTCACTAGCTACAGTATTTGTAGTTACTAGACTGAAACGAAGTTAGAGAGGAAGTGTGACTTTGGGCAAGCTGCTGCTTGTTCCGCTGGAGGACACTGTCGTCTTCCCCAACATGACGGTCACCCTGACGGTCGACGCCGGCGACGAGGGACGCGTGCTGCTCGTCCCCCGCCACAAGCACGAGTACGCCGGCGTAGGCACCGTGGCGGAGGTGCTCGACCGCGTCCGCCTCCCCGGAGGAGTGCGCGCGGTCGCGCTGAACGGCCTGCACCGCGCCGCCATCGGGGCCGCCGAGACCGACGCCTCCGGACGCCTGCGTGCGGAGATCGAGGAGCGCCCCGACGAGACGCCGCCGCCGAGCCGCACACGCGAGCTCGAGCAGGAGTACCGCGCCGTGGTCGAGGAGATCCTCGAACTCCGCGGCGACGACGGCCGCATCTCCAGCTTCGTCCGCTCGATCACCGAGCCGGGCGCGCTCGCCGATACCGCCGGCTACTCCCCCGACCTGACCTTCGAGCAGAAGGTCGAGCTGCTCGAAGCGCTCGACGTCGTCGAGCGGCTGGAGCTGGCCGTACGCCTGCAGCGCGACCGCCTGGCGGAGATGCAGGTGCGCAAGCGGATCCGCGACGACGTCGAGTCTGGTGCGAACAAGCAGCAGCGCGAGTACATCCTGCGCAAGCAGATGGAGTCGATCCGCAAGGAGCTCGGCGAGGACGAGGGCACAGTCGTCGAGGAGTATCGGGCGAAAATCGAGGAGGCCGGCATGCCGGACGAGGTGCGCGAGCAGGCCGAGCGCGAGCTCGGGCGGCTCGAGCGCATGGGCGACGCCTCGGGCGAGGGATCCATGATCCGCTCGTACCTCGACTGGCTGATCGCGGTGCCGTGGTCGGAGCGCTCGCAGGAGACGCTCGATCCGGTGCACGCGCGCGAGATCCTCGACGCCGACCATGCCGGCCTCGACGACGTCAAGAACCGGATCGTCGAGTACCTGGCTGTGCGCAAGCTGCGCGAGGAGCGTGGCATCGAGGCCGACTGGCGCTCCGGCGCGATCCTCACGCTGATCGGGCCGCCCGGCACGGGCAAGACGTCCATCGGCGAGTCGGTCGCACGCGCCCTCGGTCGGGAGTTCGTGCGCATGTCGCTCGGCGGCGTGCGTGACGAGGCGGAGATCCGCGGCCATCGGCGCACGTACATCGGTGCCCTGCCCGGGCGGCTCGTGCGCGCGCTGCGCGACGCCGGGACGATGAACCCCGTGATCATGCTCGACGAGGTCGACAAGGTCGGCGCCGACTGGCGCGGCGACCCCTCGTCCGCGTTGCTCGAGGTGCTCGACCCCGCGCAGAATCACTCGTTCCGCGACCACTACCTCGACGTCGAGCTCGACCTCTCCGGCGTCTTCTTCATCGCGACGGCAAACATCGCCGAGACGATCCCAGGCCCGCTGCTCGACCGCATGGAGGTGATTCGCTTCGACGGCTACACGGTCGACGAGAAGGCCGCCATTGCGCGCGGCTACCTGTGGCCGCGCCAGCGCGAGCGCAACGGCCTGCACCCCGAAGAGGTCACGCTCGGCGACGACGCGCTCCAGACGGTCGTCGCCGAATACACGCGCGAGGCGGGTGTCCGCAACCTCGAGCGGGAGCTCGGCACGATCCTGCGCAAGACGGCGACACGCATCGCCTCACGCCAGGCCGAGCCGCCGGTCGCCATCGGCGTGGACGCCGTGCGAGACGCCCTCGGCCGGCAGAAGTTCTGGCAGGAGGCGGCGGAGCGGACAGCGGTACCGGGTGTGGCGACCGGGCTCGCGGTCACGGGCACAGGCGGCGAGATCCTCTTCATCGAGGCCACCGACATGCCCGGCTCGGGCGAGCTCACCCTCACCGGCCAGCTCGGCGACGTGATGAAGGAGTCTGCGCGGATTGCGGTCTCCTACGTACGCTCGCACGCCGACGAGCTCGGCGTCCCCGAGGACAGCTTCGAGGACCGCACGTTCCACGTGCACGTGCCTGCCGGCGCGATCCCGAAGGACGGCCCGAGCGCCGGCGTGGCGATGACCACCGCGCTCGCCTCGCTCCTGTCCGGCCGCGCGGTGCGGCACACAGTCGGCATGACCGGCGAGGTGACGCTCCAGGGCCGTGTGCTGCCGATCGGCGGGCTCAAGCAGAAGGTGCTCGCAGCGCACGCCGCCGGCCTACGTGAGGTGATCCTGCCGGAGCGCAACCGCGCCGATCTCGACGACGTGCCCGCGGACGTCCGGGAGGAGATGACGTTCCATCCCGTCATGACGCTCGGTGAGGTGCTCGAGCTGGCCCTCGAGCCCGCCCCGCTCGCGAGGGCGGCGTGAGCCCGCCGAAGGGACTGTCCCCGGACGGGGACTGTCCCGTCCGCAACGACAGGTACCGAAGCCCGAAGGGACAGTCCCTGAAGGGACTGTCCCTCTACACGACGCGACAGCGTCGTGGCGAGCGATGACCAACCGGTGCAACCACTGCGCACCTGTCCCCGAGCAGGTTCGCCGTGCGGCCGCTTTGCTCGAGCGCCGCTGGCTGCTGTCGATCCTCTACGCCGCCCACTCGGGCGCCGTGAGGTTCAACGAGTTTCTGCGGGCGGTCGGCCGCATCCCGCCGCGGACGCTCGCCGTCCGGCTCTTAGAGCTAGAACGGGCCGGCGTGCTCGAGCGGCTCGTGGTCGATGCCCGCCCTCCTCGCGTCGAGTACCGGCTCACGGACGAGGGCCGCCGGCTGAGCGCTGTCGTCGAGGCGCTCGACCGTCTGGCCGTCCGGGGCTGACACGCTCTCTGCCAGTCGTTCTGCCACACTTCCTCCGCGGTGCAGGGCTACGTCGTCGACGAGGAGGTGGTCGCCGCCACGTCCGAGCTGGTTGACACGGCGTCGACCCGGCTGACGATCAACGCGGCCTGCGGCTGCGAGCAGCTCGAGCAGCGCGTGATCCGCTTCGGCCCCGGCCGCTCGAGGCCACGCGGTTCCGCAAACCGACAGGAGGTTCTGTACGTCGCGTCAGGACGCGGCCGGCTGCACCTTGCGGACACGGCCCACGAGCTCGAACCGGACACCGGCGCCTTCGTCGCCGCCGGCGAAACGTACGAGGTCGAGAGCACCGGCGACGGCGAGCTTGTCCTGATCAGCGTGACTGCGCCGCAGGAGGGTCCTGCGGCCTCGACTGACGGCCGCCGCACCGTGCGCTGGGCCGAGCGTCCCTCGCTGCCCGCCAGCCCGAACCGCGAGTTCCGCTACCTCGTCGACGCCGAGGTCGGTTGCTACGACGTGACCCAGTTCGTCGGCGTCATCCCGCCGGGTCGCGCTCCGTTGCACAGCCATAGCTACGACGAGGTGATCTACGTCGTCGAGGGCGCGGGCCTCCTGCACCTCGGCGCAGGCAGCACGCCGATCGCGCGGGGGTCGTGCATCCATCTCCCACCCCTCGTCGAGCACTGCCTCGAGAACACCGGCGAGGAGCCGATGCGCGTGCTCGGCGTCTTCCATCCCGCCGGGGACCCCGCGTCGCGCGCGCCGCGCCTCGTTAACATCGCGTAAGGTTTCGATTACGCGGCGGCGAAGCCCCGGGAATACGACGTCTAACACGTTGGAGTCCCAAGCGAAGGAGGATCAGTGAAGAAGCTTCTCACCCTCGCGTCGGTCGTGCTCGTAGCGGCCGTCGCGAGCACGATCGGGCAGGCGAAGCCCGCCGCGAGCACGGCGACCGCCGCGCCCGCCTCGGCGTCCGCCAACGCCGTGATCAAGTGTCTCGGCCGGCGCGGCCCGCGCATCGGCTTCCTCGGCCCGTTCACCGGCCCGGCCGCGTCGATCGGCCAGGAGCAGCTCAAGTGGGGCCGCTACGCGAACCGCCGGAACAACCGCGCTGCGGGCCAGCGCCTGAAGATCCGGGTCATCGAGCGTGACACGCAGCTCGACGCCCGCCAGGCGTCGACCCGCGCCGTCCAGCTCGCCGCGGATCCGCGCGTCCTCGCGGTCGTCGGCCCCGCCGGCAGCCAGGAGATCCTCTCCGTGGCCGCCACGTTCCGGTCGAAGAGCCTCGCGTACATCTCGGGCTCGGCGACCCGGACCGACCTTACGGTCGGCCAGAACCGCATCACGAACTTCTTCCGCGTCGTCGGCAACGACCGGGCGCAGGCCGCCACGGACGCCGGCTTCATCTACGACACGCTGAAGGCCCGCCGCGTCTGGATCATCGACGACCAGTCGTCGTACAGCGTCCCGCTCGCGAGCGACGTCGAGCGGCTGCTGAAGGCGCGGTCGGGGACGACGGTCAGTCGGGAGTCGGTCAACCAGCAGCAGAACGACTTCTCCTCGCTGATCGCCCGCATCCCGGCGAACACCCAGGCGATCTTCCTGCCGTGGCAGCTCGCGGCGCAGGCCGCGACCTTCTACCAGCAGCTGCGCACGCAGGGGAAGAGCGCAACCGTGCTCGGCTCCGACGGGCTCGACGCGAAGGAGTGGGTCCAGACGGCGAACAACCAGTACTTCTCGGCGTTCGCGCCTGACCTCAAGCGCTTCCCCGACAAGGCGACGAAGGCCCTCGTGGCCGGCTACGTCCGCGAGTTCGGGCAGTTCAACACCACGTTCGGGCCGCCCACGTACGTCGCGATGCAGGTCGCGCAGCTCGCGATCCACGCGGCGTGCAAGGACGGCAAGGCCTCGCGCGCGGAGGTTTTCCGCCGCGTGCGCCTCGTCCGCTTCCCGAGCATCCTCGGGTACCGGATCTCGTTCCGCGGCGGGGACGTCGCGGCCGCGAAGTTCTTCCTGTTCAAGGTCCAGAACGGACAGGCGGTCTTCGTCAAGTAGCGACGGCGCCGTAGACGCTGTGCAGCGAGCGGCCCGCCTGCGTGCGGGCCGCTCGCGTCTCCGGGTGTCCTAGACTCAGCAGAGTGCTCGCGCTTGCCCCGTGGGACGACTGGAACATCTTCATCCAGCTCGTCGTGAACGGCGTCACGCTCGGCAGCGTCTACGCGCTGATCGCGCTCGGCTACTCGATGGTCTACGGGATCCTGAAGCTGCTGAACTTCGCCCACGGCGACGTCTACATGATCGGAGCGTTCGCCGGCTACGGCGCCCTGACGCTGCTCGGCGGACCGCTCTCGCCGAGCATCGCGCTCGCGCCGCTGATCGTCCTCATGTTCCTGGCCGCGATGGTGTGCTCGGGCCTGCTCGGGGTCGTGATCGAGCGATTCGCGTACCGCCCGCTCAGGGACGCGCCTCGAATCGCGCCCCTGATCAGCGCCCTCGGCGT